>JBBDNT010000052.1:4075-7364 GCA_040877445.1 Planctomycetaceae bacterium
CCCCCCCCCCCCCCCCCCCCGCCCGCACGCCCGGAAGGCGGCGGGAATCCGACTCATCGAGGTGCATGGATGCCGACTCAACCCGCTTTCTCCACGCTCCGGCGCCGGTCCGGAACGCTGTTCGCCCTGTTGACGGCGTTCGCCGCGCTGGCCGCCGCCGCCCATTCGCAGGACGCCGAGCAACCTCAGAGCACCGAGCCGGTGTTCCGCGTCCAGTCGACGCGCGGCCGGATGCAGATCATCGAACGCTTCGCGAAAATCGTCGAGATGAAGGACAAGATCGCCCGCGTCGATGGTTTCGACCCGGAGATCCTCGACGTGTCCGGCGTGCAGGGGGCCCCCAACCGGATTCGCGTCCACGCCCTCTCGCCCGGCGTCACCACGCTGGTCCTCACCGACGAGCACGACCAAACGCACACGCTGGAGGTCTTCGTCGCAGGCGACGTGAGGCACCTCCAGGCCTACCTCAGCCGCGTGTTCCCCCACGCCGCCGTCGAAGCCACCGAGATTCGCGACGCGGTGATGCTTCGCGGCTGGGTCACGCAGCCCGAGCACATCACCGAAATGGTCGAGATCGCCGAACAGTTCTATCCCCGCGTGCTGAACCACCTGCAAGTCGGCGGCTCGCAGCAGGTGCAGCTCAAGGTCAAGATCATGGAAGTCCAGCGCTCCAAGCTCCGCCGCCTGGGCTTCAACTTCCTGCACCTGGGACCGGACGGCTACGTCGCCAGCACCCCCGGGACGCACACCCCGATTTACCGCCTCCCCGCGCCCCTCGGCGGCGCCACCCCCGCCCTGACCGTCAACCCCGCGCGGCTGGTCGACCCCACCATTTCGTTCGGGATCATCCGCGACAACAGCATCTTCCAGGGGTTCATCGAAGCCCTGAAGCAAGAGTCGCTGCTGAAGATCCTCGCCGAGCCGACGCTCAACACCTCGAACGGCCGACCCGCCAACATGCTTGTCGGCGGCGAGTTCCCGATCCTCGTCCCGCAAAGCCTGGGAACCGTGTCGATCGAATGGCGCGAGTTCGGCGTGCGGATGGAGGCGGTCCCGCACATGCTCGGCCACGGCCGGGTGCGGCTCGAATTGCAGCCCGAGGTCTCCGACCGCGACTTCACGAACGCGGTCGAGGTGCAGGGCATTCGCGTCCCCGGCCTGACGACCCGACGGGTGAACACGGCCGTCGAAATGCGGTTCGGCGAAACCTACGTGCTGGCGGGTCTCATCTCGTGGTCGAAGCTGGCGCAGACGAACAAAGTCCCGTTCCTGGGCGAACTGCCTTACGTGGGCACGTTGTTCCGCCGTCAAAGCTACACCGACACCGAGACCGAAATGGTCATCATGGTCACGCCGGAACTGGCGGGACCGCTGCTCGCCAGCCAGATTCCCCCCGGCGGCCCCGGACTGTTCAGCTCGACCCCCACGGACCGCGAGTTCGGCTGGTACGGGTTGCTCGAAGTGCCGGACTTCGGCGACGAGTGCCTGGGCCATCCCGGCGCTTGTCCGCCCATGGGTTACGACGGCTTCGCGTCTCCCGGCACGATGCCGCCGCCCGTCGGTCATGGGGCGCTCCCTCCGGGAGGGCAGGCGCCGTCCTATTATGCTCCGCCCCTTCCGGGATCGGCCGCGCCTCCCGAACACTACGGCCCCGCGACGCCGCCGCCCGCCGAAGGGCCGGGGTTGATCGCCCCGCCGCAGCAGTCCCCCATGCCGGAATCGACTTCGAGCGGCATTCCGGACCTCGAACAGTTCAGCCGCTACCGCGACGCCGACGCGGACGCCGATCGCGCTCCCGCCCCGCGCCGCGGCGCGGTGCGGCCCGCCGCCTGGAACCCTCGCGCGACTCCCGAGTATTCCGCCGGCCGCGGGTCGAACGGCTACTCCCAACAGGGCGCGAACCCGCCGACGCGGCCCAGCCTGATCAACCCGCGGATCCGCTGAGCGATTTCACTCTCACGAGGCCAAGATGAAAACGGTCGTCCGACTCGCGATCGTCGATCCCAACGACGTGACTCGCGCGTCTCTCAAGAACCTGCTGCTCGGCATCGACCGTGTGTGGCTCGAGGCGGAATGCTCCCGCTACGAGTTCTTCACCGACGTCATCCAGCAGACGAAGCCCGACATCGCGCTCGTCTCCCTCGACGCCGACGCGACGCGGGGCCTGGCGCTGATCGCCCGCATCGCTCACGACATGCCCAACTGCAGCGTGCTGGTCGTCAGCAGCTCGCAGGAAGGCAGCCTGATCCTGCAATCGATGCGGAACGGCGCCCGCGAGTTCCTCAGCCTCCCCTTGAGACTTGAAGACTTCCTCGCCGCGCTCGACCGCATCGAGCACACCCGCGGCGGAGTCGCCGGCGAGGGTCGCGTCCGCAAAAGCACGCTGGTCACCGTCGCCGGCGTCTCCGGCGGCGTGGGCTGCACCTCGCTCGCCATCAACCTCGCCTGCACCTTCGCCCGCAACGAGCAGAACAGCGTCGCCGTCGTCGACCTCGACCTCGCGCTGGGGGACGCCGACGTCTGGCTCGACATCATTCCCGACTACACCATTCAGGACGTCGCCGAGAACATCACCCGGCTCGACTACTCGCTGCTGAAGCGCTCGCTCACGCATCATGAGTGCGGCGCGTTCCTGCTGCCCCGCCCCGTGCAGATGGAAGACGCCGCCGCCATCACGCCGGACGAACTCCGCCGCGTTCTCGCGCTGCTGAAGGCGACCTTCACGCACGTGGTCATCGACATCAGCAAGAACTACGGCGCGCTCGACATGGCGGCGATCGGCGCTTCCGACAGCGTGCTGCTCGTCACCCAGCTCGACCTCCCCTGCCTGCGGAACGTCGTCCGCCTGATGCAGTTCCTCGACCATACCGAGGGGATGGCCGACAAGGTCAAGGTCGTCGTCAACCGGCTCGGACTGGAAGACACGCAGATCAGCCTCTCGAAGGCGCTCGAGACCATCGGCCGCGAAATCTTCTGGCAGATCCCCAACGACTATCCCTCGATGGTCGAGTCCCGCAACAACGGCGTGCCGCTCCTCATGCAGGCCCCCAAGGCCAAGCTGACCCGCTCGATCGAGGACTTGGCGCGGCATCTCGACGCCGCCGCCCTCCCCGCCGCCGAGCCGGCCGACGAAAAGCGCAAGAAGGGCCTGTTCAGCTTCCTGGGCAGCGGCTCGCGGTGAGCGGTCGCACCGCGCGACGGCCTTCGATTCGCGGCACGGCGGGGAAGCCGCCGCTGCTCGCCGCGACCAATCTCTCAGCGAACTTCCGGGCGCGATGAAGCGGCCCCG
>JBBDNT010000053.1:0-7281 GCA_040877445.1 Planctomycetaceae bacterium
GAGAGTTGAGAGTTGAGAGTTGAGAGTTGAGAGTTGAGAGTTGAGAGTTGAGGGGGTGGCTGGGGTCGTAGCGAAGCGAAGCCCCCAGCGAATCGCCGACGCGCCCGCCCATCGCTGGGGGCGATCCGCCGAGCAACGTCCTTCGACGTGGAACGACGTCACGCGGCGGATCGACCCCAGCCACCCCGCCGCTTTCGGTAGTCCATCGTCAGTTGTCCGTCGTCAGTTGTAGAGCGTGGAGGGAGGACGTCGCGCAAAGCGAAGAAATCGAGACTTGATACCACCCGATCACTGTCGGACCGATTGCCTGACCGTCCGCCGTGCGTGGGGCAGACATCCTTGTCTGCCCGTGGTGTTTCCTCGAAGCACGAGTCACGGGCAGGCTGGAAAGCCTGCCCCACGCGCGGTCGTCATTCCTTCGTCACTCGAGTTTCGAAATCCGGCCTGTCTGCGCGTCACCCGTGATGCGTCCCCGTGTTGATCACCGGTTGCGCGTGCCTGTCGCCGCAGAGGATGACGAGCAGGTTCGACACCATCGCCGCGCGGCGGTCGCCATCCAGTTCGACGACTCCTTCATCGGCGAGTTGCTGCAACGCCATCTGCACCATGCTCACCGCCCCGTGGACGATCCGCGTTCTGGCCGCGACCACCGCCTGGGCCGCTTGCCGCTGCAGCATGGCGGCCGCGATCTCCGGCGCGTACGCGAGATGGCTGATGCGGGCCTCGATCACTTCCACACCCGCCTTCCCGAGTCGCTCTTGAATGTCGCCCCGCAGTTGCTCGCAGATTTCCGCGATGCTGCCCCGCAAGGAGACCTCATGATCCTCGCTGTCGTAAGGATGCCGGCTCGCCAGGTTCCGCAGCGCCGCTTCGCTTTGCACGGCGACGAAGTCCTCGTAGTCGTCGACCTCGAACAGCGCCTCGGCCGTGTCGACCACCCGCCACACGACGACGGCGGAAATCTCGATCGGGTTGCCGTCGCGGTCGTTCACCTTGGAGGCTCGCCCCGAGGACCGCGAGCGATGCTGCGTCACCGTGCCGGCGGCGTCCTTGACTTCGGGCGTCATCGTCGAACCGGTCTCGAAGTTGCGAATCCGCAGCGAGATCTTCTTCTTCGAGTAGAACGGGTTGACCCAGTAGAATCCGGATTCGACCACGCTCCCGCGGTACTCGCCGAACAACAGCAGCGCCCGTGCGTCGTTCGGCTGCACCGCCAGGAAGCCGAACGACGAAATCAGCCCCGCCAGAAATCCGGCGAACAACGCCAGCACGACGAAGAACGACAGCAGTCCCGGCGCCCGATCGGCGATCGCGATCAACCAGAAGATGAACAGCACCGGCGACCCGAAGAAGAGCGTCAGCGAAACCGGCAGCATCCCCCAGCCGGTCGTCGGACGAATGCGTTGCTCGCGAATCATGTCCCTGTCCTTTCGATACGAACCCGTCATCCGCCTGGCGCCGCCCAAGGTCGGAGGCCCCTCCCGTTCGAAACGCCCCCGCCATCGAGGCGCGCGGCCGCGATGCCCGGTTATCACAATGACAGTACTTTCAAGTTCCCGACAGTCCAGCGTCGGTTGCGCAAGGCCTTACGCCGAAGGGGCCCAGGGTCGCTCGCGGAGCGAGCGCACCCTGGGTTGCCGCTCCCCGGGCGCGCGTACCCTGAAAGGGTTCGACAACCACGACGATTCGAGGATCCTCTTGAAATTCGGGCCTTCCGCGATTGTGCAACCCTTTCAGGGTAGAAGCGCGTCGTGGATCGCGTGACCCAGGGCGCCCGCTTCGCGAGCGACCCTGGGCTGTGATGTGCAACGCTTTCAGCGTAAAGACCTTGCGCTGCCGGAGCGGTGGAGACCGAAGTTGGAACGACTCAGTAAGTCAACGGCGAATTTCGATCGCCGGATCACGAGCGGGGGAAGTCGCATCCGACGGCTTCTCCGCGAGGTCCGGCCCCAGCAGGCTCGCCCCGGCGGCCAGCAAGTCCTGCAACGAACGCGCGCGCTTGCGCTACGCTGCCTATAACAAGAATCACCTCGCGCCGACATGGTAAAGGCTGCCTTTAGCATGCCTCCCGGTCGTCCGTCCGGTTACCCGCCGTCGCAAACCGGATTCGATCAGCGCAACCCAGGACCCGAAAAAGACTTCCGGCGCGATCCAGCCTCCCCCCGCGCTTCCCGTCGGTCGCGGCTCAACAGTTCCGCGGGCACCACCGACCACGAACGACTGACAACGGACAACCGACAGCGGACCACCCCCCATGTTCCACCGCCTGCACACCGACGGCACGCGCACCGAAGTCGCTCTCGAAGACGCCTTCGCCGGGCCGGCGCCGTCCGCGTGTTGGATCATCGGAGGCGGGCCGTCGCTCGCCGCGCTCGATTGCGAGGCGATCGCCCGGTCGCCCGTGCCGAAAATGGCGGTGAATCTCGCGGGGACGCAACTCGTGCGGCCCACGTTCTGGACGAGCTACGATCCCTCGTGCCGGTTTCATCGCTCGATCTACCTCGATGCCGGCGTGACGAAGTTCATCCACCGGCGGCGGGCGATGGAACTCGTCCCCGAGACGACCTTCAAGGTCTGCGAGTGCCCGGCGACGTTCTTCTTCGAGCGCGACAAGTCGCGCGGGTACGCCGATTTCCTCTCGCCGGCCGCGAAGGGAATCGTCGACTGGGCCGACTCGCTGGTGCAGGCGATCGACATTCTCCACCGGTTGGGGTTCCGCACGCTGTATCTTGCCGGGTGCGAGATGCGGATTCGTCCGTCGCACGAGCAGATCGCGCGGGGGGCGGAGTTCGGCGTCGAATACGATCCGCGCGAACCGCTGGATGATTTCCTGAAGAAGTGCCGCCGCGCGTCGCTGTCCGACAAGGATCTGGAAGCGGTCGCCCCGGCGGCGCAATACCACTTTCCAGAGCACAAGCCGCTGCGCTCGGCCGCCCGCACCGACGCGCACTACGACCGCATCGCGCAATCGCTCCGCCTGTCGCGGCGATCGTTGTCGCTGGCGGGAGTGCGGTTGATCTCGGCCACGCCGGACAGCCGGCTCAACGACTGGTTTCCGTATCGCGGCGTGCGGGAGATCATCGCCGACATTCACGCCACGACCGGCGACCCGCTGAACGAACCGGTGACCGGCCTTTACCGCGATCGCCAAGACCGCACGCCGCCGCTCTCGACGCGGATGAAGGACTTTCCGCCGCCGCGCCATGCGGCGAAGCACCCATTGCCGCCCCCCATCGCCACGGCGAACGAGACGCGTGCGGAACTCGACGTCGAACTGCTGGTGGAGGGGGAGGGGTTGCGGGCGGCGACAGTTCGGGCGCGTGACGAGGATCGGCCGGCTGCCCGCTGACTCGGCGGGATCGACGAAAAGCGGCGGAGGTGACATCATTCTCCGGACCCTCCACGCAATGGGACGGCTTCGGTCGTGGCTTTCGGGGAATTGCGGGCGGTCGCCGATTATCGCGAGCGCCGACTTGACGGCACATCGTCTCGAAGTCGATATTGTAAAAGGATCGGAGACCGAATGCCTGTCTTCATGGCAGGTTTTCTCGTCCGCGGGTTTCGCCTAGACTATCGGTCGGGGTTTGATCGACGAAACTCTCTC
Source organism: Planctomycetaceae bacterium (assembly GCA_040877445.1). Taxonomy (GTDB): domain Bacteria; phylum Planctomycetota; class Planctomycetia; order Planctomycetales; family Planctomycetaceae; genus JBBDNT01. The sequence continues at coordinate 3,605 of JBBDNT010000053.1, forward strand.
GCGTCGATGATTCGCGAGCGGCGACGGGAGGCGCGGTTTTCGGTTTGCCGGAACTCGGGAACGGCGTTCGATGCGGGAATTCGACAAACAGATCCTGGAAATCGCGCGCGATCGAATCGTCGCCATCGAAGATCACCTGCAGGCGGATGCGGTGTTTTTCTATGGTCCGATCTTTCCGTCGCTCGAAAAGACATTTCGCGATTTCATCGAGAACCTGCGTGCCGACGATTCAGGTCGCCAGCGGGTCGCGATCATCCTGACTTCGCCGGGCGGGAGCGCCGAAACGGTTGAAAAGCTGGTCGACATCGTTCGGCATCATTACGGCGAGGTGTATTTCGTCATCCCGGATGAAGCGATGTCGGCCGGAACGATATTCGCGATGTCCGGCGACAAGATCTACATGGATTACACGTCTTCCCTCGGCCCGATCGATCCTCAGGTTCACAATGGCAAGGAGTGGGTTCCAGCGCTCGGATATTTGGATCAGGTCGAACGAATGATTCGAAAATCGGCGGACGGCAATCTCACCGACGCCGAACTCGTGATACTCCAGAATCTCGACTTGGCGATGCTCAGCCGCTACGAGCAAGCCAAGAATCTGACCATCACCCTGCTGAAGAAGTGGCTCGTCGAATTCAAATTCCGCGACTGGAAGGAGCATGCGACGGATCCGGCGAAGAAGGGCCACCCCGTGACGCTCGATGAAAAGAGGCAGCGTGCGGAGGAGATCGCGAGCCACCTGTCGGACAACAAGCTCTGGCACTCTCACGGACGAAAGATAGGCGTCAAGACGTTGACCACGCTGCTACGACTGAGGATTGAGGACTTCTCGGCCGATGCGGAGCTTCGCCCGAAGATTCGGTCGTATTCCGAGTTTCTCACAGACTACATCAATCGCCATGACTATTCTTTCTTCCTCCACAGCCGCTGCTATTTCTGACGTGTCCGAGTCGGTTCGAAACGTGCTGCGGAAAGCCGAGCACCTTCCTTCCGAGCGCGCCGATCGCGTTCGGGCGGTGGTCGACAAGGTTCGCGAGCTCGAACGGCGCGGGCTTTTGAAACGTCAGGAATACTCCGCGCCGACGACCGGCGATTTCGAACGCCGCTTCGCCGCGCTGCAAGATCGCGGATCTCGTTGAACGATGACCGACGGCGTTCAGCCGTTGGGGGCGCGAAGCGACACGAGGGAACGGACTGCCGGCTCCTTCGTCGATGACGATTCTTGTACGATTCGGCCTTCTACGAATCATCGCAGGGTGGCCCGGACGGCGGCAGCCGTCCGGGTCGCGCAGCGACAAGAGGGCGCACAGTCGACTTCCCACCCTCTTGCGGCCCCCTCGTCGTCACAATCCATCACCCGATCATCCGTCCGCGCGGAGCGCCGCCCTGCGACGGATCGACGACTCGAACGGATCGCCTGACCACCTACGAGTGCCCCACGCGATGAGATGCGGATCGCCGTCCGGTTCCGGGGCCGTCGTCGACGAAGGAGAGCGAAGTGCGAACCCTCTTATCGCTCCGCGACCCCGACGCCTGACCGGCGTCGGGGCCACCCTGCGGCGCGATACTTTCACGCCCGCTCACGAATCGTCGCGGTCGATCACCTGTTCGCAGTCCGGGAGGCTTTCGAGGAACAGGCGGCCGTAGTGCTTGGTCTTCACCCGCGGGTCGAGGATCACCACCTGGCCGGTGTCGGTCTTGCGGCGGATGAGGCGGCCGAAGCCCTGCTTGAGCTTGATGACCGCCTCCGGCACCTGGTACTCGACGAAGGCGTTTCCGCCGCGGGACTTGATCGCCTCGATCCGCGCTTCGGTCAACGGCTGGTCGGGCACGCTGAAGGGGAGCTTGGTGATGATCACGTTCCGCAGCGCGTCGCCCGGAACGTCCACGCCTTGCCAGAAACTGTCGGTCCCGAACAGCACCGCCCGCGGATCGTTGCGGAAGCGTTCGAGCATCAGCGACCGAGGCAATCCGTCTCCCTGGCAGTACAGCGCCAACTCTTCCCGCGCGAGCCAGGCGGACAGCCGCTCGGCGCAGGACTTCATCATCTTGTAGTTCGTGAACAGCACGAAGGCGCGGCCCTCGGTCTGGGCGACGTACTTCTTGATCTTGTCGCACACCGCGAGTTCGAAGGTCGCGGGGTCGGCGCCGGGATCGGGCATGCCTTCGGGAAGGATGATCTTCGCCTGCCGGCGGTAATCGAACGGGCTGCCGAGCTTCAACGTGCGGGCCTTCGTCAGCCCCAGGCGATTGCGGAAGAAGTCGAAGCTCTGCTTGCCGACCGCGAGCGTCGCGCTCGTCAGCACGACGGTGCTCACGTTGTTGAAGAGTTCGTCGCGGAGGGCGGGGCCGACGTCGATGGGAGAACAGCAGAGCTTCGTCTGCGAGCGGGTGCGGGTCTCGGTCGTTTCGACCCAGTACACCGCGCCGTCGATCGCCTGTTGCAGCCAGGCGTCGAGCGATTGGCCGTATGCGGTGCAGCGATCGGCGGCGGCCGTCAGTTCGATCCGCTCTTCCTCTTGCTTGAGAGACTCGGCGTGGTCGGCGAGCTGCGCGGAAATCCCCCGCAACACGGTCGAGATCTCGTTGGGAAGGTCGAGCGGCGCGCGAACGCGACCGTTGCTCGCACCGCGGCCGAACATTCGCCGGTTCAACTGATGGAAGAACTCGCCCGAGAGTTGCCTCAATCGCATCACCAGCCGGCGGGCCTCGGGAAGCGGATGGTGAATCAGCAATCCTTTCTGCGACCGCTCGTTGTACAGCCGCAGCATCGAGTATTCGAGTTGCCCGCTGGAGACGCTCAATCCGAGATGGTCTCCCGCGACCCCCTCGATGGTGTGCGCTTCGTCGAGAATCGCGACGTCGTAGTCGGGGAGGATGCTCGCCCCTTCCCGCCGCAACGCGAGGTCGGAGAAGAACAGCGCATGGTTCACCACCAGCAGGTCGGCGTTCTTCACCCGCCGCCGCGCCTTGTAGTAGAAGCACGGCTCGTACGTCGGGCACTTCCGACCAAGGCAGTTGCCGTGCTCGCTTTGGGCCTCCTCCCACACGCGGGGATGCGGCTGGAAGTCGAGATCGCTGCGGCTGCCGTCGGTCGTGCGCCGCGACCAGTCGGCGACTTGTTCGAGTTGCTCGTACTCCTCCGGCCGGCCGAACAGCGAGCCGGCCCGGTTGACCGCCCCGTTCAAGCGCCGCAGGCTGACGTAGTTCGACCGCCCCTTGACGAGCACGGCGGAGAACTCGACCGGCAGCACCGCGTTGAGGAAGGGAATGTCGCGCCCGATGAGCTGCTCTTGCAGGCTGATCGTGTGCGTGGAGACGACGATTTTCTTGCGCTTCGGTTTGTTGCCGCCGGGAATCGGCCTTCCGTCGCCGGTGCTTTTCTCACCCGCGGCGGAGGCCGCGAGGATCGCCGGAACGAGATAGGCGAAGCTCTTCCCGACGCCGGTGCCGGCTTCGACGACGAGATGGACCTTGTCGTCGATGGCGGCGGCGACCGCCTCGGCCATTTCAAGCTGCTCGGGGCGCTCTTCGTATCCCGACAGCCGCCGCGCGATGCGGCCGTCGTTTCCCAGAACATCCGCGGTGCCGAGTTTCATGGAAGGACGCCGATCGCGTGCTGAATCAACATCGTCGGAACGGGTTGAGCGTCCCGGACGCTCCGAGCGTCCGGGACG
>JBBDNT010000054.1:0-3795 GCA_040877445.1 Planctomycetaceae bacterium
GTTGAGCGTGGCCGCCCCGGTCGAGGCGATCGTCGCATCCCCCGACATGGCGACCGATTCCCAGCTGTCGCCGTCGGCGACGAGAATCCGCCCCGAGGTCGGCGTATCGGTTCCGACGTTGGCGAGGTCGGCCAGGTCGAGCGCTTCCTGGTCGGTCGAGATGAAGCTCCGCAGGAAGAGCCGCACCGTGCCGACCGTCGTGCCCGCTGCGCCGAGGAACCAGCCCGCGAACGGCCCCTTGCTCGAATCGCTCGAAAACGCGCCAGTGCCGGCCTCGCCGCCGACGGGATCGCCGTCGGCGTCCCAGTAGGCGGCCGAGACGCCGGTGATGTTCGAGGCGTCCTTCGCGACGTCGAAGATGCCCGTCGTGGCGATCCCGGCCGGCGTGTTCGCGGGGATGTCCCGCGACGTGATCGCGATCAGGTTGGAGCCGAGGACGATCACGTCGCCGGCCTTGACGTTGGAGGCCGGCACGTGGTCGATCGATTCCGAGTTCTGGACGAAGACGGCCTGCTTCATGGGTTGGCTTTCAGCTTTCAGCGGTCGGAGAAATTACAAACGGGGCGGGCGACCGGCAGTCCGGCTGAAAGCCGACTGCTGATCGCTGACGGCTTCCTCACGCTTCGCCCTTCAGCTTCGCGCCCCCTCGGAAATCCTGGAGGCTCACGCCGAAGTCGTGGTAGCCGCGCATCTTGATCCCCAGCTCGTCGAAGTCGGCGTCGGCCGTCTCGATCGTGGGGGTCTCGCGGCCGTCGAGGAACGCGACCTCGATCACCGGCAGGTCGGAGGGATCCGCGAGCAGATACCAGGCCTTGGCCGAGTTCCCGGCGTACTTCGCATTCGCCAGGTAGCGGCTCACCTCGACCCGGAACTTCCCCTGGTGAGGGTTCGCGACCGGGTACTTGGCGTTCGAAGTCGTCTCCCGCAACTCGAGCGACTTGAAGAGCTGCGATCCGATCGCCGAGAGGGCCGTGGGGACGAGCACGATCGCCGGCATGACCCCGATCGGCTTGCCGTCCGAGTCCACCTGGTCCATGAACAGGACTTCCGCCTTCGTCAGCCCGTCGATGCCGAGCGCCGTGTCGGCGCCGCTCTCGTAGTTCTGGTTCGCCGTCTTGAAGAAGTCGGAGTTGGCGAGAAAGGTTTTCCAGAAGATGTCGTTGATCGTGCTCCCCGAACCGCGGCCGAGCTTCCGCGGCACGGTCGTGATCGCGCCGAGGTCGTCGTTTCTGATCTCCCGGCGGTCGATCGTGAGCTGCAGGCCGTAGGTGTCGGCCTGGTTCGTATACTTCTCTTCGCCGAGCGTCCCGTGCTTGATCTTTCCGCCCGGGGCGACCAGCTCGTACTGGTCGTTCCCCACCAGGCGGTAGCTCGTGACCGTCTTGAAGTCGCTCACGTTGCGGACGGCGCACACGTTCCGCCAGGTCCGCTCGACGCTGTAGAAGCCGTCGAGCAGGAACTTGTTGGCCACGTTCGAGAGGATCCCGCCGATGTCCACCGTCGAGAAGCCCGCCTCGAGCCCGCCGGCGAACGCGGCGCGGAGCACCTCGCGGCAGTCGCGGAAGTTCCGGCCGGTGTAGCCGTTGGCCCAGGCCGCTTCGAGCAGCAGTTCCTGAAAGCCGATCCCGCCCCGGAACCGCCGCGAGGCGAGCTCCAGCGTGCGGTGCTCGTAGCTCTCCTCGGGCTTGGGAAGCCGGCCCGTGATGACGCAGGCGGCCTCGAGCACGGCGCTCGTCACCGTGTTGTCGGGGACGTGGATGCCGGGGGCCGCGGGGCGCGTGGCCCGCAGCACTTCGAGCTCGGTGCGCTGCGCGTCCCAGCCGTCGCGGATCGCCTGCGCCTCGATGCGGGGGAAACGGCCGCCGCAGATCCGCCGGGCGGCGGCGATGCGGTCGGTCTCCGCCGCCGCCTGGGCGCGGAGTTCGGCGACGGCGGCGTCGGCCGCGGAGGGGGCGCACGCGGCACCGGCGAGCGGCGTGCCGTGGCCGCCGCTCGGAAGGGTTGCGCCGGCCGGCAGTTCCACAGCGTCGCCGATCCCCGGCTCGGCCCCCGCCGCCACACTGGCGCTCGTCGCGCCGTCCGCCCCGAGATCGACGAAGCTGATCTCTCCGAGCGTCGCCTTGCGGACGACGTTCACGGGGCCTTCGTACTGCCGGCCGTTGACCATGACCTTCTGCTGCTCCTTGACGAACTCGAATTCCTCGACGCTCGCGCCCACCGAGGCCTGCCACGGGAATCCGTTTCGCGAGGAGGCGACCACCTCCCGCGCGGCCGCCGTGTCGCGGGAAACGACCCCCGCCGCCACGAGCTTGCCCCCTTCCACCCGGATCGAATCGGTGTGTCCCACGCCGGCCGTGGCGTCGTGCCCGAACCGGATCGGCCGGGATTGCGAGGGGATCGAAAGGCCCGCCAGGTCGACGATCACCGGGTAGCGCCAGCCGCCGACCCGCATCGGCCCGCCCGTGTAGGCGACCATCTGGAACCGCGGCAGCGGCGCTGCGCCGCCCCCGTCGGCCGCGGCTTCGAGTTCGATCTCGGCGGTCGCGGTCAGGTTGAGCCGGGCCGGCAACTGCGGTCCGTCAGGCGGCGCGGGAGCGGGCTTCGTCGAGAGCGTCATCGAGGTCCTCTGCGGAATCGGGGGAAGGGGCCGACGGCAGCGCCAGCCCGAGTTCGTTCATCAACGCCAGTTCCTTGGCCCGCTGGCGCAGCTGGGCTTCCCAGTCCTGCCCCTTGCGCGCGTACTCCTCGGCGAGCGTCGTGGTGTGCGAGGCGAGCCGGGTCGCCTGCGCGTTGGCTTCCTTCAGCGGATCGACGTGCTCGTGCCCGTCCCAGAACCACTGGTGGGACCAGCCGGCGAAGGGGCCGAGACCGGAGGGGAGCAGTCCCGCGACCAGCGCCGCCTCGTCGAACCAAGCGGCGAGCAGCCGGTCGAGCACGACCGATTCGATCCGCGATTGGTCGATGCGGATCGACTTGAAGTACGTCTGGTGGTCCAGGCGGCCGGAGGCGTAGTTGTAGGAGGCACTGTTGCCCGCCGCGACGTTGAACGGCATATTCAGCGAGCGGGCGATCTCGTTGAGGATCTCGCGCTTGAATTCCGCATACGTGCCGGAAGGGTGTTCCGCGCGCAGCTGGCTCATCTTCCAGCCGCCGGGCATCGTCAGCAGCGTATTCCGGTCGAGTTCGATCGGGTCGAGCGGTTCGACGGAATCGCTCTCGCCGTTGGCGGGGGAATCGGTGTAGATGATCCCGGCGTAGTACGCCGCCGCCTTGGCCGCATCGAGCGTCGCCAGCGAGTAGTCCCGCAGCATGGCGAACAAGGGGAGCGCCGGCGTGATCTCCGGGATCCCGCGGTTTTGCCCCGGGCGATCCGGGCGGAACAGGTGGATCATCGAGTCGGCGGGGATGTGGTCGTATTCCAGCGCGCGGCCGCCGGCCTCGCCGGGATGTTTCCGCAGCACGTGGTACTCGATCGGATTGCCGGCTCCGTCGAACACGATTCCATCGATCGCCGATTCGCCGTTCGTCCGCAGTTCGGGAGTCGTCACCTGATCCGCCTCGACCAGCCGCAGGTCGAGCTGCACCGGCGTCGCCAGGCGGGGATTGCTGGTGAGGAGAGCGAACGTTTCACCGTCCTGGGCCTCGGCCATCCGCATGGTGCGAAGCCGTTCGGGGAGCGCGACGGCGCGGGCCCAGGCGGCAAAGGCTTCTTCGATCCGGTTGTTGGCTTCGGAATCGGGAGTCAGGAGTTGCAGCCGCGGGCCGGTGCCGACGATGTCGTTGGCCAGCGTCAGC
>JBBDNT010000054.1:3805-7274 GCA_040877445.1 Planctomycetaceae bacterium
GTAGCTGTTGTTGGCGACTTCGTAGCGGGCGCGGTTCCGCAGGATGCGGCGGACTTCGGGACCGTTGGCGACGTTCGCGGAGAGGCCGTCCGCCAGCGCCCAGTGCCGGCGATTGTTGTCGGTGGTGAGGGCCGAGTCGTACTTGGCGCGGACGACCTGCCGCGACCGCGCGCCGGAAAGATCCCGGTGGGCGGATTCGGCGAACAGCATGCGGCGCAACCAGGCGATCACGTCAATGGGCTCCGGGGGGCACGATCTTGGTGATGCGCAGGCCGAGTCGCTTCGAGCGAGCGGCCTGCTTCGACGCGAGGTAACGATCCGCCTCGATCTGCTCGCGGAGCGCTTGCGCGGTCGCCGAGTTGCCGTCGATGCTCACGGACGACGGTCCCTGCGCATTCCGGCGGATGGTTTCGTCGAGCGGCTCGTCCACTCCAGGTCTCCCACGCGGCCGAGAAATACGACCGTCCGTAAAGTGATGTATGCCGGGCGGAGGGGAGTTGTTCGGATTCTCGCGCGGATTCGAGATTTTTCGCGACGGCGGCTGCGAACGGGCGCGACGCGGTTGCTGCCGGCGCGCCGTGCGGAGCGTCGCGCGATCCGCCCTACCGTCTTCCGCGCTGAAGTTCCGACAGACGCACCGGTCGCCGCTGAGCTCGCGCCGACGTGCCGAGGGCGTCAAGATTCGCCCCCTGGATCGACGCCGCCACGGCGCAGCCCACAAGGCAGTCGAGCCAGTGGTTGTCCGGCTGCTCGGGACGCTGCTTCCATTCGTCGACCGTCCGCCCGCGTCCCTCGGTCTTCACGAAGTACTCGGCCGTGACGTGCTCGGCGAAGAGGCGGTGTCGATCCACTTCGCGGCTCCACAGCGACAAGCAGCCGCGATCCCCCATCGCGACCGCCAGGCGGGCGTGCGCGAATGATTTCCAGAAGTTCGTGTCGAACAACGCGTGGCGAATCGCCCGCTGGCCCCGGACGCCGGGGATCCGCCAGTTGAGGCCGATGCGGTCCCCCGGCTTCCGGCGGTAGTCCGCGAACGGGACGCTCGACGCGCCGACGAACCGGCCGTGCGACGGAAGCAGAATCGCCGAATGCGAACTCTGCCGGCAGAACTGGTACACGACGTCGGTCGAATGCCCCCAGTTGGCGTCGATCAAGCACCGCTCGACCCTCAGCGCCGCACCGTCGTCCCGCTTCCATTCGCGGGAGAGCAGATCGCCGGCCAGCGATTCGAGGCCGGCGTAGATCGAGCCTTCGAGCCCGGTGTTCGGCGCGGCGAGCGCCAGCGTGTTGCGGGCGTCCCGCAGCGTGAAGTACGCCCGCTGCTGATCGGGGAACGAGCCGTAATCGAGGACGTAGCCCGTGAAGTCCTGCTCCCACGCGCAGACGACGTAGAACAGCAGCTTCTGCTGGATGTCGATGAACGCCGTGACGTCGTTGCAGCCGACCGGGACCGTCCGCCGCTCGCGGCCGTTCGTCTTGGCCGCGACCTGCTCGGCGGTCAGCATCCCCTCGCCGACCGTCTCCTCCGGCAGCGGTTCATTCTGATACTCGGCGAAGAACGCGGCCTCGTCCTGCAGCCGCAGATTCATCGCGTGCTGGATCGCGGAGAGCTCGTCGTAGTTGAACCGCTCCGGCCAGGCAACGATCGCCCCGGCGTCCATCGCTTCCCGGTTCTCGCCGTAGAACTCCGTCGCCTGCTTCCCGCCGTCGCCGGCGCGAAGGCCATCGGCCCGCACGCGGGCGTACTCGGCCCACAGCTTTTCGTCGGTCGGGAACGCATACACCATCCGCGTGCGCTCGCCGTTCCACTCGGGGTGCCGGTCCCGGTCGAGAATGCTGTCGGCCATGTCGCTCGGGCGGATCACCGTGCAGGGCATGATGCCGGAGATCTTCTTCCCCGGCCCCGCCAGCCCCAGCACGGCCCCCGCAAGAATGCTTTCCCGGTGGGCGCATTGCGTCAGCGACCGAGCGGATTCGTCGGTTTGCGGGTCGTCGAGCACAACGAGCGATGGGCGCACGGTCTGGCCATCGGGGCGCTTGAACTTCATGCCCCGGATGCGGCCGGTGATCCCGGCGACCTTGATGATCGCCCCGCCGGCGGCGCTGCCGGCGATCGAGGGGAGCACTACCTCGCGGGCCGTCCAGCCGATGTGCGTCCGCTCGCCGTCGAAGAGTTGCCCGTTGCAGCGGTTGGCGATCCCGTCGAGCGATTGGATCGGATGGCAGACCTCGGGGAAGTCCGCCAGCAGCAGGTCGTTGGCGTCGAGTTCGGTCTTGATCGACTCGAGCATGTCCATCGCGTGCCCCTCGTCAGAACCGATGAGGCACACGAACTCCCGATGCCCGTGGAGCACCGCCCAGATGCAGGCGCACTCGCAGATCGTGGTTTTCCCCGAGCCACGAGGCATGGCCATCGCGAACAGCCCGCCGTGCAGCACCGCCTCTTCGATCTTGGCGATCACCTTCAAATGGTCCGGAGACCACGCCAAGTGGAACGTCAGCGGAAAGTACGCCTCGCAGAAGAACCGGAAATCGGTCGCCGAGCGCTCCTTCCGCGCGGGATCGACGACCGCCGGCATCTCGCCGATGTCGCGCCCCGCCAGCGCGATCGCCGCGTTCCGCGCACGGGCGCGTTCCTTCAGCGTGCCGTAGGGATCGGGATCGGCGTCCGGCTTCGGCTCGTGCCGCACGTGGACGAGCCAGGCGACGTACCGCAAGAGGTCGATGTGCTTGCCGTCGCCCAGGCGGTAACCCGCCCGCGTCCGATGGCGGTGGAGCTGGCGCTCGTTGATCACCTCGCCGAGCGGCGTCGAGTTGAGCAGCCGGCAGAGGTCGGACGGCCGCAGGCGTCGGGGGTCAATCGGCACGTTGCGAACCTCCCGTGGAGGACATCTCCTGCGCCAGCCAGGCGGCGTAGTGCACGAGGTTGAGCGTCCCGTCGGCGTTCGTCGGGGCGCCGGCCTCGACGTCCGCGCGGAGCATCGCCTCGGTGACCGCGCGGCCTCCGGCCTTCGACAGCACGCGGGCCGCATCGGGAATCGCCAGGGCGGCGGGATTCATTGATTTCGGGGCGTCTTCGGGCATCGGGGCGGGCTTTCAGAATCTTCGGAATTCCGGCGAAACATGGCTTGAGGCGGGTCGGAAATCATGGCTCACATGGTGTCGTGCGGGGGCGATTCCCGCCGCCGCGAACACGAACGAACGAAAGGACGAACGATGCCGAGGTACGACGCGGGATACGAACGGGAGCGGCTCGCCCGCGAGCTGGCGGATTGGAAGGCGAGCGGCTTCATCGATTCGCGGATCGCCCAGCGGTGGGACCGCCGGGTGAAACGTCTGGCCCGCGTGGCGAAGCGGCCGCTCGCGGAAATGCGGGAGGATCTCGAGCGGGACGCCGAGGCGATCCTCGCCGAGTGCGACGAGGCTCGATGAGCCGGCCATGCGGCCGGCTTTTTTCGTTTCTGGTTTC
>JBBDNT010000055.1:0-7270 GCA_040877445.1 Planctomycetaceae bacterium
CACGCCGCACTTCTCCTGGATTTCCGGTCTGACGATCGAGAACTGGCGACAGCCGTGATCGCGATACGCCGGCGGCATCGAGATCGTCAGTTCGTCGGTGAAGCCGCCGCCGCGACCGCGCAACTCACCGCGCAAGAGACCGCGCAAGAGACCGCGCAAGTCACCCCCCAGTGGCAGCCGTGCTCAGGGCGGCTCGAACCTCCGAACGCGAGAGCAACTCCAGTCCGCTCCCGGAATCGCACACCGCGCGCATTACCTTCTGCCGTTGCTGGAAGCGGGGGCTGATCGAGATGACAATTCCCGATACGCCCCGCTCCGTATGTTTACTGACTCGGGGGACTTTCAATGAATGCCAGCGGCCGTCAGGTCGTCATCGCGATCCCTCCTGGATCGGTGAAATCACGAGACGCACAAGGTCGGCGATTGATTGGATCTGTCCAGGCGTCGCAAGATACCCGATTCCGCGATGCAGATGCAGTCGGAATTGCCGGCTCAATTCCCGATCGTTCAATTCCACTCCGTCTTCATGACACCGCTGAATCAGAAGCGCGAGATACAAATCGGCATGTTCTCCACCGAACACCTGCCAGGTGAGTTCCACATTGCTGTCGGAAGGGATCTCGATTGGTGTCGGAGGCGTCGGCTCGCGCAATGAAAGACAAAACGCCCAGCGACACAAAACATTCCAGTGTTCCACGCCCGTGCGCGTTTTCAGACGAATCAATTGCTCTTTGGCTTGGCCTGACAGGCTGAACTGACGAATTCTCACCTTCTCACCTCGGTTCCGGCTGGCTCGACTCGATTCCAGAAGTACCCCTCTTCAGGCACCGTGCAACGATCCATGTCGCTGTAGCACAGTCGATACGATCGGGAGACGCGCGGACCAAGGTGCTCGAAATACTCTTGTTCGATCTCCGTATCGGTCGACAGGATGATCGTTTGGTGGCTCGCATTCGGAAAGTACCGTTCGACCAAGTGACGTCGATGATCGGAGTCGAGTCGGGCCATCGGAGTGTCGATGATCGCCGGGAGCTGTCGCGGAGCGGCCTGCGCCAAACCCCAGAGCAAGGCAATCGCGAACACCTGCTTCTCGCCTTCCGATAACCGTCCCTTGGGAATGCTCGTGCCGGCTTCATCGAGGAGTTCGATCCGGAAGGTGTCCGGGTCAATCTGAACGCGAGAAACCAGCGTCTGCTTTCGGAGAAGAAACCGAAGGGAGCGTGTGATCAGGTCCGAGAGACGATCGATCTTGTGCGCCGTCGCGCGCCGCAGGAAGTCCTTCATCGTGACTTGGGTTCGATGCGCGAGTTGAGCCATACGGCACGATTCTTCATGTGCGATCTCGCGATCCACGATTTCCCGACGCGAGTCTGTGAGCGATTTGTCGAGGTCGTCACGCTCTCGTCGCAATGACGCGATCCGTTCATCGAGTCGTCGTCCCTCGCCATCCAGCTGACCGGACGCGGAAGCGCTCTGATGTAGGCTCTCCACCAGCGACGCAATCTCCGAATCGCCTGGGGTCGCGCTGAGAAGCCGCAGGCATTTCTCGCGTGTCGCGTGAGCGCGTTCGAGCTTCTTGAGCAGCTTCGTTACAGCGTCATCGAGTGCGCTCGTTTCTTTTACAAGCATTCGGCTGAGCGTCCCTCGTGAGCGACCGGAAAGATCGAGCTTGATCTCCACGTTCGTCTTCTTCAACCGAGCTTTGCGGTCTTGATTGAAGAGCTTTCGAAGCGTCGCGACTGTCGGTGGCTTCTGGCCGGCGTCGCGAAACTGCTTCTCGATCAAACGATCGCGCTCAATCAATGCCTTATGGAACGCGGTTGCTTCCAACGCCTCTTGTTCGCGGGCATCCTGTTCCATCGCATTGTGCAGCAGTTCCGGGATCAATAGCATCGGAAGCTCACCCGCACAATGAATGCGCAGTTCCTGCTCGATTTCCGACGCAGTCGACTCGGCATTTTCAAGCTGCGCTCGAATCTCAGATCGTCGGCTCCAGTGATCCCCTCCTGCGGCTGCGAACGCCGCCTGCGCCTTGTCAAGTTCCGTCTTCGCACGCAAGCGTTGGTTCTCCAAGGCGGCACGCTCGCCCACCAGGTTCGTCAGTTCCTTGGACTTTTCTTCCAATTGGCGTTGGAGCGAATCGACTCGCTCGTCAGGAGTCCGGTCGAGAATCTGATCCGACAGTCGCTTCTCGACGATCGCCGCATCGGCAATCAGACGCTCGGCGAGATCGAGACCCAGCAGCGACTTGATGGCGGCGCCAAGGGCCGTCGTGTCGGTCTCGTCGTCGGCCAGGAACCGGATTTTTTCGGCATCGAAGAAGAAGAGTTGCGAAATCCCAAGGGGAATGAGTTCCTCGACGACGTCGTTCCAATGCTCGGACAGGAGTTGATCGACGTTGTCGTCCTTGGCGACCTTGACCCGTTCGCGCACAGACTTGTCCGTTACGGACCATGCCCGATAAACCTCGTACCGGTGTTCCCGGCCGTCTGCCATGTACCGAAACTTCACCGAGACGGAGGCGCCCTCGAGTGCATCGGCACCGCGGTGGACGCATTCGCGGAGGTACTCGTCGTAGATCTTGCCGATCCGATTCGCGGAACGAGTGCGCGAGCCGTAGAGTGCCAACTGAACGGCATCGAGAATCGTAGTCTTCCCCGCTCCGTTCATTCCGCCAAACAAGATGATGGGACGCGTCTTGCCGCCGGCTACAGTCGGCCGCAGGTCGAATACATGCGACCCGCGGTACAGGCAGTAATTGTGGAGGCAGAGTTCTTCCAGAATCATGGGAGCCCCTGCGGTGCAGGCGTCTCGGCTTCGGCGGAAACGAACATCGTCTTCTGCCGATCGCCCCCGGGCTCCGTGCCGCCGGCCCCGCCGCGGCGTTCTTCCTCGTCGGAGCGGAGCCTGATTGCTTCGGACTCACTGGGGAACTGACCGGCGCGAAGGCGGTCGGTGAGGGCGTCGAAGATCCCTGCGCGGCGCATCATGCCGCGGTACTCGCGCTCGACGTCCAGCATCGTTCGCTGCAACTCGAAAAAGGCGTCGTCACCCCCGCACACGTCCTTCAGAAGCTCCCAGTCGTCTCGCCGGAGCAGTGCGTCGTCGGCCGCATCGGTCGGAAACTCTCGACCGGTCGTCCGTTCGAAAATCCTGGGCAAAGCGTCGTCGAATTCGTGCTTTTCGTACAGCCAGATCCGGCGAATTTCCCGCAGTTCGTCCATCGAGATCAACTCGATCTGCTGGACTTCCGGCGGGCCGAGGCGACGAATCTCCTCCTGAACCGTCAGCAGGCGGTCCAGCCAGTGCTCCCGCCACTGCTTCCGATACGGACCGGGAACGGTGCTGTCGTGAAACAGTTGCACGCGGCCGTTCATCCGGCGATAGTCGCGCCGTTCTCGTTCGTTCGCGAAATCGCCGAGCTCGTTGCGGAACGCGAGGAGGGGCGTCATCCACACCTTCTCTTCGTCGTTCTTGATCATCGCCTCCATCGAACGGTCCTTGTCGACGACCGTGCAGACCCAGCAGCCGAATCGGCTGCTCCCGCAACTCGGCGTGGACGTATCGACCACGAGAGGGCATTCGCCGTCCGTCGACGCACCTTGGTACATGCCGAGGAGCGATTTGTTCGTATGTCCCCACGGATTGGGGAACTGCATCAAGAACAGCCAGACGTCGTCGTTCGACCAATCCTCCACCGGCGTGTAGACGAGAGAGTTCGGCAGGCTCGCGTTCGGCGCCAGACGCTCCCGGACGCGCCGCTTCTCGTGTTGCTCCATCCGCAGCGCACGCTGCTGGCTCTCCGCCTTCCGCGTGCCCAGCACAAGGATCGCTTCGCCGTACTGTCGGACCATGCTCCGGATGAACTTGTTCGACGGCCGAATCTTCATCCGCTCCGTACACCATCGAAATTTCTTTCGGGGCGCCGGATAGCCGCGACCGATCAGATTCACCCAGAAGCTGTCTTCGACGTCGGGGGTCAGCTTGTGCGGCTGAATCGGCAGATCCTGTTCGCGCGCCGCGACCCGCATCCGTTCGTGCGAAGCGTCCACCCAGGCCGCAACGACCGGCTGTTCGACCAGCGTGTCGGTCGAAATGACGTGGACCGGCTTGGATCGCTTCTCCGCAGGAAGCTGCGCGAGCGCCATCCAGACGAGCTGCATGATGGCGGAGGAGTCCTTCCCCCCGCTGTACCCCACGACCCACGGAACGCGGTCCCAAAGGTAGAGTTCCTGGATTTCCTCGACCAGACTCTGGACGACCTTCTTGAGCCCGAGTTCCCGGAATGCGGATCGCCCCTGGCTACCTGCTCCCCCGGCCGCTGCCATTGCGTGACCTCCTGAATTCCGTCTCGACCTCCTGTTCGGCCGCCGACAGCTTGACGCCCAAGTACTTCTTCAACAGGTTCCCGACCAGCACGACGTTGACCGTGCGCTTCGAGAGTCGGCCAGCGTTCATCGCTCGACCTTCCCACAGTTTACCGTTTGCCCGCGACCAGTCGAGGCTGGCGAGGCTCTCGAGCGCGGTTTTCCAATCATCGGGTCGCGCCGCCAGCAATCCGTTCCCGGCGCGACCGAGGCCCACGAGCGCCAGCGTATGTGCGTGGATGAAATCCCGACGAAGCTCCGCCGGGCTGATCTTGTGTTCCTTCGCGAGGAGCCAGTCCCGCATTTGCAGCGACACTTCAGACCAGAACTCCGTCGCCAGAGCCAACTTCTGATCGATCGTTTCGAGCGGCATGCCGTCCAGCAGCACGTGCGTCGCGTGGTAGATGCCGCTCAGCGTGAACAACTTCAGCGAACGGTTCGAGATACTGCTCTTTTCCAGTTCGGTGAGATCCACGAAGACGGGAACGCGCCGGATCAGAGCCTTGGCGATCAAGGCTTCCTCGTCCCGATGATCGTACAGCATTCCCAACGACGTGGTAGGCCTCACCGCGTATCGATTCAGGTCGGCGAACATCTGCTGACTGCGGGCCAGACCCACGTCCACGAAGAATACCACCGAGATCGTTTCGTCGCCGAGGTCCGGGTTTTCGTGGAGGGCCGATTCGATCGCGGCGCGACGGTGCTGACCGTCGTTGATGACGAACTTCGCCTTCATCGGGATTCGGAGCTGTCCGACGTGCTTTTCGCAGTCGCCTTGCCCGAGCG
Source organism: Planctomycetaceae bacterium (assembly GCA_040877445.1). Lineage (GTDB taxonomy): Bacteria > Planctomycetota > Planctomycetia > Planctomycetales > Planctomycetaceae > JBBDNT01. The sequence continues at coordinate 5,154 of JBBDNT010000055.1, forward strand.
GCTCGAAACGGATATCGCCGTCGATCGAGGCCGTGATCGCCGAGAACGTGTATCCGTTCGGATTGCTGAGCAGATACCGAGCCATTTCCGGCACCCGGGAGCGGTTCAGCACGCGCTGCGCTCGCAGTTCGGGCTTGAGTTCCTCCTCGTCGAAGAGGAAAATGCGGGGGATCAGCCGGAGCGGGCACATCGAAGCGTAATACTCGCGTCCCGCCTGAACGCCCCGAATGGCGGGAAAGACATATTCGAACGCGGCCACGGGTCGGCTTTCGGAGGAATTGCTGGAAGTGATTTTTTCACTTCCAGATTCATCGGATGACTTCCATCGCCTGCATGAGGCAAAATGGACTGCTCGCCGCCCAGCGGCACGGAGACGACGTGGCACCCACATTTCTTGACTACAACGCGACGACGCCGGTCGATCCTCGTGTCCTGGACGCGATGTTGCCGTGGTTTCGGGATCCCTCGAATTCCGGAAGCCGCACGCACCTCTTTGGGCAACGTGCGAAGGACGCCGTGGAATCGGCTCGCTCTCAGGTCGCGAACGTGCTGGGCGTCGGCTCCGAAGACATCGTCTTCACGAGCGGCGCCACCGAGAGCAACAACTTGGCGATTCTCGGGCTGGCGGAATTCGGCAAGCGAACGGGGCGCGCACACATAGTCGCGACCGCCATCGAGCACAAGGCCGTTCTCGAACCGCTCGAACGCCTTGCCCGAAACGGGTTCACTGTCGAACTCGCACCGGTGACACGGGACGGCTTTGTTGAACCGGATGAGATCAGGAAGCGGATTCGACCGGACACATTGCTCGTTTCGGTGATGCATGCGAACAACGAAACAGGGGTCTTGCAACCGATCCGCGAGATCGGCGAGTTGCTCGCATCCACGTCTGTCCTCTTCCACACGGACGCTGCCCAAACCTTCGGGAAAGAACCGTCGCTATCGGATGTCGCTTTCGACTTTGCCTCCATCAGCGGCCACAAGATCTACGGACCGCAGGGAATTGGAGCACTCTGTGTCCGACGGAGAAAGCTGGACCGTCGGGAATTACTTTCCTTGACCGCTGGCGGGGGCCAAGAACGTGGCCTTCGTCCTGGCACGCTACCGGTCCCTCTTGTCGTGGGGTTGGGCAAAACCTCAGGTTTGGCGTGCGTTGAATCGAATCAACGAGGTGCCCATGCAGCAAAGCTAAAGGCAGATTTCCTCAAAGAACTGTCGGCTGTCGACTTCGATGTGAACGGTACCGTCGAGCACTCGCAGCCACACGTCGTCAATATCAGCTTCCGCGGTATCGACAGTGAGGCGCTGATGATGGCACTTCGGGAGACGGTTGCGATCTCCAATGGCTCAGCATGCACGAGCAGTCAATACACGCCAAGTCATGTCCTCAAAGCGATGGGGCTGGGGGAGGAGCGGATGGAATCCGCCGTCCGCATTTCGTGGGGACTGGCTGTGAAAGACATTCCGGTCGGTGTGATTGTGGAAGCCGTTAAATCACTGCGCGGATGAGCGGGGAGCCGACCGAGCGGTGGCTTATGACTTCGTTTCAAGTGCGGCATCGAGTTTCCGTTTATAGAGCGGAAGAAACGTCTCGATCGTTCGAGGTTGGTCATCAAACCACTCAGTCAACACTTCGAACCCGCCAAACGAATACCGATTCATTTCCTTGAGACCCGCGTCGCTGAGGTGCGATGCAGACAAGGGGTCCACCAGGCGATGGATGGCTGAGTGCAGCGTAGAACGCTCGGAAAGCCTCACGCCAAGCGCCTTGAGCTCGCGGCTCAGAAACAGCGACAGAACGATGCGACCCTTCGGCCGGTAGTCTCCGGGAAAATCGTCGACCAATTCCGTGGTATCGCCGAGCGGAATGTCCTCTTTGCGCCCGACGGCGAGCCCGGCCATAAGGCAGAGGTAGTACATGTCGAAGTCGAGGTCGAACGCACTCTCAATGCTCTTGAACCACTTGCGCGTGTCTTTACGGAGTCTAAACGGCATTTCCAGCCTCCCGGTCGATGTGGAATTCGTGGAAGAACGGGCGTCCGAAGACGCACAGGCCGTCCAAGCTGTCCTGGACTTCCGGCTGCGTCCTGGCCTCCTCATCGAGATCGCCGGCACCT
>JBBDNT010000056.1:0-7268 GCA_040877445.1 Planctomycetaceae bacterium
GCGCCCTCTTGTCGCTGCGCGACCCCGACGGCTCGACGCCGTCGGGGCCACCCAGTGGAAGATCAGCTTGACGCCGCGGCCGGAGGGCGAGATTTCGGTGCAGGTCGCGAACTCGTTCGCCCTTGGCCTTGTAGGCGGCACGGTAGTCGCCGAGAGCACAACCGGAGTCGAAGAAGACCCGCCACGTGGCGGCGAGCACGTTCGGCGTCGAATCGAAGCCGAAGAACTCGACGGTGGGCGACTGCTGGCCCTGCAGGAAGGCCACGATCGAAGCGGCGTCCTGCGGGCCGCCGAACAAGGACCAGGCCTTGTCGGAGGTGCCGGCGAAGCGGACTGCGTTCGACAGCCGAGGCTCGACTTCGAGCGCCACGGCGTTCCGCAGCGCGTTCCCCGTCGGCGTGTCGTTGTTGGCCCGCTGAATGAAATCACTCAGCAGCAGTTCCCGTGGGGGGAGCCGTTCCCGAGGAGCGCATGCGCCGCGGAGCGTGGTACAATAACGTACTCCCCGCGAACGATCGAAGGGAACCCAAGCGATGAAAACCGCCTCCGGCTGGATTCTCGCCCCGGTGCTGTTCGTCGGGGGTGCGTGCGTCGCGATTCTCTTCGGTTCGGCGGGGCGCGTGACGCCAGAGGCGGCGGCGCTCGATCGAGTCGAACCGGCGCGGCCTGATCGCGTCGAAGCGACGATCGCGAACGATGACCGGTTCGTTGCCGCTGCCAACGCTCGCGAGGCGATCGCTCGAATGAACGTTCGCCCCGGGGACTGGCCGCAGTTCGGCGGTTGGCCCTCGCGGAACAACGTCCCGGACGCGCACGCCATTCCCGAGAATTGGGACGTCGACGACGGAACGAACATCAAGTGGACCGCGCAGCTCGGCTCGCAGAGCTACGGCAACCCGGTCGTGGCGAACGGTCGCGTCTACGTCGGCACGAACAATCGGGGCGCCTATCTGCCGCGCTATCCCGAGGATGTCGATCTCGGCGTGGTGCTCTGCTTCGACGAAGCGACCGGCAAGTTCCTGTGGCAGCACTCGAACGAGAAACTGGCCGCCGGCCGCGTGCAGGACTGGCCCGCGCAGGGAGTGTGCTCCGCCGTCTATGCCGACGGCGACCGGTTGTGGTACGTCTCGAACCGCTGCGAGGTCGTCTGCCTCGACGCGCTTGGCTTCCAGGACGACGAGAACGACGGCCCCTTCCGAAACGAGCCGAACGAAGACCGCGCCGAAGCCGACGTCGTCTGGAAGTTCGACATGATCGGCAAGCTCGGCGTCCACCCGCACAACATGTCGACCTGCTCGGTCACGTGTGCGGGGGACATTCTGCTCGTCTGCACGTCGAACGGCATGGACGAGTCCCACATTCGCATTCCCGCGCCGCACGCGCCAAGTTTCATCGGCCTCGATCGCCGCACGGGGAAGCTGCTGTGGAGCGACAACACCCCCGGGGCATACATCCTCCACGGGCAGTGGTCGTCGCCGGCGTTCGGCGTGATCGCGGGCGTCCCGCAGGCGATCTTCGCGGGGGGCGATGGCTGGGTATATTCCTTCCATCCCGAGGGAGACGGACGCGGCGAATCGCGGCTGCTCTGGAAGTTCGACGCGAATCCGAAGGCCTCGAAGTGGATCCTCGGCGGCCGCGGCACCCGCAACAATATCATCGCCACGCCGGTGATTCACGACGGGCGGGTGCTCGTCGCGGTCGGACAGGATCCCGAGCACGGCGAAGGGATCGGCGGATTGTGGTGCATCGACCCCACGAAGCGCGGCGACGTCAGCTCCGAACTCGTGCTCGACGCGCAAGGCGAGCCGATCCGCGTGCGGCGCGGCGTCGTCCCGGCGGACGGCGATCGGATCGTTCCCAATCCGAATTCGGCCGCCGTCTGGCATTACACCGGATTCGACCTGAACGGCGACGGCCGGATCGATTTCGAGGAGACGATGCACCGCACGCTGAGCACGCCCGCGATCGCCGACGGCCGGTTGTACGTCCCCGACTTCAGCGGGCTTGTGCACTGCGTGGACGTGACGACCGGCCGCCCGCACTGGACCCACGACATGTTCGCCGCCGTGTGGAGTTCGCCGTTGATCGCCGACGGCAAGGTCTACGTCGGCGATGAGGACGGCGACGTGACGGTCTTCGCGCACTCGTCCACGCTCCGGGTCATCGCCGAGACGAACATGAACAATTCGATCTACACGACGCCGATCGTCGCCAACGGCGTGCTGTACATCGCGAACAAGAGCAAACTGTTCGCGATCGCGGAGAAGTAGTGCGTCGGCCGAATCGATCGTGTGAGCTTGCCTCGTCGGATTTCGACGTGGCCGGCTTCGTAGGACGGAATTGTATTCCGTCCGCCGGAAGCCTGCTCCTGACGGATCGTGAACCGTGATCGTCTGCAAGCCGCGAGTCTGACCGGCGGGCGGGTAGGACGGATTACAAATCCGTCCTACGATACCTTCAGCATTGAAACGGTGGGCAACGGGAGCCAGCGGCCATCCACGCCGTAGTAGGACGGAATTGTATTCCGTCCGCCAAAGCACGGCTTTTTTCGAGCCTGGACTTGATCCGTGAGTCGCGTCTCGATCGCTCGCGTCGCCGCAAGGCGGCGGGTACGACGGATTACAAATCCGTCCTACCCGCCCGATCGTCTCCCCACGATTCATCATGGGCGGGACAGGACGGGCGACCGGCAGCGTCGATCCGCAAGCGCGGGCCGCCCGAAATGAAAGAAGGTGAAAGCGTCGCGGATCGACCCGCGACGCTTCCACCTCCGACCTCTCACTCTCTCACGTTCTCCGTTTCCGCTCTCGCCCGGCGTGCTCGTGTCCGCGGGGGCGACCGGAACCGAATTCGGCTCGCTACTCGGCGTAGAACCGCGTCAACTCCTCGAAGATCAGCGGTTCCTGAATCGAGTCGCTCGCCAATCGCGCCCGGAAGCGGTGGTTGCCTTCCGTCACGCCCCGCACGATCACGCGGAACACCGCGGTCTGGCCGGCCGGCAGCGACTCCAGCGACTTGAACACCACCAGTCCGCTCTCGGCGATCCGGTCCGAAGGGCCTTCGGCCCGAATCAGTTCGACGCCGGGGGAAAGCTCGCAGGACAGCCCCACGTTCGTGGCCGCCTTGCTCCCATCGTTGCGAACGCGGATTTCGTAACCGGTCTCCGCTCCGATCTCGACCGGATCGTTCAGGTCGGCGATGTCGAGCACCAGCGCGGCGCTTCCTTCGACCCGCGTGGCGAGCTTGGCCTCGGTCCGGCCGCCGTGCTCGGAGGTCAGCAGCACCTGGTGCTCGAAGTCCCCCTGCTTCGTGGCGGTGAACTGGGCGGTGAGGACGATCTCTTCGTTGGGCTGCATGCGGCCGACGAACCAGTGGATGCCGCCGTCCTCGCGCTCGTACTTCCCGCCGTGGCTGGCGGAGAGGAACTCGAACCCGGCGGGCACCTTGTGCACCAGCCGCACGTTGTTCGACGCCGCCTCGCCCGAGTTCTTCACCGCGAGCTTGTAGGCGGCGACGCGGCCCATGAACCGCAGACCGGGACCGTCGACGGCGACGAGCAGTTTCGGCGCGATGACGTCGACGCTGGCCTCGGTCGCCTCCCGCAGGTTCGCGCCCGCCCGGGCCGAAACCTGCACGATTTGCTGTCCGCCGGCGACGGCGGCCAACGCCAGCCGCACTTGCCGCGACTCGCCGGGGCTGAGCGCCCCGATGTCCATCGCGAGGCGTTCTCCCCGGGGATGCTCCAGCCCGGCGGGAATGTGGGCCTCGATGATCACGTTGTCGGCGACGCCGGTTCCCGGATTCGAGACGACGATCACCTGCGAAGCGGGATCGCCCACCATGACTTCCTTGGGACCGGTCACCGCCAGCTTGAGCAGCGGCTCTTCGACCACGAACGAACCTTTCGCCACGCCGCTGAACCGCACCCGCGCTTCGGCGTCGAGTTCGCCCCGCCGCGTCGGCACCAGCCGGAGATGAATGCTCTGCGACTGGCCGGGCGCGATCGCGGGGAACGTCCACGCGAGCTGGCTCTTGTTCTCGCCGGGAAGCGGGTTCGCGTCGGTCAGGCGGACCGAATCGGGAAACGCCGCCTCGACGACCACGTCGCGGGCCTCGGCCTGTCCCGAGTTCCGCACCACCAGTTCGCAGGCGCATTCCTGTCCGACGTTGATCGCCGAACGCGGCAGCCATTCCACCGTCAGTTGCGGCGACCGCGAGTCGTTCGAGTGCGCCCCGTGCGAACCGTTCGTCGACGCGATCGGCGGCGCTTGCGTCGGACGATTCGCCTGCACCGTCGGCGGCGACGAACGCTCCGAAGCGGAACCCTGTTGCGGCGAACGCTCAGGCAACAAGCGCTCGGTCAGCGAACGCTCCGTTCGCGAACGGTCCGGCGAAAAGCCGGCGTCGGCCGGGAACGTGGGCGTCACCGGCGGAGCGCCGTGCGGAGATTCCGTCCGAGGAGCGGGACGCACGATGGCCCGGCTGCGCGGCGCTTCGCCCGCCACCGGGTGGATCGCCTGCTGTTCCGGCGCGCCGTGCGGTCGTTCGTACTCGGCGTGAACGATCGGCCGGCTGCCGAGATCGATATCCAAATCCTCGACGGGAGGCAGCAGTCGCCCGGAGCGCTCCGGCGAGAGGCCCGGAAGCGATTCGTGCGAAGCCTGCCGCAGTCTCGAACCGGATTCCGGCGGCGGCTCGTAAGGGGCCGTGACCTGGACCGGCTGCTCGACCGGTCGGCGGGCGGCGCCGGCGTCTCCGAACAACTCTTCATGGTAGTTGCGAATGCCCGGGACCTGCTCGACCGGCGGACGACGCGGACCGGAGGCCCCGGGCGCGGCGGCGGCCGACGGAAGCGGCTCGTCGCCCCGCGAGCGCGTGTACCGCTGGGGCAGCGGTTCGCCGTACGCCTCGGGAGGCCGGCGCGTCCCGCGGGCCTCCGCTTCGCGCGGGTCGGCCTCGTCGGCGGCGGGGACGGTCGCCGTGCCGCTTTGCCCGTTCCGCGAGAAGTACAGGATCTGCCGCTGCTGGCGGGCCGATTCGGCCGCTTCGCCGCGGCGGTAGGAGTGGTCGAAATCGCCGTCGTCGGCGACGGTCACGCCGACCCCGGCGGCACACAGCCCCAGGGCCAATAGCCAGGTTCCGCGTCGCATTGAGATGCTCCTTGTCGCTCGAAGAGCCGCCGGCCCGGGACGGCAGGCAGGCCGTGTGAGAGGTTGTGAGAGGTTGCGAGAAGTGTCGTGATCCGCGGACGCGCGAACGGAACGATCGACCGCGAGGGCGGAATGAGAGATGCTTTGGTCGAAGATGCTGTCGTCGATATCGGTCGAAACGGTCCTGAAGGTTGAGCCGGATTGGCGAACTTTTCCGATTTTGCCGATCGCGCCGGCAAAGAACGAGGATACCGGCACGGGACGAAGCATCGGCAGCAACATCAGTCAACAAGAGCGAAGATCAGCGTTCCCGATCGCCGTCGTTCACGCAACGGGCAAGTGCCACATGCGAATGCGCCGCGGAAGAATCGAACCGCCGAGTGCGCCGAGGACGCCGAGAAGACCGGAGAGAGACGGCGTTCGACGAACTCCGCCAATCGCCGGCCTCCATCAGTGGCATCAGTGACATCCGTGGTCGCACGAAATTCGCGCACGGCGAACGGAAGTCGAACGATTGCAGTGCGAAGTGCGTCGCACCCCCACTACGACGGTCCTCGCGACATTGATCTGGCGGTGGCGGCCGAAGTGGTTATCATCCCCGGCGACCGGCGCGGGGCCGCCTTCTCATCGGTCCCCCGGCGACGGACGGATCGACACGCGCGAACCAGAAGGAGCGACCGGCATGGCAGCCCATTCGCGATCGCAACCGAATCGGGGCGGAGTCCTCATCGTCGCCGCGGCGGCGATCATCGTCGGCGGCGTGGCGACGCACACGCATCGCGCCGCGCCGCAACCTGCGCCGGCCGCGGCTTCGACGACACGAGTCGTCACGATGGCGCCCGCGCTCGTCGCGCCGCCCGCGGACGCCGTCCCCGCCATTGTGGTCGATCCCTTCGATGCTCATGTCTTGCCCGCGTCGTTCGCGGATCGTTCCCTCGCCCCCCTTCCGCGTGCCGGCAAGATCAGAGAGGCGGATCGGATATTGGGCTTCAATGTCGCGGACTCGATTCCCCGGAGTCTGTTGGCAGATGGCAAAGTCAGACGATTCAGTTTGATGATTCAGGTCGTCGAGGGGCGAGTGATCCTGGGAGGCGAAGTCGCACGCGAGGCGGACCGGCTGCTGATCGCCGAATGTGCGGCCCGGGTTCCGAATGTCGTCGGTGTCGAGAATCAAATCGAATTGGGGATGTCGTCGTACACGTACCTCGACGCCAGGTACTGCGGCGAGAGCGTCGCCGACGTGCATCTCGCGAGCGAGGTCGCCCGCGCATTGGGCAAGGCGCGGGTCGTCGCCCAGAGCGAGATTCGGATTCAGCCGGAATTCCTGCGCCCCTTCGACCTGTGGCTGGACCCGCTGTATTCGATCGGCGAACGCGCCGCGGACGCCGAAGCCGGCATCGGCCCGTTCGCCACGCTGGTCTCCAGCGGATTGGCCATCCTGGTGATCGAAGGCCATCGAGAAGTTCTGTGGAGGATCGCCGAGGGACTGGAGCCGATGCTGGCGGAAGACTTCGATCGCCACGAGACGTCGTACAACTCGGTCGTCTTCACCACCGGTCCCGATGGGTTCGGGCCGACGATCGGTCCGGAGACCGATTATTTGTTCGAGGAGGCGGAGCGGTTCGAGCTGATGGATTCCGACCTGTCGCTCGATGAGCTTTTCGAAGACGCGTCGTCGTCGGTCGACACGTTCGAGTTGCCGCCGCGACCGCGAATTCTGGTTCACGTCCGCGATGGTCTGGTGACGCTGACCGGCAGCGCCGAGAGCGAAGCGCACCGCGAGCGCGCGGCAGCCGTCGCGGCGAAGGTTCCCGGCGTGCTGCGGGTCGAGAGTGCGTTGACGGTCCAGTCGCAAGCGGATTACCAGGAACTGCTCGACCGGGAAATCCGAAAGCACTTGCGGATGCCCGAGATGCCGCGACCGCCGCACTCGGCCGATGTGGACGGCGGGCCTCGAGAAGTTCGGGCTGCTTCCTTCGTGCCGATCTACTCGGATGACCCCGACATCCGCACGAGGCAGCTCATCTTCGTCAGTGACGGTGTCGTGGCTTTCAATCCTGAAAGGATTGCACACCACAGCCCAGGGTCGCGAGCGGAACGCGAGCGCACCCTGGGTTG
>JBBDNT010000057.1:0-7216 GCA_040877445.1 Planctomycetaceae bacterium
TCACGCCGTGCCAGCCGTTGTAGGCCCACATCACGCCGAGCATCGCCGCGGCGATCTGCATCCCCCAGGTCGCTCCTTCGGGACGCGGCAGCGCGGAGGAAAAATTCGCCGCCGCGACGCCCTCCCCGTCGAACAGCGAGACCACGAACGGGAGCAGGGCGATCAGTCCCAGAAACCCCGCCTTGATCAGCGTGGTCAACGCCTGCACGCGGCCTCCCCAGATCACGCCGATCACGTTCACCCACGCCATCGCGACGATCAATGCGAGCGCGAGGCCGACGCCGGTGACGAGATCGAACGGGGAATCGATCGCCACGCCGAACGCCAGAATGAACGCCACCGAGAGCACGCCGACCGACGCGGGGCGGCCGAACATGAACTCGGTCCAGCCGGACAGGAACGCGACCGGCCGCCCGTACGCTTCGCGAAGATAGACGTACAATCCGCCGGCGCGAGGCAACATCGCCGCCAGTTCCGCGAAGCACAGCGCTCCCAGCGCGCAGATCACCCCGCCCGCGACCCAGGTGGCGATGATCAGCGGGAAGTTCCCGAGATGGCCGGCGATCTCACCCGGCTTGTAGAAGATTCCCGAGCCGATCACGTTCCCCACGACGAGCGCGATCGCCATTCCGGGACCGAGCGCGCGGAGCAAGCCCGGCCGGCTCTCGAAACCGGCAGAAAGGGCGTCCGGCAGAGCGCGGGGCGAATTCCCGCTCGCGGCGGATGGCGATGGTGTTTCGCTCGATTCGGATTGCCGGGCCGCGGGGTCGTCGTGATTCATTCGTCGTCCGATTCCGCTGGCGCCGGCGGTTCGGGCACTTCCATCGGTGGCGTGTCGTTCGCCGCTTCGGTCCATTCGCGGCGGGTGGCTTCGAGCCGCTGCTCGTAAGTCTCGGTCGCGGCCGGGCATCCTGCGAGGACCAGCAATGCGGGCCAGCACCACCGCGCGAGCTGTCGAGCGGAATGCGCGTTCGATCGTTCGCGAGCGGGAAGACGGTTCATCGTTAGTTCCGGTGAATGTGCGGCGGAGCGATCGGGGGTAGCGGAATTCGCAAGAATTCCGACCGTTTTGGCGTGGAGCCGGAAGTCTTGCGACTTCCGCTACGAATTCGAAGATCGTGTCTCAGTCGCCGATTGTGCCCCCCGGCCTTCCGCGGGTCAACCTGCGGACCGGGCGGGTTGGTTGAACGCTTCGGCGGCGCAGCGTATTCTGAGCGGTCGCGTCGTGCGGAAAACTCACAAGGAGGCGTTTCATGGGGCTGTTCGAGGGGAAACAGGGCTTGGTGTTCGGCGTCGCGAACGACCGCTCGATCGCAGCGTACATCGCGCAGGAATTGCATTCGCAAGGGGCGCGGATGGCGTTCACCCACCTGCCGGACTCCGATCCCGAGCGGGCGAAGATGGCCCGCCGCGTGCACAAGGTGGTCGATTCATTCGACCCCGCGTTCGTGATGTCCTGCGACGTGAACGACGACGCGAGTCTCGACGCCGTCTTCGCCAAGGCGCAGGCCGAGATGGGACCGCTCGATTTCGTGCTGCACTCGATCGCCTACGCGCCGCTGGACGATTTGCAGAAACCGGTGCACGCGGTGAGCCGCGACGGTTTCAAACTCTCGATGGAGATCAGCGTGTACAGTTTGCTCGCGATCGCCCACCGCGCGAAGGACGCGCTCCGGGACGGCGGCTCGATCCTCACGCTGACCTACCTCGGCGGCGAGCGCGTGATTCCCGGCTACAACCTGATGGGATTGTGCAAGGCGGGGTTGGAAAGCGCCGTCGCGTATCTGTCGAACGAACTGGGACCGGCAGGCATCCGTGTGAACGCCTTGTCAGCCGGACCGCTGAAGACGCTGAGTTCATCCGCCGTCAGCGATTTCGAGAAGATGCTGCAGATCTATCCCGCGATGTCGCCGTTGCGGCGGAACATCACGCACGAAGAGGTGGGCCGCGCGGGAATGTTCATGCTGAGCGACCTGGCGAGCGGGATCAGCGGCGAGAACCTGCACGTGGACGCCGGTTTCCATGTGATGGGGGCCCCGCCGCCGGAAGCCGGGCGATAGCCGCGAAACCGCAAGCGAGTTGGGAACTCGAAGGGTGGCTCGCGCGTCCAATGGCGCGGTGCGGCCGTTTCGCCGCGTCGTCTCAATTCGACAGGAACCCAGAGATGCCGACTTCATCGACCCGTTGGATCGCCGGGGGTGCGATCGCGATTCTCTCCGTGAGTGCGTGGGGCGCGGCCGATCGGGCCGACAAGTTCGAATCGCCGGCAAAGTCCGACGCCGCGGCGGAAGAAAAGCCGGCCGAGACGGTCCGGGCGTTGACGGCCAAGACGCCGATCGACTCGTTGCAACAGTTCGAAAGCGGCGTGCTGACGACGGCGGAGGAAATCGAGAAAGCGGTCGGCAAGGCGACCGCGGAGGAACTGGCCAAGCAGGTCGATTTCGGAAAGGAATCGGTCGTGCTGTTCGCCTTCACCACCGGCGGGCCGCCGTTCGGCGAGCCGAAGAACGAGGTGAAGAAGGAAGGCGACAAGGAGTGGATCGAGTTTTACGTGCAGGAACCGGACGCGCCGGTCCGCGGGCGGGCGTTGAAGATCGGCCGCTCGTTCTTCGCGGTGCCGAAGGGGTCCGAGGTGAAGTTCGCGAAGAACCGGAACGGTTGAGGCGCGAGAAGGGGACAGGTCCATTTTCCGCAATAACGCCTTCCATGCGAGGCAGACCGGAATGCGGAAAATGGACCTGTCCCCTGATCGGATCGGCATCGCGGTCGTCGAACACGCGGGACGGTATCTCGTCGGCGTGCGCGGCGACGATGCGCCATTGCCGGGAAAGGCGGAGTTTCCCGGGGGAAAGTGCGCACCGCGGGAGAGGTCGCGCGAGGCGGTCGTGCGCGAGTGTCTCGAAGAAACCGGCCTCCCCGTCGTGCCGGTCGAATTGCTCGCGGAGAAATCGCACGATTATCCGCACGGGCGGGTGCAACTCGCCTTCTGGCGGTGCCGGCCCGCGAACCCGATCGACGTTCGCGAAGAGCACCGCGCCTTTCGCTGGGTCGCGGCGGCCGAACTGGCGTCGCTCGACTTTCCGGAGGCGAACGCGGAGGTGGTGCGGGGGTTGATCGACACATCGAAGACCCGATGAACCGGCAGTTCCCTGGCACAAGCGATGAGTGAGCCGAGGGGTTTATCCCCTCGGTGCTCTCGCGGCAGCCGCAACGAACGAATTGACATTTCCCTTGCGGCCAACCGTGTCCCCACCGAGGGGATCAACCCCTCGGCTCAACGGTTCGCGCGCTTCATCGAACCGAATCGCGCCGCGCCACAGGGACGATTCCAATCGCGGACTTCCGAATCGCAGCCGACCTCGAGAGTGTTCTCAGTCCAAGCTGAACCGGTCGGCTCGATGGGACTCCCGGCTCGCTTCGCTCGTGCCGTCACCCGACGCGCACCGGCCGATCATCGAGAACTCTCGCGGAGCGCAGCGCGGATTCCGGGCGCGAATGCGATCGCTCGGCGCCGTGCCGCGGGCGTCCGCCGATCAGCGTCAAAATCGCCGGCAGCATCACCAGCGAGACGAACAGGCACGATCCCACGCCGACCACCAGCACCAGCCCGACGCTGTACAGCCCGCGGTGCGCCGCGAGCATCATGCTGCCGAAGCCGATCATCGACGTGCCCGACGTCAGCACCATCGCGTTGACGGTGCTGGGCGAGATGCGGTAAGCGCCGCGCCGCAGTCGAAAATCGTGGACCACGTGCACCCCGTTGTCGACGCCGATGCCGAGCACCAGCGGAAGTACGATCAGATTGGCCGGGTTCAAATCGACCTTCCACGCGGCGAGCACGCCGAACATCAGCACGCCCCCCGCCACGGGAGGCAGCATGGCCAGCGCCGCGTCGCGGAGGTCGCGGGCGTCGAGCGCCGCCCCCAGCAGCGTCGCCAGTCCCGTGTAGATCATCGCCACCGCGACCGGTCCCTGCGCCGCGATCCAGGGAACGTTCTGGTACAACAGAGCGGCGGCGACCAGGGGCAACAACAACACCACCGCCTTGTGCCGCTTGTCCAAAAAGTCCACCAGCAACACGACGGCGATGACGGCGAACGCGAGCAGCGCCGCCCGTTCATAGCTGTGCCGAATCTGCCGCGACGCCTCGTAATTCTGCAGCGGCGTGCCGGTCACCTCGGGATCGACGGAGCGGAGGTCGTTCACGAATCGCTCGAGCGGCTCGTCGTCCCAGACCGATTCGGCCGGGTAGATCTGCAGCAGCCATTTTCCTTTCGGGCTGACGAAGCGGCTGGTCAGCGCCGCGGGCAGATCGTCGATCGTCACCGGTTCGGAGTTCGCCGCCGCCGCCAAGGCCTGGAACTGCCGCAACAGCGACGCCTTCATGCGAAGCTGATACTCGCTGAGGAACGCCAGTTGTTGCTCGAAGGAGAGGGCGGACAGCGAATCGAGGAAGCGATCGATGGCCGCGGCGACGGCGCGGGCGTCGTCGTCGTCGCGGGTGCGGGCGACCGCGTGCAGACTCTCCAGCGAGCGTCCCACGCTCGACGGATCGACCGAGCCGGGGCTGGTGATGTCCTCGGGAAGCCGAGCGAGCTGCGCGGAATAGCCCTGCACGAGAAGCTGCGTGTCTTCCGCCGGAAACGCGGGCAGCCGCGACGCGAGTTCCTCGACGTGATCGACCGTGTCGAGCGCCTCGAACCGTTCCCGCATGCGGCGGGCGTCGTCCGCCGTGTCCGACATCGACACGGCGAACAGCAGCGACGTGGTCGACTTGCTCGCCACGCGCTGTTGCACCTCGACCGACTCCAGTCCGTCCGCCTGCAGGTTCAACAGGTTCGTGTCGTAGCGGATCCGCGGCTTCACCTTGCCGTGCTCGAAGCTCAACGCCTGGCTGCCGATCGCCACGATCACCGCCGCCGAACCGAACACGACCAGTCCGGGAAACCGGCGGATCAATCTTCGCAGCGCGTTTCCTTCGAAAGGGGTGGGAAGTTCCCGCGGCTCGACGTTCCGATCGGCCAGCACGATCAGCGCGGGCATCACGAGGAACGTCGCCGCCGCGCACAGCAGCACGCCGCCGGCAGCGATGATTCCCAGTTCGGCGATGCCGAGGAAGTTCGTCAGCGTGGCGCAGAAGAAGGCGAGCGCCGTGGTGACGGCGGCGGTGACGATGCCGGTCCCCACGCTGGTCGAGGTCTCCTCCAGGGCCGCGTGCAGATCGCTTCCCTGGTGTCGCCGCTCGAGGTAGCGGGCGAGGTAGTGGATTCCGAAGTCGATCCCCAGTCCGATCAGGATCGCGGCGAACGACACCGAAAGAATGTTGAGATGTCCGACCGCCAGCGTGGTGAACCCGAAGGCCCAGGCCATGCCGACCGCCAGCATGATCAGCGCCAACAGCGGATGTCGAAAACCGCGAAAGCCGAGGAACAGCAGCAATCCCACGCCGCAGAACGAGGCGATGGTGGCGTAGCCCATGTCGTGCTGCGAGCGGCGCATTTCGTCGTTTTCGAGGACGGGAATTCCCGTGACTCCGATCCGCACGTCCGGCCGCTCGCGGGAAACCTCGGCCACGATGCGACGCACGCCGTCGATGGCGCGGCTCGGCCCCTCGAAATCGGTCCGCTGGCGTGCCGGGCGAACCTTCAGGAACCCCAGCGTTCCTTCGTCGTTCAGAGCGTACCTCACCTGCGCCGCTTCGTCGCGCATGCGGCGGTCGATCGAAAGCGTGTCCGGCCAGGGAGGGACGAAGTCGTTGCGGTCGGCGAGGAATTGGTCCAGGCTCTCGACGAACAGCCGCGCTTGCGCGATCGCCAAGCTCGATTCGGGATGCGGAGGTTCCCCGCGCGCGCCGATGGTTTCGCCTTCGACGGGAAACGCGGCCTCCCGCCGGCCAGGATCGATCGCCGGATCGGCGGAGCCATCCGGTTCCGCGGCGATCTGCACGCCGAACTCGTCGAACACCCGATCCAGTCGCAGAAGTTGCCATTGCCCGCGGAGCAGCATCTGATATTCGGTCAGCCGATCCAGCCCCTCGGTGAGTTGCTCCGGCGAAAGGTATTGCAGTCCCTTGGCCTGAAGCTTTCCCGGCTCGATCTTGTAAAGGACGTTGGTGAACAAGTCCGGCTCGGCCGCGAGCCGGTCGCCGAGTTGGTCCAGCACCTGCTTGATGACGGTCGGCTTCGAGGCTTCGACCACGAGCACGATGTCGGAGGAATCGCCGAACGATTCGGTGTAGGCCAGCCAGCGTTTCTGGAAGCTCGCCTGCGGATCGATCAGGTCCGACCGCTCGGTCTTGAAGCCCATGTGCAGCACGGTGCCGGTCACGGACCCGACCGCCAGGGCCAGCATCAAGCCCAGGGTCAACAGCGGATGGCGGGCGACGGCGACCGTCACCGATCCGAGCATCCCCGTGAACAGCGACTTCGTGCGGTCGCCTTGGAGGCGGTGCGGCATTCGACTTCCCATCTCGATCCAACCCGTCCGTCCGATCCCGACAGCCGGCTGGCCCACGTCCCTGTGGTTTCGCTCCGTCCGCCAAGATGGCCCTGCGCCCAGGGGGCACTCCCCCGAAGATCATGGTGCCGAAACTCGGTTCCGCGCTGCCATCGCCCGCATACTCGCCCTTCTGAACCGGTTCGAACGGGCGCGTTTCGTGGTTCGTCCGGCGAACCCCTCCCCGTGCCCAAGTCGGTTCGACGGACGGCGTTCCGAATTCTATGCAGTAACGCCGGTATGAATCAACGGGGATTCCCGGTCGGGAAAAGCAGGGATCCCGGTTAGCCGCGACCCGAAGCCTCGCGGCGCAGCCGCGAGCGCAGGGGAGAGCGCCGGGGGAAATTCGGCATGCTCGCCGTCCCCGCCACGAAACAGTGGTTCGATGCGCGAGTGGGGCATCGAATCGGAGCGGCCGTCGCGTCGTTTTCCCCAGCGAACCATCTTGTCTCCCCCGCATCCGGCGGGTAGGATGACCATCGCGGACCACGGTTCGCGAAAGGCTTCTGCCGTGTTCGATACTCGGGCTTGATGTGTTGACCCTACAATCACGACCCGGGGGGCCTTCCTCGTTCGGCCGCGCGTATCTCCGGCTTGTCCGGATCACGCAACCCGGACTCAGGCTCCCACTTAGTCGCTACGGGTTCTGAACATGTCCGCCGCCCGACCGGCACCGCGCGGAGGCCTTTTTTCGTAACGCCGTGGGGCAGACCTCCCGGTC
>JBBDNT010000058.1:0-7133 GCA_040877445.1 Planctomycetaceae bacterium
CCGCGACAAGATGAGCGTCTTCTGCGGGCCGAGCGGCAGCGGGAAAAGCTCGCTCGCGATGGACACCCTCTACGCCGAAGGGCAGCGGCGGTACGTCGAATCGCTCTCCAGCTACGCCCGGCAGTTCCTGGGACAGATGCCGAAGCCGCGCGTCGAGCACATCCACGGCCTCTCCCCCGCGATCGCCATCGAGCAGAAGGCGACCGGCACCACGCCCCGCTCGACCGTCGGGACCGTCACCGAAATCTACGACTATCTCCGCGTGTTCTACGCGCGACTCGGCACGCAGCACTGCCCGGACTGCAACATCCCGATCGAGACGCAGACCGTCGACCAGGTGATCGACCGCATTCTCGAATTGCCGGAAGGAACGAAGCTCGCGCTCCTCGCGCCGCAGGAAGTGACGGTCGGGCAGAAGTACGAAGCTCTCTGGCAGCGGTTGCAGCAGCAGGGCTATTTGCGGGTGCGGATCAACGGCGAGACGCACCGGCTGGAGGAGATCCCCGCGATGGACCGCCGGCGGAAACATGTGGTTGAAGTCGTCGTCGATCGCGTGAAGGTGACGAAGGCGGGGCGGTCGCGGCTGGCGGATTCGGTCGAGGCGGCGTTCGCGCTGGGGCAGGGGATGATTCATGTCGCCCACGTCGACGACGCGCGGCCCGAGCCGGACTGGCAGGTCGATCGCTACAGTCTGCACTTCGTCTGCGGAAGTTGCGGGCGGAGTTTCGAGCAACTTTCGCCGCATCACTTCTCGTTCAACGCCCCGCTGGGCTGGTGCGCGGCGTGCGAGGGACTGGGGACGGAGCAGGGGACCAACCTCGCAAGTTTGATCGCCGACCCCCGCCGCCCGCTGAAGGAAGGAGCGATCGCCGCCTGGCCCGATCCGGCGACGAGGCCGCTGTTCGCCGACATGCTCGATGCGATGGCCGCCGATTTGCGCTTGCCGCTCGACGTGCCGTATGCCGACCTCGAACCGGCCCAGCAACGGCTCGTGCTGTACGGCACCGGCGATCGCTGGTTCGAAGTCCCCGGGCGAGCGGGGGGCGTCAGCCCCCCGGTGGGATCCGCAAGAGAACGGTCGCAAGGGGGCACGGACGCCACCAGCCGGCTCACGCCGGCCGCTCGCCAGTCGCTCACGGCGCGCGGCTTCCGATTCCAGTACAAGGGGCTGTTCCCCGCGGTCGAGGAGGCGGCACGCGTTTCGTACGTCTATCGGCAGCGGTTGCAGAACCTCGTGGGCGAAGTCCCCTGCTCCGCCTGTCACGGCAGCCGATTGCGCGACGACGCCGCGGCGGTGCGGTTCCAGGGAAAGACGATCCAGCAGGCGTGCGAGTTGCCGATGGCGGATTCGCTCGCGTTTCTTCAAAGGGTGAAGTTCGATCGGCGCGATCGCAAGATCGCCGTCGATCTGCTGCACGAGGCGACGAGCCGGCTGTCGTTTCTGGTGGAAGTCGGGCTGCATTACCTCACTCTGGCGCGGACGTTGCCCACGCTTTCGGGCGGCGAGATGCAGCGGATTCGCCTGGCCGGGCAAATCGGCCGGGCGCTCACCGGCGTGCTGTACGTCCTCGACGAGCCGACGATCGGCCTGCATCCGCGCGACAACGGCCGGCTGCTCGAAGCGCTCCGCAAGCTCCGCGATCTGGGCAACACGCTGGTCCTCGTCGAGCACGACCGGGAGATCCTCGAAGCGGCCGACCGCCTGTACGACTTCGGCCCCGGCGCGGGCCGTTTCGGCGGCAACATCGTCGGCCAGGGAACGCCGAAGCAACTCGGCCGCGGCAAATCGCTCACGGGAAAGTATCTCTCGGAGAAGGAGGCGATCCCGATCCCGAAGGAACGGCGGATGGCGTCCCTGGCGAGCGGGGGGCGTCAGCCCCACGGTGATCATGCTTCTTCTCGCGCTCGCGCCGCAATGGATCCCACTGCGCTCGGAACCCACCAGCCGGCTCACGCCGGCCGCTCGCCGCTGCCGCCCGGCGGCGGGTGGCTCGAACTCCTCGGCGCCAAGCAGCACAATCTTCGCGATGTCGACCTGCGGATTCCGCTCGGCACGTTCACCTGCGTCACCGGCGTGTCGGGTTCCGGGAAAAGCTCGCTCATCGAAGACACGCTCGCCAAGGCCCTCTCCCGCCAACTTCACCGCGCGAACGATCCGCCCGGACCGTTCGAGGAACTTATCGGCATCCAGCAGATCAACAAGGTCATCACCGTCGATCAGCAGCCGCTCGGCAGCACGCCCGCCTCGAACCCCGCCACCTACACCGGCGTGTTCGACGAGATTCGCGAGCTGTTCACGCGGCTGCCGGAGGCGAAGGTCCGCGGCTATCGCCCGGGGCGGTTCAGCTTCAACCGCCCCGGCGGACGCTGCGAGGACTGCGAGGGGAACGGGCAGAAGCGCATCGAGATGCACTTCCTGCCGGACGTGTGGATCGAATGCGAAACCTGCCGCGGCAAGCGGTACAACGCCGAGACGCTCGCGGTGAAATACCGCGGCCGGTCGATCGCCGACGTGCTCGAGATGTCGATCGGCGAGGCCGCGGAATTGTTCGACAACATCCCGAAAATCCGCGCGCACCTGGCGACGCTCTGCGCGATCGGCCTCGAATACCTCACGCTGGGGCAACCCGCGCCGACGCTTTCCGGCGGCGAGGCGCAGCGGGTGAAACTCGCGGCGGAACTCGCCCGGCCGCAGACGGGGAAGACGCTGTACATCCTCGACGAGCCGACGACGGGGCTGCACTTCGACGACATCCGCAAGCTGCTCCGCGTGCTCGACAGCCTCGTCGAGGCGGGGAACACGGTGGTCGTCATCGAGCACAATCTCGACGTCATCAAGACGGCCGACTGGGTGATCGACCTCGGTCCCGACGCGGGACACGAAGGGGGTTGGATCGTCGCGGAAGGGACGCCCGAAGACATCGTCGCGCACGCTCAGCGAGCGTTGAAATCGAACGGAAAGCCGGCGGAGCGTCTGATGCGTTCTTACACCGGCGAGATGCTCGCCCCGGTGTTGAAATCGGGAACGCGCGAAGCGCGCGAAA
This sequence comes from Planctomycetaceae bacterium, assembly GCA_040877445.1. Classification (GTDB taxonomy): domain Bacteria; phylum Planctomycetota; class Planctomycetia; order Planctomycetales; family Planctomycetaceae; genus JBBDNT01. The sequence goes on from JBBDNT010000058.1 coordinate 3,045, forward strand.
TCTTTGATGCGCAGGCCGCCGCGAAGAAGCGCAGCGGCGACGTCGACCTGCACCAGATCGGCCGCGATTCGAAGATGCCCTGGCAGATCGACGGCCGCCGCTGGCATACGGTCGATCGCGTCTCGCATCAAGGCCGCCCCTGCCGCTGGGAAGGAGACGCCCTCGGCTGGCTGATCGACCGGCTGGAAGAGGACGACCGCCTCGCCGCCCCCGACTGGAGCGAGCGGACCGTCGTCGAAGTCAAAGGGACCGGCAAGCAGGGAAGCTGGTTCCTGCACGCGCTCACCGGCGACGAATGGCTGCTCACCCTTCGCCTCCGCGTGAAGAAGGGAACGTTCGACGAAGCCGCGCTCTCCCGCCGCCTCGGGTTGAAGGAAATCGACGATCTCGACGATCTCCACGTCTACGGCCGGGCCGAGCGCGTGCGCGTCAAGGCGATCAAAGGCCCCTACGAGGAAATCACGATCACCGTGCACTGGCTGCGGGAGATCGACACGCCGGAGTTCCGCGCGTTCCTCGCCGAAGCGATCGTCGCGTTCGCCGCCGAGTCGCGGAAAGGCCCGCTCGATCTCGGCGAACTCACGCCGTGGAAGGTGCTCGGCCGCAAGTGGCACCTCTCGCGGAAGGGCTTCCCGACCGACAAGCGCGTGGCGTGGAACCTCGACACGCTCGAAACGTTGCTCGACCTGCTGCAACGAACCTTCGGCGAAGAGGGCGTCGATTGGGGGAACCAGCAGGTGGTGAATTTCCGCGTCGGATCGGGAACCGACGACATGATCGCCACGGTGCATACGAAGCGCCGCGGGGGCATCGACCTCACGCTGTTCGTCGAGGCGGGCACGGTCACGCTCGGCCGCATCGCGGACCTCGGCCACGACCGCGTCATCAAGCCGCACCGGACCGGCCGCGACCGTGTGTCGATCCGAATCCGCACGCAGGCGCAAGTGACCGCCCCGGATCTCGCCGCGTTTCTGTCCGAGTTGAATTCAGCCATTCGCACGCCGCGCAGCGACCACCACGGAGTTGCGTCTTCCAGCGGGTAGGACCGCGTCCGTATCGATCTTGCGGGCTACGTCCTACCGTTGCGTCGGGAACTCGTTCAGTTCGAACTGCGCGCCGCGGTAAGTGGAGAGATGGGCCGTGCGCGACGCCAGCGACTGCCGAAAGGCGGCTTGCGCCTGCTGCGTCTGGCCGGCGGCGGCGAGCCGGCGGCCGATCCAGTAATGGGCCTCGCACTCGCGGTCGGTACGGCCTTGCTCTTGTCCCCGGCGGGCCGCTTCCAGCAGCGCGTCCGGCTCGGTCTGACCGGAAAGGAAGCGCAGCAACTGCACCGGCCACAACCGGGCGTCGGCCTCGGCCCCGAGCTTGTCGGCGAACAGACGCGACGCCTCCTGGTCCTTGCCGGTCATCCGCAGCGACCAGTACAGCCACGGGTCAAGCCAGATCATTTGCGGATTGAGCGTCCGCGCCTGGGTGAACTCGGTCGCGGCGGCGGCGTAATCCTTCTGGAAGAAGCGGGCGAAGCCCAGGTCGGCCCGGGCCTCCGGGCCGCGGGGGTTGATCTCCAACGCCCGGCGATAGCTGGCGATCGCCGGGTCGAGCTTGCCCTGCGCCATTTGCGAGGCCCCCAACATGCCGTGAGCCATCGGCTGTCCGGGCGCCAGGCGGGCGTAGGCGGTGAAATCGGACTCGGCGGCGGCGGGCTGTCCGTTTTCCAGCAGCGTCATGCCGCGATTGATCAATGCCTGCTGGAAGTTCGAGTTCCGCTCGAAGGCGCGGGTGAAGTCGGCGACCGCCTCGGCCGCCTTGCCCTGGCTGCGATAGTACATCCCGCGGTCGTTGTAGACATAGGCGTCTTCGCCGAACACTTGCAGCGCGTTGCGGTAAGTGTCGAGCACCTGCTGATCCTGGCCGGCCGCCGCATAGGCTCCCGCGAGTTCGAGGTGCGACGCCATCAGCTTCGGCGCCGCCTGAATCGATTGCGTGAAGTCCCGCGCGGCCTTGTCGTGATCTCCCAGATATCCGTGGACCCGCCCGCGCTGATACAGCAGCGTCCCCCGATCCTCCTGGGACAACCCCGCCACCGCCAACGTCTGATCGGCGACCTGCAGGGCGGTTTCCGCGTGCTCGCGGCGGTCTTCGAGCGCGGCGAGCGCCGTCATCCCGTAGAGGTAGGGAAGGTAATAGGTCTTGTGCGTGCGGCCGCCGCGGGTGATCGCCTCGCGGGCGTCGGCGATGCCTGTCCGCACGAGGTCGGCGTTCCCCTGCGCGAGCCCCAGTTCGATCCGGGCGCTGCCGCGGTAGTAATACGCCAAGTCGTCCTGCGGGTTTTGCCGCAAGGCTTCCGACGTGCGTTCGATGGCGGTCTGGAAGTCACCCTTGTCGATCGCCGCCTTCCCCTCGTCGGTCAGCCGCTGACTCGCGGTCGCGGGCTGCGACGCCGGCGGTTGCGCGGCGACCGACCGCGCGACGATCGCGGCGGCGGTCAACGTGGTCGAGACGACCAGCCAGGCGGGCATGGTCCGGCGGGACAGAAGAAGCAAGCGGCGTAGCGTGCGGCGAATCATCGCAACCTCCGTGCGTTCGTTGGAGCGGCCCGCGCTTTCCCGCGGACCGGGCGCGGAACATCCTACTGCGGGCGACTATAACGGCTGAGAATGCGCCACGCCAGCCGGGCCGATCGTCCGCTCTCGGCGAATCGCCGGCTTCGGTCTATCCGCTTGCACTACGGCTGGGCCGGCTTCTCGCTCGCTTCCGCGGCCTCGCGGTTGGCGGGGGACATGTGCGCGACGACCTCCGCGGGGGAGCGGCTGCGCCACAGGGCCAAGGACCGGCCGGCGTGCGTGAGGAACGTGTAGCCCGAGCGAATCTGCGCGTCGCTCATGCCGTCGATTTCCCGCACCAGCCACTGCCCGGCCCTGACGATCACCTCGCGCGGCGGATGCACGTCTTCCGGCGCGACCGCCCACCACTCGAGGGCGTGCCCGGTCGCGAGAATCCGGCGGTCCCGCGCGACGGTCATCGTCGTGAAGTTCGCCGGGCTGCCGTCCCAGTTGCCGTCCCAGTTGCCCTCCTCCGTCTGGTTCGCCACCAGCAGTTCGGTCGCTTGCTTCAGATGGTCGATGATCCGCGCCCGGGCCGGGCTGGTGAGAATCGCCGGCGATCCTTCCGCCCGCCGCATGTCGTCCACCCGCACGAGCGCCGCGAGCGTGAACAGGCGGTGGTTCCCGAAGCACACGCCGCGGGTCCAGTCCTGCCGCATGATCCGCTCGGCCAGCCGGTCGAAGTCGATCCACTGCCCTTCCCGGGTGATCCAGCGGGGATGATCGGACATGTACAACGCGAACACCAACGCCGACCATTCGTACTCGATCTGGTTCAGGCGGAAATCGCGGCGGGCGTGTTCGAGCATCGCCTGGAACGTCGTCTCGCCATCGGGGGTGATCAGCGGGAAATCGGGAGGCGTGCCGACTTCGGCCAGCGTCGCCACGGTGTGATCGACGTGGCTCGACGTGGAGTGCCCTTTCTGCACGTGGGTGCTCACGCCGTGCAGGGTCGTCACCAGCAGCGAGTTCACGGCGAGGGCGTTCGTGTCGGGGTCGCCCCAGACGTCGACGAGCCGGCGATGGTCGGTCAGCATCTCCCGCATCTCGACTCCGGACAGACACAGCGGATCGTCGAACCGCGCCTCCAGTCCCCAGAACCGCAGCGCATGATCGACGTTGTTGATCTTCGGATTGCGTCCCCGCAGCTTAGGCCGCAACTTCCAGAGCACGCGCTCCAACTGGTCGTCCGCGACGACCCGCGGATCGTCATAGAGCGGCGTGATGGAAAGCGGCTGCGGCAGCAAGGGCGGCAATGTCTTCTCGTTGTCGATCGCCCGATACCGCACCGCGGCCCACCCCACTCCGCCGACGATCACGAGCGCATGCACGATCGCCGTCGCGATCAGCCGTTTCCGCACCGAGCGCGGAGGCGCCGCGGGAGCTGCGGGCGGACGATCGAGTTCGCTGGGCATGGGAGATGGAGACATGGTGGTTGAGAGTTGAGAGTTGAGAGTTGAGAGTTGAGAGTTGAGAGTTGAGAGTT
>JBBDNT010000059.1:0-37146 GCA_040877445.1 Planctomycetaceae bacterium
GTTGTCGAGCATCATCTGGTCGAACTCGCTGCGGAGCACCTGCCAGGTCTGCGACGAGGGGTGCGGCTTGTGCTCGTCGAACCGGAACGGCTCGGACGTCCGTCCGCTCTGCCCGACGAACTGCACGCTGTACTTCTTGGTGAAGTGGCTCGCGCGGAGCTTGTCCAACATGCCGAGCCGCTCGAGCACCCAGTACGTTTCCGGAATCAGCGACTCGCCGATGTGGAACCGCGGGAAATGATCGCGCTCGAGCAGCACGACGCGATGGCCCTTCTGGGCGACCAGCGTGGAAACGGTCGAACCGGCGGGACCGCCGCCGATGACGACGATCGGGACGGTGGTGGAAGTGAGAGTGGGCATGGTGTGCTCAGAGGTCGGGAATCGGATGGTTAGCCGCGAGCCGGTAGGCGAGCGCGGCGATCGAGGGACATAGGCGGTCAGAGGTCGGAGGTTGGAGGTTGGAGGTCGGAGGTCGGAAATTCGCGGCATTCACGTCCCCTCTCCCCCGGCTTTGCGGGAGAGAGGGTTAGGGTGAGGGGGCTGCATACCAGGACGATTCCCACACATCAGGACTCGCGCACTCCAGTGACGCCTCGATCCATCGAAGGCACCGCCATCGTCGGAGACCATCGATTGGTATCCGCATCACCCCCAGCTCCCCCCCGCGTTCTCGTGCGGCCCGCGGGCTTCCCGCAACAGCGCGATCAACTCCGCAAGCTTCTTCCGCGACAAATGCCCGAGCTGCCGGGCGTGGCACTCGCGCACCGGTTCGCCGACTTCGTCGAGCAGATTCATCCCCGCCTCGCTGAGGCGGACCTCGACGGTGCGGCGGTTGGTCTCCGGCCGCTCGCGTTCGATCAGCCCGCGGCGGGCGAGCTTGTCCAATAGCCGCGTGATGTCCGGCGCCCGCGACACGAGCTTTTCCGCGAGCCGCAACGTGGGCAGCGAGCTGGGATGCGCGGCCCGGAGGATGCGCAGAGCATTGTACTGTTGCGGCGAGAGGTCGAACCGCTCGAACAGCCGATCCTCCTCGATCCGCAGCCGGTCGTAGGTCCGCCAGACGCTGAGGAACGCCTCTTGTTCGAGCGAATCGAACCGGCGGGAGCGGCGGGTGGGACGCGAAACGGCGGTTGGCATGTCTCGACGATACTCGTTCCGACAACAATCGTCAAGACATGCTCGCGCCGGCCGCGAGTCGCCCGGGTGACACTTTGCCGGTGCGACGTGGCGCACGGGCGGTAGCGGAATTCGCAAGAATTCCGGCGATGTCCCAGTTGCCGGCCCATGTCGGAATTCTTGCGAATTCCATTACGACGACGACTGCTCCGCCATTCGGGTCGAGTGTTACGGAATAAGGCAGCGGCGGCAAAATGAAGTACCGGTGGGGTGGCTGGGGTCGATCTGCCGGGGGATGGCGTCCACGCTCGTCGACCCGCATCGGCAGATCGCCCCCAGTTGATGGTGGGCGTGTCGGCGCATCGCTGGGGGCTGCGCTGCGCTTCGACCCCAGCCACCCCTCGACGATTCGCACCACGGTCGTTCGAATTCCCGCCGTTGCCTAAGGAGTCCGTCGCGGGACGGGCCGTCGGAAGCATCATCAGTGAAGATCGGTGTTCCGATCCCCGACGACGCGCGGCGGACGAGTCCGCCATGCGAATGCAAGGAACGCTGATTGTCGCTGATCGACGCTGATTTCCCGCGGCGAAACCGTTCCCGATGCCGGACGGCGCTGCCGAGCGAACTCCGCGCTCTCGGCGTTCTCTGCGGTGCGATTCCCTGCTCGACGGAAGCATCGAACCGCCGAGTGCGCCGAGGACGCCGAGAAGACCGGAGAGAAGAGACGGCGTTCGAGAACTCCGCCGAATCGCTGGCCGCCATCCGTGGCATCCGCGACATCCGTGGTTTCACGAATTTCGCCCGACGAACGAAAGGGGATGACCGCCGTGCGGCGCGTCCCCCCAAGCGGGGAGATTTTCGCCGCCCGTCGAGCCGCGAATTGGGGTCGCCGCTCGGCGGTGCGCCTCCTCAGGGGATCGGATCACCGACCGGGCGAAACGCTTCGCCCCTCCCGTTCGGCCCATCTCCGCGTTTTCCGGCCGTGGGCCGCCGCCGCGGGGTTGACGAACCGCCGCCGGCGCGGATAATGCTCAGCACGGCCTCGGGGCGGCGACCGCCCGGAGGCGGCGACGTTTCGCGGGTGTAGCTCAGTTGGTAGAGCACCACGTTGCCAACGTGGACGTCGAGGGTTCGAGTCCCTTCACCCGCTTTTTTTCGCATTCGGATTCAGCCTGGCGATCGGCTCCCGCGGGTTCGCTCCGGGGTCGCCGATCGTCCTTTGGAACGACACCATGACCGACGACGCGCGCGACGACGAGCTCGAACCGCAGGATGCCGACACCGCGCTCGCCGAGGACGGGGAGGAAGCGGAAGCCCGGCTGCTGCTCGACGTCGAGATCGACAACGTCGGTCCCTGCCGGAAGCACATCAAGGTCACCATCCCGCGCGACGAGGTCGACCGCTTCCGCAACGACGCTCTCGACGAGTTCGCCGCCGAGGCCGACGTTCCCGGGTTCCGCAAGGGTCACGTCCCGTCCAAGCTCGTCGAGCGGCGGTTCAAGGACGAATTGAACGGCCAGGTGAAGCAGAAGCTGCTGGTCGGGAGCCTCGAGCAGATCTCCGAGGACTACGAGCTCGAGCCGATCAACGAGCCGGATTTCGATGTCGAGCAACTGGAAATCCCCGACGAGGGCGACTTCGTCTACGAGTTCGACGTCGAGGTTCGTCCCGAGTTCGACCTGCCCGATTACCGCGGCCTGAGGATCCGCCGCCCCGTCGGCAAGGTCAGCGAAAGCGACGTCGAAAGCTATCTCGAAAAGTTCCGCGGCCAGTACGGCGAACTCGTGAAGGTCGATCGGCCCGCGGCCGCCGGCGACGTCGTGGTGCTGAACGTGACGTTCGAGCACGACGGCAAGACGCTGCACCGCGTGGAGCGCCTCACCGCGCACCTCAAGCCGGTGCTGCGGTTCGAGGACGCCGAGTTGGAAGGGTTCGACGAACTGCTCGCCGGCGCCCGGCCGGGAGACGTCCGCGAGACGCGAGTCACCGTGTCCACCGAGGCGGAGCGGGTCGAACTGCGGGGCGAGGCGGTCCAGGCGCGGTTCGAAGTGGTCGAAGTCGACGAGCAGAAACTCCCCGAATTGGACGGCGAGTTCCTCGAACGGGTCGGCGTCGAGTCCGAAATCGACCTCCGCGACGAAATCCGGGCGATGCTCGAACGGCAAATCGCATACACTCAACGGCAAATCGCCCGCCGGCAGGTGCTCGAACAGATCACCGCCTCGGCCGACTGGGATCTCCCCGACACGCTCGTCCGCAAGCAGGTCGAAAACGCCCTGCATCGCGAGCGGCTCGAAATGCAGCAGGCCGGCTTCACCACGCAGCAGATTCGTTCCCGCGAGAACGAACTGCGACAGCACGCGGTCTCCGAGACTCGCCAGGCCCTGAAGGAGCATTTCGTTCTCGACCGCATCGCCGAGGAGGAGGAGGTCGAGGTCGGCCCGTCGGACATCGATCACGAAATCCGCATGATGGCGCAGCAGCGGGGCGAAAGCCCGCGCCGCGTTCGCGCCCGGCTGGAGAAGTCCGGCGTGATCGACAACCTCGAAGCCCAGATCCGCGAACGCAAGGCGGTCGACCTGATTCTCGCCTCCGCCCAATACGAGGACGAGGAGCTTCCGCCGGTGGTCGAAGACCGGGTGGAAGCGGTCGAGGCGTCGGTCTGCGGCATGACGACCGCCGCCGCCAAGGAAGCGCCGGAAGGCGAGGAAGAGGAATAGCCGACGGCCGGGCGGGCGCGCGATGGGGCGGATCGCTCCGGGCACTTCCGTCGACGCATCTTCCCCCGAGCGGGGCGCGCCGTCGCGTAGCGGAAGTCGCAAGACTTCCAATTCCACACGAAAGCGGTCGGAATTCTTGCGAATTCCGCTACGGCCAACCCGCGATCTCGAATCCGACCGCCCGCTACTTCTTCCCGTCGAAGTGCTCCACGAGTTCCATGAGTTTGCGGCGGGCGTGGGCCAGGTCGCCGGCGTCGAACGCGTCGAGTCCGGTGCGGGCCATTTCGGCGGGGGACTCCGTGGGCCGCGTGCGCAGCGTTTCCCGCGCCCCCGGCACCTCCTGCGTGGGTCGGCGGGCCACGGGTGCGACCGGTTTCGGCTCGGGCCGCGGCTTCGTCGTCGCCGGCTTCGCCTTCGCCGGCTGCTTCTTCACGGGCTTCTTGACCGGCTTCGCCTTGGCGGCCGCTGGTTGTGCCGCCGGTTTCTTCTTGAGCGATTTGCGAGCGGCGGGCTTCCCGGCCGACTTCCCGCCGGCGACCTTGGCGGACGACTTCCGCGTCCCCTTCTTGACGGCCTTCTTCTTCATCGCGAAACCCTTTCGCTTCGAGAGATATCGCGAGGGACTCATTCCCTCGCCGATGGTGACATGCGAACGACAAGGTCGTCGGAAAACGGGCCTTCTTCCGGAAGCATTCCGCCGTCGTCCGCGCCGTTGGGACCGACGCTGTAAAGGACGCATCCCCGCCGGTCGGCCGTGCGACGATAGATAAGCGATCCGCCGCTGAAGATATCCTCGGAAACGGCGGAAAGGTACTTTGGCGCGAGCGCGGCGAGCGCGGCGGGGTATTCGCCCCGCTCCGAATGATAAGCCGCGAGCGCGAAGGCGAGCCGCGACAGATCCAACTGCATCCTCGATCGGTCTTCCGCAGCGACGGCCGACCTCGTGGCCGGGGCCAACAAGAGAACCAGCAATTCGCCGACCGTTTCGCTCGCATCTCTCGCCATCCGGGCCCGGACCGATTCCGTATCGTTCAGCTCCGCCTGTTTTCGATTGAACCTCGACTCGAAGTCGGCCAGAAGTCGCTGGCGATCACCATAGTGCGCCGCCCCCGCGACAGCGGCCAACTCGTCGCACAACTCGTTTCCCATCTTCAGCGGCACGTCCCACTCGATGGCCCCGCCGGTGAGCGCCTGGTTCAGCGGAGACTCCCCGAGACTCGCATCGCCGTCTTCGTCGGCGAACATACCGAGACCATAGAGCGAAGTGTGACAAATGATGCTCAGGAATATGAAGCGCTCTCCGCCATCCAGCGCCGAGACGATTCCCCGCGTCGCGGGAATTCGGTCCAACTCCGCGATGTGGCGGAGCGCATCGGATGCCGAGAGGCCGGAGTGCCCAGCCAATGCCTTCTCCCCCTCCATTGCGATCTCTTCGATCGCGAACCCCACGAGTTGATCGATGAACGTCCAGCCGTGCGCGACCTGGCGACCGAGCCGTCGGCAAGTGAGCAGGTCGGCTGTGCATTCCTCCGGGCGGCCTTCCGCCAATCGCAGCATCGCGCGCACCGCCAATAGTCGCGACATGTCCCGCACCTCGAGCAACAGCGGAAGCAGGGCTTCGATCATCGGCGCGGGGGGCTCGCCCTCCTTCGTTTGCGGAATGATCGTGGGGGCGAAGTAGTGCGGCCGACGCGTCCCTTCCTCCACGAGCCGCAATGGCTTCTCGTTCCGCCGCAGCCATTCGGCGATCCAAGGAAGATCCGTCTCTCTCCAAGGCGCACGGGCGGCGCGCTCCTGCTGGTTTCGAACCTGCTCGATTACGGCCGACTGCTCGTGGGGCGACGCCCCACGCCTGGCGGCCAGCTCTTCCGCGAACACCTTCAACCCCACCAAATACTCCCCCTTCTCCGGCGGCACCTCCATTTCGAGCTTCGCGAAATAGTCCGACCGCAGCGACGGATCGATCGCCCGCGGGCCGATCGCCCGCCAGTACGACACCACCGCATTGTTCTCCGGCGTGACTCCTTCGCCGGCCATCGCATCGAGGGCGGCCGCATAGTCCGGCAGACCGTCGGCCCGCAACGGTTCGGTGACGTAGGTCGTCTCCTTCGAAATCGTGAAGGGAACCTTGCCGGGATTCGCCGTAGGAACTTGTGACCGTCGCGTCGTCTGTCCCGCCGGTTTCGATTCCGCGCCGCCCGTCTTCGGCAAGGGATTCGCGGGCGGAGAGGTGTCGGCCGCGGCGGCGGGAGTCTCGTTCGCGACGCTCGAATCCGCCGCCGGTTTCTCGCACGCGCCCGCGAGCAACGCGAGCCACGGCACGCAGCAGCGGACGAACGTGGCGCGTCGGACGGATCGCCGATCCGACCGGCTCCGTCGAAGGTGGACCGATGCGCTCATTTCGCCTCCTCCGTCCGCGGCATGCGGATCACCAGGTCGTCGCCGCGCGGGTCGTCGGTGTGGTCGCGGCCGGCGTCGTCCTCGCCATTCGGGCCGACGCTGTAGAGGACGTAGCCCTGTCGATCTTCCGTGCGACGATAGACGAGCGCGTCGCCACTGAAGAGATCCTTGGGAACGGCGTTGACGTACTTCGGCGCGAGGGCGTCGAGCGCGGCGGGGCATTCGCGATGGTCCGCGTGGTGCGCCGCGAGGGCGAAGGCCAGCCGCGTCAGGTCGAGCTGCATGATCGCCCGGTCCTCGGCCACGAGCGCCGCGCCGACCGCCGGAATCATCAGCGACGTAAGGAAGTCGCTCACCGTTTCGCTGCGGGAGGTCAACGCGCGCCAGACCGCCGTCTTCGGATCGCCAAGCTCGGCCATCTTGCGCCGAAAGTCCTGGTCGAACGCGGCGAGTTTCCGCTGCCGCTCCTCGCGCGTCGCCGCCCGCCCGGCCGCGACGAGCTCGTCGTACAGTTCATTCCCCTTCGTCAGCGGTACGTCCCAATCGACGAGCGCGGTCATCAGCGTCTGCTTGAAACGCGCCCCCGCGCCTCGGTCCGGCATCATCTCGCCGGAAAGCCCCTCGGCGCCGTGAATCGCGACGTGGCAGACGGCGCTCAGATAAGTCAGCCGCTCTCCGTAGTCGACCGCTTCGATCATCGGCCGCCGCGGCGGCAGGCGGTCGAGCCGGGCGAGGTAATCGGCCGCCTGCGCGGCGGTGAGACCGCCATGTCGGGCGAGTGCCAGATCACCCTCACCGGCGATCGACTCGATCGCGATACCGACGAGTTGCTCGATCAGCGACCAGCCCTGCGCGACCTGCCGGCCCAGCCGGTGCGCCGCCAGCAGATCGGCTTCGGCCTCCGCCCGCTTTCCTTCACCCAGCCGCAGCATCGCCCGCGCCGTCAGCAGCCGGACGAAATCGCGGGCGCCCTGCACGTGCGGCAACAAGGCGACGATCAACACCGACGGCGGAGCGCCCTCCGCGCGCGGAGCGAAGTGAACCGGCGAGAAGTATTTCGGACGCTGCGAACCTTCCACGACGAGGGCCAGCGGCTTCTCGTTCCGCTTCAGCCACTCCGCCATCAGCGGCAGCTCGCGTTCGGTCCACGGGCCGCTCGTCGCTTTGGTCAATTCCTCGTCGAGCCGGCGAAGAATGGCGGGCCGTTGACCGAACGGAAACGCCTGGACCGGCTCGTCCGAGTTCGCTTGGGCAAACGCCCGGAATCCGATCAGATAGTCCCCGTCTTCCAGCGGAACGTCCATGCCCAGCTTCGCGAAGAACTCCGCGTGCTGCGACGGATCGACGTGCCCCGGCCCCAGCGCCCGCCAGTAGAGGACCGCCGCGTTGTTCTCGGGCGTGACCCCTTTCTTCGCCTCGTTTTCGATCGCGGCGGCGAAATCCGGCGAACCGTCCTCGCGCAGCGGCTCGGTGATGTAAGTCGTTTCCTTCGAGACCGTGAAGGGCAACTTCGCCGCCTTCGCCTCGGGCGCGGGAAGATCGTCGGCAGCGAACGCGGCGGCGGCCCACATCGCCACGAATGCAACGGCAAGCGCGGCCGCGCGGCCAGGCGAGCGGCCGGCGTGAGCCGGCCGGTGCGCACGATGACGGAATGATTTCATGGCTCGACTGCCATCGATGGGAGATTTCGAATCACGAGGTCGTCACCCGCCGGTTCGTCTCCGATCGTGCGGGCGTCGTCGTCTTTTCCATTGGGACCAACGCTGTAGAGAACGTAACCCGTGCCGTCATCGTTCGGGCGATACACGGGCGGTTGCGGCTTTTCGCGGAAGAGGTCGTCCGGGATCGCGGCGATCTGCTTCGGCGCGAGATCGGCGAGCGACGCGGGATGACGGCCGTGTTCGGCTCGGTGCGCGGCGAGCGCGACGGCGATGCGGGCGAGGTCGAACTGCGCGTCGCGGCGGTCCTCGGCGGTCAGGAAGCTCGACGTCATCATCACATCACTGACCACTACTTCGGTGAACGCTTTCGAAACTCTCGCCGGCACGGCCTTCCGGTCGACGATTCGCTCCAGTTCGACTCTGGCCGCTTGCATTCGTTTTTCGTTCTCGCGGTCGATGCGACCGACCGCGACGCGGCGCGCGGCCCGCGATTCGATGCGGGTCGCGTCGGCGAGCGCGTCATGCAGCTCGTTGATTCGGATCAGCGAAGCGTTCCAGTCGAGATCGGTGTTCGCCAGCAGGTCTTGAACGCGTTCGACCGTATCGCGGTCCCAGAGGAATTCATATCCCTTGAGCATCCCGCGTCCGCCGCGACTCAGGCCGATCGTGAAATCGAGTTGGAAGCATCGCTCTCCGTGCATGTACACGTCGATGATCGGCGGGAACGGCGGCAGGTCGGCCAGCCGCGCGCCGAACCCGCGCAATTCGTCCGCGGAAAGACCTCCTTGTTGGGCCAGCGCCACATCACCTGACCTCGCGATCTGCTCGAAAGCGGTCCCGATCAACCGGTCGACCAGGAACGATCGCCGCGCCACGTGCCGCGCTAGCAAGTGACACGCCAGCAGATCGTCCATCGCCTCGGCGGTTCGTCCCTCGCCGATATGCAGCATCGCCTGACGAACGAGCAACCGCACCGCGGAGCGGAGGTCGCCGATCAAATGGGGAAAAAACCCCTCTCCCGCCAGCGGCGATACCGCGTCCGGCGGGGCGTCGAACAGCGGAAGGTAATATTCCGGTCGCTTCGTTCCTTCGACGATGAGCCGCAACGCCTCGGCGTTGTGCTCCAGCAGCCGTGCGATGGCCGGCAGGTCGGCCGATTTCCAGGGCGATTCGCCAGCCCGGTCGAAGGCTTTCTCGAATCGCTGCCAATCCGAGCCGGGGGTGAGGTCCGGCAAGTCCGGAAACGGCGCGCCGAAGCGGCCGTCGATGTACTTCCCCTCCGCCGGAAGCGGGTCGATGCCCAGTTTTGCGAAGAATGCCGCTCGCTTCTCCTCCGGGATTTCGCCCGGGCCAATCGCCTTCAGGTAGAGGACCGCGGCGTTGTTTTCCGGGGTGATGCCGCGGCTCATCGTCGCGTCGAGATACGCGACGTAATCCGGACTGCCGTCCGGGCGGAGCGGTTCGGTGATGTACGTCGTCTCCTTCGAGACGCGAAACGGCAAGCCCTTCGCGGGAGCTTCGGGGCGTTCATCCGCCGCCAGCGAAACGGCGGCCCATCCCCCCGCGACGGCGGCGCCGGTCGAGACGAGAAACTCACGGCGATCGATGGGAGCGGTCATGGTTCATGCCGTTGAATCGAGGAAAGTCGTTCGCAGTTCGCGTAGGACGGACTGCCAGTCCATCCGGAGATGTCGAGCCGACGAAAGGACGATCGGTTCGGTGGCTGCAGTGCTGGCCGGATCTGCCGGGCCGTTGTAGGTCCATTCTGCCGGAATGGACCTGGTGAGCGGCTTGACGGAATGCGGAAGTCGAACATCTCCCGTGACCGCACGCTTCCCGAATCGCCGATTGCGAGCGAGTTAGCAGGCCATTCCGATAGGGGATCCAGCGCGACCGTCCGCCACGGTTCGACTGCGCGCTGACGGCGACCGCACCCCGCGCTCCACGTCCCGCCCGGCAGGCGGGACGTACTGGTACGTCCATTCTGCCGGAATGGACGTGCGGAGCGGGTTGCCGTGTGCCGAACATTGCCGCGTTCCCGTGACAGTACGGCCGACCTGTTCGCCCTGCCGAACGATGCGGCCATTGCGTACGAGTCAAGCCGCATGCTGCCGGATGCGTTTTCCTGCGCTCCACGTCCCGCCCGGCAGGCGGGACGTACCGGTACGTCCATTCTGCCGGAATGGACGTGCGGAGCGGGTTGCCGTGTGCCGAACATTGCCGCGTTCCCGTGACAGTACGGCCGACCTGTTCGCCCTGCCGAACGATGCGGCCATTGCGTACGAATCAAGCCGCTTGCTGCCGGATGCGTTTTCCCGCGCACCACGTCCCGCCCGGCAGGCGGGACGTGCTTCCTGCGCCGGCAATCGGCCTTGCGGAATCATGGCGTCGCCTCCGGTTGCGGAGTGCGGATCACGATGTCGTCGCCGCCCGAGGCGTCCGCGCGGCTGAGACCTCCGTTGTCGGTGGCGTCGTGGCCGACGCTGTAGAGCACGTAGCCGCCCCCCTCCTTCGGCCGGTAGATTGGCGGTTTGCCGGTGAAGAGATCCGGCGGGACGGCGTCGATGTACCGCGGGGCGAGTTCGTCGAGAGTCGCGGGATAGCTGCCGTGATCGGCGCGGTACGCGGAAAGGGCGAATGCAACCTGCATGAGGTCGGCGCGCGATCGTGGTTCGAGTTCACGATCGAGCGCCGCCTGCGCCGCCGGGGCCAGGTGCGACAGCAGCCTGTCCGCCGCCAATCCGCTGCGGTCACTCAACTGCCGCGAATGCAGGCCGGCGGCGGCGGCGAATTCGCCATAAGCGCGCTGCACCTCGCCGACGCGCCGTCGCCGCGCCCCGGGATCGGACTCTGCGGCGGCGGCGACGATGAGATCGGACAATGCGTTGGCTTTGTAGAGGGCGGCGTCCCAATGCACGAGGAGCGTCGGCAACGCCGCGGGCGTGTTGAACGGATCGAATCCGACGCGCTCCATTCCGTATCGAGCCACGGAAACGATCGTGTCGAGCATCGCAAACCGTTCGGCACGGTCGAACTTCTCGGCGAGCGGCGGAAACGGCGGCAGAGCCGCGAGCCGCTCGCGATACGCCGTCGCCTGCGCGCTGCTCCACGCGGCATGGTGGGCGAGCGCGATATCGGCCTCGGACGCGTTCGCGTCGAGGGCGACTCCGATGAGCCAGTCGATCAGCCAGGGGCCGGACGCCGCATGGCGGGCCAGACGATGGCAGGCGAGCAGGTCGTCCTGTGCATCTGCGATGTCGCCGTCGTGCAGGCGCTGCATCGCCCGGACGCACAGCAGCCGGGCCGCTTCGCGATCGCTTTGCACCCAGGGTAGGAACGCGTGATGCAGCGTTGCCTGTCGTCCGTCTTCCGGCACGACGAACAAGGGCTGGTAACGGCACGGGCGATGCGTCGCTTCGACGATCAGTCGCAGCGGCTTCTCGTTGCGGAGAATCCAATCCGTCAGTTCAGGATCTTCCTCGGCCGACCATGGCGTATTCTCCGCGCGCTCCATTCGATCAAAGATTCTCTCCGTGAGGCTGGCCGTGACTTCGATCTCGTCCTTTTCGGGAATTGGCATCGTCGCCGTCGTCGGTGATCGAGCCTCCAATTCGCCTGCGAACGCCGAGAGGGATAACAGGTAGTCTCCCGTTCCCCTTGATGGCGGGGGAGGCGACGTGCCGATTCGTTGGAAAAATTCCTGACGGATCGATTGCGGAACCTCATTCGGCCCGAACGCCTGCCAGTACAGCACGGCGGCGTTGTTCTCCGGCGTGACGCCTTCGCTGGCGAGGGCGTCGAGGGCGGCGGCGTAGTCGGGGAGGCCGTCTTCGCGCAGCGGTTCGGTGATGTACGTCGTCTCTTTCGAGATCGTGAACTTCTCGCCGTACATCTCCCGCCAGACGACGAACAGCAGCAACCCCACGACCGCCGCGATGATCCCGAACAGGACCGTCCGCTTCGCCCGGCGGAAGCTGCGCTCGGCGGCGGCATCGGTGGTCGCGAGTTGCGAAACACTCATGGCGTCGCCTCCGATTGCGGCGTGCGGATCGCGATGTCGTCGCCGGCCGGATCGTCTTCCTGCGAGCGGCCGTCGTCGGTTTCGTTCGGGCCGACGCTGTAGAGCAGATAGCCGCCGCCGTCGTCGCTCATGCGGTAGATGAGCGGATTGCCGGTATAGAGGTCGTGAGGAATCGCCTCGATGTACCGCGGGGCGAGTTCATCGAGCGTGGCGGGATAATTGCCGTGGTCGGCGCGGTGGGCGGCCAATGTCAGCGCCAGTTGCACAAGTTGAAATTTCGTTTGCCCGCGATCAGCCGCGTCCAGGACCGGGAAAATCGCCGGGATCATGAGCGGCGCGACGAGATCCGCAGCAAGGCCGCTGCGATCGGCGACGACGCGCCACCATTTCTCTGTGTCATCGCGCATTCCACCGAGGCGAAGTCGAACCTCATTGACCGCCGTCGAACGACGCGCCCGATCCGGCTCGCGTGTTGCCGCGGTCATGCGGTCGAAGAGGTCGTTCACCCGAATTAGAGTCATATCCCAGTGGACCAGCTTCGTCGGCACGCGCTCGAAGGTGCTATAGAGCGTTCCATCCGGCAGCACGTGCTCGCCATAACGCACGAACCGGAGGATATAGTCCAGACACGCGAGGCGTTCACCCTGGTCGATCGCTTCGGAGAGCGTCGGCATCGGCGGCAGGGACGCCAGCCGATCGCGGAACGAAATCGCATCCGCACTCGACATGCCCGCGTGATGCGCCAGAGCCGCGTCTCCGTCGAGCGCGAACGATTCGATGTGATTTCCACACAACCATCGGATCGTTGACGGCCCCTGGGCGATGCTCCGCGCCAGGCGATGGCAGGTCAGAAGATCCTCCTGTGCCCCTGGGACGTCCCCTTCGTGAAGCCGTCGCATCGCCCATGCACAAAGCAGACGCGCCGCGTCGCGCTCGGTGTGCAGTGACGGAAACATCTCTCCCGCCAGAGGCCCCGGCCGGTTCTCTTCGGGCGGAATCAGCGCGGGCTGATAATGCCGCGACCGGCGCGTTCCTTCGACGATCAGTCCGAGCGGCTTCTCGTTCCGCTGAATCCACTCCACGACAACCGGCTCGTCGTCGGCCGACCACGGAGCATTCATCGCGCGATCGAGCCGTTCCGAGAACGTGGGGCCGCCTTGCCCCGATTCATCGGCCGGCGCATCGGCCGGCGCTGCCGGTTCCGCCGCCTGCTGTTCCTTCTCGAATGCGGCGCTGGTAATCAGGTAGTCTCCAGCGGGCGGTGGAACCTCCATTCCCAGCTTCGCGAAGAACTCCTCGCGCGCGAACGCCGGTACCTCTTCCGGCCCGAAGGCCTGCCAGTACAGCACCGCGGCGTTGTTCTCCGGCGTCACGCCAACGCTTGCGAGGGCGTCGAGGGCGGCGGCGTAGTCGGGGAGGCCGTCTTCACGGAGCGGTTCGGTGATGTACGTCGTCTCCGGCGAGATCGTGAACTTCTCGCCGTACATCTCCCGCCAGACGATGAACAGCAGCAATCCCGCGACGACGCCCGTGATCGCCAGCAGGACCGTGCGCTTCGCCCGGCGGAAACTGCGCTCGGAAGCGGCGGCGGCTTCGATGGTTGGAATGGACATGACCGGGGATCCATCAAGATCGCGGGGTTGGGCCGCTTACTTCGTGCGCGGCTCTCGAGGACTGGCTCGAATGACGCGAAACCGCAAGCGACGCGGATTCCGGGTCATCGTAACCCCCGGTGGGGCAAGGGGCAAGAAATTTCCCGTGCGGTTCGTCCGGGCAAATCTTCTTGATGGATCGCGCGCCGGGCGGTAGGGTGGAGACCAGAAAACAACGTTTGGTCGAACATTCTCGAACTGCCGGACCAATCCCCGGACGGCGATCCGTCCCCGAGCGCACAACGCAAATCAAGGAGGAGCAAAGAGATGCAGAAAATCGTCGGACTCATTCTGGGAGGCGGAAAAGGAACGCGGTTGTTTCCGCTCACGCGATATCGTTCGAAGCCGGCGGTGCCGCTCGCCGGGAAATATCGCATCATCGACATTCCCATTTCGAACTGCCTCAACAGCGGAATCAACAAGATTTACCTCCTGACGCAGTTCAACTCGGTGAGCCTGCACCGGCACATCCGGCAGACGTACATCTTCGATCGCTTCGATGGCGGGTTCGTGGAAATCCTCGCCGCCCAGCAGACGATGGAAGGGGCCGACTGGTACGAGGGGACCGCCGACGCCGTTCGCAAGAACCTGCGGTATCTCAAGCAGCCGGGAATCGAGTACGTGTTCGTCCTCTCCGGAGATCAACTTTACCGGATGGATTACCGGGAGATGCTGGAAACGCACAAACGCTCCGGGGCCGACGCGACGATCGCCGCCGTGCCGGTCAGCGGCGAGCAGGCGGCGGCGTTCGGGATCATGCGGCTGGATGAGACGGGCCGCGTCGTCGGGTTCCTCGAGAAGCCCCAGACCGAAGAGGAATTGAAACTCGTGCGGACCGATCCCGACTGGCTCGACGCGCACGGCATCAAGAGCAACGGCCGCGACTGCCTCGCCAACATGGGCATCTACCTGTTCCACCGCGACACGCTGGTCGAACTGTTGGAGAAGTCGGACTACCAGGACTTCGGGAAGGAAGTGTTCCCGATGTCGATCCGCGCGCGGCGGGTGCAGGTGCATCCGTTCGAAGGATACTGGGAAGACATCGGCACGATCCGCGCCTTCTACGAGGCGAACCTCGCATTGACCGAGGCGAGCCCGCCGTTCGACTTCGCCAGCGACGCCGCGCCGATCTACACGCAGGCGCGGCATCTTCCGCCGACGCGCGCCGCGGGCGCGGAGATCCGCCGCTCGCTTCTGGCGGACGGATGCGTGGTGGGGGAAGGGACGGTGATCGAGAACAGCGTGATCGGCATTCGTTGCCACATCGGGAGCAACGTGACGATTCGCGATTCGGTGCTGATGGGGTCGGACTTCTACGAGCACCCCGAGGACCGCGGCGCGGCGGAATCGAACGGGCGTCCGCCGGTCGGCGTGGGGGACGGCAGCGTCATCCAGCGGGCGATCATCGACAAGAACTGCCGGATCGGCAAGAACGTGCGAATCGTCGGCGATCCGCGGGCGGGCGACTCATCGGAGAAGGAGAACGTGCACGTCAAGGACGGCGTCGTGGTGGTGGAGAAGGGGGCGGTGCTGCCGGACGGGTGGACGCTGTGAGGTGAGCGCCCGGCAGGATGACCACGGCCCTCTAACGGCGGCTCGACGTCGATCGTGATGCATCCACGATCATCATTTTCCCTTCTTTGGTCGATAGTCGCGAGGATCGAGGCAGACGTCGTAGGTCTTGCGGTCGATTCGAATCCAATCGGACTTGTCGATGCCGCGAGTATTCGGATAGGTCGGGCTGATCGGAAAGGCGCATGCCAATTTGATCCAGCGATTCTGCTGGATGGAGATCGCCCGGACCTCATCGGATACTTCCGAGAGATCCTGGTTCTGGCTGAAGATCAAGGCCACGTCGCACCTTTTATCGCGGCACGCGGCAACGACATCGAGTGCCAGCCGGACGTCGATTCCTTTCTCGCTGCCGACTAGGACCGTCGTCGTCCCGCCCCCGGGGACTTGGACCGTTTGGTTGCGATATTTCAAGTGGCGTGAGAACGTGCGGATTCCGGAGCGGCCCATTTGAGCGAGCCTCGCCGTCCAGAAGTGGTTCCAGAACGCGTCGTGCTGCGGGCTCGGAAGGCCGGTGTAGAAGCACGTTCCGACGAGTTCCCAGCCTTGCTGCGGCAGACTGTCCGAGCCAGTTTGAGCGGGTCGTAATTCGGCCAAGCATAACCGAAAGCATACTTCGCGGCATAGAAGAGGTTCTGCCCGTCAACGAAGGCGATGGCACGCTTGATCGGCGGCTCGGCAGGCATGCGCCGTCTCTCACCAACTCCGCGAAAGCAGAACCCCGCCGGAGGCCTTGCGGCGTGTCCGACGGGGCGTAGATGGTGGTATTATCGGCCGGAATCACGAAATGTCAATGAACTTTCCTCACCCCGGCAATTCCTGCTTGGTCTGCACGATCCGCACGGCCCCGGGCGAGGGGGTGATTCGTGCGCCGCGGCGGCGGGCCCAGACCTGGGTGAACTCCGCCCCTAGCAGGAACACGATACTCGAATAGTAAACCCACAGGAGAATCAGCACGAACGACGCCGCTGGTCCGTAGGTCTGGGCATCCTGCATGCCGAAGTAGACTCCCAGCGCGAACTTGGCCGCGAGAAACAGAACGGCGGTCGCGCCGGCGCCGATCCAGGTGTCGCGCCATTCGACCTCGGCATCCGGCAGCCACTTGAACATCGCCGCGAACAACAGCGTGAGGATGACCAGCGTGACCAGGGCGTGCACGACCAGCGGCGTCCATCCCTGAAGCATCGCGGGAAGCCATGATCGAACCTGGTCGGCGGTCGCGTTGAGCACGGCGGTCAGCACCAGCGAGACGATCAGCAGGAAGGCGATGCCGAGGATCATGCCCAGCGAGAGCATCCGCTTGAAGATGAAGTTGCGGATTCCGCCGTGCTTCGCGCTGACCTCGACCTGCCAGGCGCGGTTCAGCGCGTGCTGCAACTGGGCCATCACGCCGGTGGCCCCGAAGATCAGGACGGCGATGCCGACGATCGCGGCGAGGCGGCCGTCGTCGCGGCTGGCGGCTTCGTTCATCATCGTTTCGATCTGTTGCCAGCCGCCGCTGCCGATCACGCCGCTGACCTGATCGCGGATTTGCCCGGTGACGGCTTCGGGGCTCCAGATCCAGCCGGCGACGGTGACGATCAACAGGAGCAGCGGCGGGAGCGCGAATGCGGTGTAATAGCTGAGGGCGGCGGCCATCGTCAGGCAGTCGTCTTCGGAGAATTCGGTAAACGTCGCGGTGACGATGTTCTTGTCGCGGATGTCGTCGTCGGACATGGCGGGACGGCCTTCAGGTGGGAGGGATGCGAGCAGCGGGCGGGCCGGCCGGCGCGGTTTTCGGAAGGCGGCCGCCTCTCGATTGTGTCCGGCCGGCGAAGATCGCGAAACCGGTCCCTCCGCACGATCGAGTGGGGAAAGACCGGTCATCGGGCGACCGGAGAACTCCCCATGTCGTCCGGAGTCGATTGCACTCACGGCGGAGGAAACGCCGATGAGGTTCAAGGCGAACGGGCCGTCCCGCGCTCGCGGTCCGCGCCGCGCTCCATTACGACTTCAGTCCTGATCTTGTGGGTCGAAGTCGCCGTAGGACCGCTTCAGGCTTGAACTTGGCGGTTGAAGCCGTGGTAATTGGCGGCACCCATGCGATCAAGCCTCACTGGCGTGTCGGCCTCCGCGCACCTGGCGACCTCACCGTGTCATGGCCAATCCATCCTACGGTCGACCCACAAGATCAAGGTTGAAGGCGTAGTAGAACGGACTGCCAGTCCGTCCGAGGCGCGCGGCGGCCACAACGGGACTTGCGACCGGACATTCCAATGCGGCCGGGCACGACGAACTGAAGTTCGTCCTACCCGCCCGTGCGATCGACCCATGACTTCAAGGTTGAAGCCGTACTACTCGGGTTCAGGACGGAGCAGACGATGGACGAGGAAGACGCCCCGCCCGGCGTGCCGGAATGGGTGGTTACCTACGGCGACATGATGTCGCTACTGCTGACGTTCTTCATCATGCTCGTCTCGCTGAGCGAGGTCGTGTCGACCGAGAAATACCGGGCGGTGCTCGACGCACTGCAGCGGTACATCGGTTACCGGACCGGCCCGAGTTCTCCTCACGGCAGGCATTTTCCGCTCAATTCGCTGGTCTCGAAATTCGAGACGCTCGGCTCGTTCACGAACGAGGACCGCGGTTTCGGAGGGGTCAAGACCGCCGCCGTCGAGGGGCGCAACCTCCGCGTGTACCGCACACCCGAGGGGGTGCCGGTCCCGGTGTTCGAACCCATTCCTTTCGCCCGCGGAAGTGCCGAACTTTCGCCCGAGGCCACGGCGCGGCTGACCACGATCGCCCGGGAACTGGCCGGCAAGCCGAACAAGATCGAACTGCGGGCCCACGCCGGCCCGCCGGCGGAATCGAGAGCAGAAGCGGTCCGGGCGCTGTCGGACCTGACCTATCGGCGGGGGCGGCGCGTGATGGAGGCGCTGGTCGGACTGGGAATCGAGCGGCAACGAATGCGGATCACGTCGGCGGGCGACAGCGAACCGCTTCGTCAAACGGGGGACGAAAAGGCCGAGATCCAGGACCGGGTGGAAGTCTACCTGCTGGACGCCCTGGCGGACGACTACCGCGAGTGAAAATAGGGGACAGGTCCATTTTCCGCATTCGATTCTGCGAGCGTGGTACGCTCGGCTGCGGAAAATGGACCTGTCCCCTTTTTCAGCCACGCCTTTCGCGCGAATTTTCGGCACAACCGCTACAGATTGCCCAGCCGGGCGACCGATACATCCCACAGGACCGTGCCCCTGCGCCCGGTGCGGCATTCGGGCGAACACGCATCACAGGCCGTTGATCTAAGGACGAAACGATGCGGCTACCCTTCTGGTTGGCGACCGTAGTGGGCATCCTGCCGGCATTGGCGGGCGGGGGCGAGGCGATCGCGGATGGACCGTGGTCGCAGCCGGGGCCGGAAACCTACGGTGCGGCGTCTTTCGACGGCCCGCCGGGCGCGCCGCCCCAGTTCTTCGGTTCGTCGCCGTACGAGGGGTTTCCCGGCACTCCGCCTCCTCCGGGATCGCCGGGGGTCTACCCGACGAACACGCCGGTCGCGGTCCAGCAGGGAGCTACGGGCCTTCCGCCGGGCGCGAACCCCTGGCCGCAAATCTCCCCCTACGACAACGCCTTCGACCAGCACTACCAGAAGGACGGCCTGTGGCACCGGATGGTGAGTAACGACTTCGACCGCACCGTGATCGTCGAAGGCCTCGTGACGCGCTATCGCCGACCGAGTGGAAGTTTCGTCGGCTCGACCGACATCGACTCGCAGATTTTCTTCGGCGGCGTCGCGCAAGCCCAAGGCTTCTCTCCATCGTCGCCGGTGAATCTTCGCACGGGGGTGTTCAACGACATCTGGGACGAGACCGGGGGCGTGCGCGTCCGCCTCGGCCACATGCAGCCCGACGGCAGCGGCTTGGAGTTCACCGGGTTCTGGGGCGGCCATTACCGCAACAGTCTGCTGTTCGGCGATCCGAACGCCAACTTCAACGACATCGACTCATTGCGGGCCGACAATCCCGGCTTGCCGCTCGACAACGGCACCGGTCCCGATCCGTTGTTTCCGGCCTCGTCGAACACCAACGCGTATTACGACAAGAACGTACTGATCGCATACTCGGAAGAGGCGTTCGGCGGCAGCCTCACCTGGTACACCTCCCGCGCGTGGGATCTGAAGGCGCTCAAAGTCCGGCCCACGATGGGCGTGCGATACGTGGGAATCCGCGAGAAGTTCCACTTCCGCGGGCGGGGTTCCGGCGGCAACGACTTCGTCCAGTTCCCGCCCGGGACCGGTCCCACCGTGGGGAACAACACTCCCCGCAACCCGCGGGCGGCTCCGGATTTCGAAGGCACGATCGATTCCACCGTGCGAAATCACCTCTTCGGACCGGAAATCGGCCTCCGCCTCGACCTCGGCAGCGACGACTTCAAGATCATCAGCGAATCCAAGATCGCCGTCGCCGGAGTCTATGAGGACTTCGACTTATCGGGCAAAGGCCTCGGCAACGGAGCGTTCGACCCCACCTACGACCCGTTGTCGACCTTCAGCGACTCGACCGACCACGGCCACGTCTCGCCGGTGGTGGAGCAAACTCTCTCGCTCGAGGCGAACATCTTCGGCTACGTTCCCGTACTGAAGAAGGTGGAGCTTCTGGACCGGGCGCGGTTCCGGTTCGGATACACGCTGACCTGGATCGGCGAGATCCAGCGTCCCGATTCCATCACGTACCTGGCCAGCCCGGTGTTCCCGCAAATCAAATCCGCCCGCACCGACTGGTACATGCAGAACTTCAACGCGGGCGTCTCGTGGAAGTATTGATGCTATTCAACCTCGACCGGCGCCCGCCGGCTCCACACGTCGAAGTAGACCATGTTCAAGCACGGCACGATGATCAGCGTCAACGCCGTCGCGAACGCCAGGCCGAACGTCAGCGTGACCGCCATCGGGATCAGGAACTTCGCCTGGAAGCTCCGCTCGAACATCAGCGGGGTCAACCCGGCGACCGTCGTCAGCGTGGTCAGCAGGATCGCTCGCAGCCGCAGTTTCGCCCCTTCGATGCTCGCCTCGAACGGTTCCATTCCCTCGCGGATTCGCCGGTTGATGAAGTCCACCAGCACCAGCGAGTCGTTCACCACGATGCCGGTCAGCGCGACCATTCCGATCCCGCTCAGGATCGTCATCGGCTGGCCGGTCACCCAGTGGCCGAGCACCGCCCCCAAAAAGCTGAAGGGAATGGCCGACATCACCACGATCGGCTGGAAGTACGAGCGGAACAGCCCGGTGAGCATCATGTAGATCAACAGCATCGCCACCGGGAACGCGACCTTCAATCCGCCGAACGCCTTCCCCATTTCCTCCTGGCTGCCGAGAAACTCGATCCGCACATCGGGATGCTCGGGCCGAATCGTCTCGGCGAACGTCTTCCCGACGCCGGCGAGCACTTCATAGGACTTGGCGACCGCGTCGTCGACTTCTCCGAAAACGGTGAGCGACCGCTCCTGCTGACTGCGGTGAATGGTCGTGTAGCTTTCGTCCTCGATCAGTTCGGCGACTTCCGAGACGGGCACCCAGCCGACACGCCCCTCGGTTGCCGAGCCGTTGCCGGAACCGCTCGCTGATCCCGCGGTCGCGGCGGAGGATGCGGCGATGGCGTTCGGAATCCACATCTCCTCCAGGTGGTGCACGTTCTCGCGGAAGCGTTCGGGATAGCGAACCATGATCCGCACGTCCTCGCGGTTCCGCGTGAGCCGCCGAGCCTCGCGGCCGTAGAGAGCGGAGCGCACGAATCCGCCCAGACGCTCGACGGTGATGCCGGTCGGGCGGGCCGACTCCCGGAGCCTCAACCGGACTTCGCGCTTCCCTTCGTCGTAGTCGTCGTCGAGATCGGCGACGCCCTGGTAACCGGCGAGTTCCCGCTTGAGCTTTTCGGCCACTTGGACGATCTCGTCGAAGTCCTTGCCGACCACGCGGATCTCGATGTCCTTCCCCCCCGGTCCGCCGCTCATTTCGTCCCAGGTGACGGCGTTCACGCCGGGGAGCGTCATCGAGAACTTGCGGAAGTCGGCGAGCATCTCTTCGCTGGAGCGTAGGCCTTTCGCTTCGCGCTGATCCGCGGGCATCAACTCGATCACGAGTTGGCCGAGGTGCGATTGATCGTTGGTGCCGGTCGTTCCCGCGCCGGCGATGTCGTACTGGCGGGAGACGAACATCTGCACGTTTTCGACTTCGGATTCCGTTTCCGTCTCGGGAGGTTTGACGTAGTCGCTGAGCTGCAACAGCCTCTCGCGGGTGTTGTCGGCGGTGGTGCCGACCGGCATTTCGACGAAGCAGATCAGCGTTTCGCTGTCCATTTTCTGGATGAACACGGCCTCGACGACACCCCCCGCGACGAGTCCGCCGGCGAGCATCATCAGCGAAATGGAAACGGTGATCGTCACGTATCGCCAGCGCAGCGCGAGCCGCAGGAACCGCTCGTAGGTCTTCTGCAAGGCCCCCTGCACGAACCGCTCGCGGGCGCGGCCGACACCGATCGCCACGCGCTCGAACAATCCCGCCCGGTGCGCTTCCCGCCACTCCTCGCGGGCCTTCTTCGACGGCAGATGCGCCAAGTGCGCGGGCAACACGACGAGCGCTTCGAGCAGCGAGACGGAGAGGGCCGCGATCACCACGATCGGCAACTGCCCCATGAACGTCCCGATCTGCCCCTGGATGAAGAACAGCGGCGCGAACGCGCCGATCGTCGTCGCCACCGCGATCGTCACCGGCCACATCACCTCTTCCGCCCCCTTGATGGCGGCCATGCGCGGGGGCATGCCCTGCTCGACGTGGCGGTAGATGTTCTCGCCGATCACGATCGCGTCGTCGACGATGATCCCCAGCACGATGATCAGCCCGAACAGCGTGAGCAGGTTGATCGTCACGCCGAACATCCACATCACGATGAACGTTCCCAGGAACGACACCGGCAACCCCACCGCCGACCAGAACGCCACCCGCCAGTTGAGGAACAGGATCAGCGACAACAGCACGAGCAGCAGTCCGCCGCGGCCGTTGCGGGTCATCAGGTCCAGCCGCCCTTCGACGAACCGCGACAGGTCGGTGTGCAGCGCCACGTCGAAGTTGTGGTCGAACGGCTTGCCCAGACTGTCGCGATGGATCTTCATCGGGTCGGGACGGCCGACGAGCGCGGCCGACGTCTCCGTCACGATTCGCGACGCCGTCGCGCCGACGAGCGCGAACGGCTTCCAGTACCACGGAGCGGCATACGCTTCCGTGTAGCCATAGGGGTCGAACTCCGCCTGCTGTTTTCCGCGAACGAAGCCCCGGACGACGCCGGCGATCTGAATCACGTCCTGAGCGCCGGTCTTGAACACCACGCAGTGCACGGCCGGTTTGCCGTTGAAGTAGCTTTCCAGGTCGGACTCGATCAGCTCGTCGCGGATGACCGCCACCTGCGACAGCCGCACTTGCCGGCCGTCGGGCATCGTGCGGACGACGAGATCCTCCAGGTCGCGGCCGCGGGTTTGCTCGCCGAGCGTGCGGACCGAGACGCTGGTGCGGCTTCCCTTGAGTTGCCCGCCCGAGATGTCGAGGTTGGTGCGGCGGATCGCCTCCGCCACGTCGTCGAAGGTGACGTGATATTCGCGGAGCTTCTGCGGCTGCACCTCGACGCTGATCTCGTCGTCGCGCGTGCCGTTGATCTCGACATCGCTCACGCCGGGCAACAACAGCAGTTCGTCGCGGAGGTCGCGGGCCGCCTGCTTGAGAGCCTGCTCGTCCCCTTCGCCATAAACCGCGACGCTGATCACCGGCAGCTTCGGCTCCAGCTTCTTGATGGTGATCTGCTCCATGTCCGGCGGGAAGTTGGGAACGGCGTCGATCTCGTTCTTCAACTCCTGGAGGACCGCGTCGACGTTCGTCACTTCGTTGTAGAGTGTGACGATCGTGCTGCTCATCCCCTCGGCGACCGTCGAATCGACCTTCTCCACGCCGTCGATCTTGCGGACCGCCTCTTCGACCTTCTCGGTGATCGCCTTTTCGATTTCCTGCGGCTGCACTCCGGGATGCACCGCCATGATCATCAGTTTGTCGGGCCGCGACTCGGGAAACATCTCGCGGACCAGCGTGAAGGCGAACACCGCGCCCCCGACGAGGATCACGATCATCAGCATGTTGACGAGAACATGGTTCTCGACGGAGTAGCGGGGGATGGACATCGATGAAATCGAGAATCGAGAGTGATCGGAGCGAGCCTCCCGCGTGAGCGGGGGGAGACAAGTCGAGAGTGCGCGAAACCGCAAGCGAGTGGTTATGGGCTACGATCCACTGACCACTGACGACCCTTCAGAACTCGACTTCCATCAAGTCCTCCGCCACCTCGCAATTCAGGAAGATCGCCCGGGCCGCGTCGATTCCGATCGGGTCGTCGCCGATCGCCTCCGGGTCGATGTGCGTGAGCAACAGCCGCCCCACTCCCGCGTCGCGCGCCAGCCGCGCGACCGGCGACGTGCAACTGTGCCCCGTCTTGGCGGCCCACTCCTCGCGGCCGTCCGGGAAATAGCATTCGTGAATCAGCACGTCGACGCCGCGCAGAAACTTCGCGTGCTTCGGCTCGGCGTTCGTATCGGTGAAGTACGCGAGCGAGCGGTCCGGCCAGTCGATTCGGAAGCCGCGCGATCCGCCGGGATGCGACAACGGCCGGTGCGTCACGCGCCCGCCTCCCGCGACGGCGGTCTCGTCGGCGAGCGGGAGGTATTCGAAGTCGGGCCGCACCGGGAAGATCGCCGGATCGAGCAGATGTTGCTGGACCGCGGCGAGCGTTTCCGGCATCGCGTGAATCCGCACGGCCTGCAAGTCGCCATGTCCGAGCGGCGCGAGCAGATACGTCAGCCCGACGACGTGATCGAGATGGGCGTGCGAGAGCAACACGTCGAGTTCGTCTGTTTCGAGCCGTTCGCGCAGCCGGAACAGACCGGTGCCGGCGTCGAACAGCAAGCCCACCTCGGGAAGGAAGACCCCGGCGGTGTGCCGCCGCTCGTTCGGATGAAACCCGGCCGTCCCCAAGAACACCAGCCGCATGCGTGCTTCCCGGCACGTCCCGCCTGCCGGGCGGGACGTGGAGTGACGGATCGAATCACGTTCCTGGACCAGTCCGCTCCGGCAGAGCGGAGGTACGTCCCGCCTGCCGGGCGGGACGTGGAGCGCGGAGCCGATGCCTCCGAAAATCGGCGGTTCGTTCCTACCCGATGGTCATGTCGTTCGGCAATGCAACACGTCGGCCGTATCTCACGAGAACCATTCATTCCGCGGAACCCGCCTTCCCGCACACCAGGTCCGCTCCGGCAGAGCGGACCTACGAACGATCATAGGTTCGGCGAGCGCGCCGCGAAAGACGGAGCCGTCGTTCTCGCCTCACCCGGGCGGCCGAACTGTGCTAAGATCGCAAGAAGTACGTCCCGCCTGCCGGGCGGGACGTGGAGCGCAAAGCCGACGCCCTCTGAAAATCGGCGGTTGGCTCGTGCCCGATGGTTACGTCGTTCGGCAATCCAACGCGTCGGCCGTATCTCACGAGAATCATTCATTCTGCGGAACCCGCCTTCCCGCATCCGAGGCCCGCTCCGGCAGAGCGGACTTACGGAATGGTGATGCGCCATTCAACGGAAACAGCCGTGGCACGGATGAATACCGCGGACATCGCAGCGGCCGTCGAGGCCGAGACGCGGAAGATCGGAAGGCAGCTCTGGAGAAATCTCGAGCGGCGGTCCCCCTCCATCTTCGATCGCCGCTGGTGGGACGACCGCATCCTCTCGTGGGCGATGTCCGACGAGTCGGTCAAGATCCAGATGTTCCGCTTCGTCGACGTGCTCCCCATGCTTCGCGATCACGTGCAGATCACGCAGCACCTGCGCGAGTACTTCGACGAAGTCCGCGAGCACCTTCCCCGGGCGGCCCGGCTCGGTCTCGATGTCTCCCGCCCCAATACCGTTCTCGGCCGCGCCCTCGCGTACAACGCGCGCACCAACGCCCGCCGCATGGCGCAGCGGTTCATCGCCGGCACGACCGTCGAAGAAGTCCTGCTGTCGGTCGGCAAGATTCGCAAGGAAGGCTTCGCCTTCACGCTCGACCTGCTCGGCGAGGCGATCATCAGCGAGAAGGAGGCCGACGCGTACCAGCAAGCCTACCTGCGGTTGATCGAAGGCCTCGGCCCTTCCGTCAACGCCTGGCCCGAAAACACGGCCATCGACCGCGACCAGTTCGGGCCGATCCCGCGCGTCAACGTCTCGCTCAAGCTCTCGGCCTTGTACAGTCAGTTCAACCCGACGGATCCGGAAGGAACGGCCGAGGGGGTGAAGGCGCGCTTGCGGCCGCTGCTGCGCGCCGCGCGAAAGCACGACGCCTACGTCCACGTCGATATGGAGCAATATTCGTACAAGGATCTCACCCTCCGCATCTTCCAGGAAGTGATGCTCGAAGACGAGTTCCGCACCTTCCCCGACACCGGCATCGTCATTCAGGCGTATCTGCCGGATGCCGCGGACGACCTCCGCGGTCTGCTCGAATGGGTGAAGGAGCGCGGCACCCCCGTGTGGGTGCGGCTCGTCAAGGGAGCGTACTGGGATTACGAGACGGTCCTTGCGCGCCAAACGGGCTGGACGATTCCCGTCTACCGCCAGAAGTGGCAATCCGACGACGAATTCGAAAGGCAGACGCGGTTCCTGATGGAGAACCACGAATGGCTGCGCCCCGCGCTCGGCAGCCACAATCTCCGCAGCCTCGCGCACGGCGTCGCCTGGGCGAACGTGCTCGGTGTGCCGAAGCACGCGTACGAAATCCAGATGCTCTACGGCATGGGGACCGATCAGGCCCGCCTGTTTTCCGAGCAGGGGCATCGCGTGCGAATCTACACTCCCTTCGGCGAATTGATTCCCGGAATGGCGTACCTCGTGCGGCGGCTGTTGGAGAACACGTCGAACGATTCCTTCCTCCGCCAGAGCTTCACCGAAAACGTTTCCGTCGAGGACCTGCTGATGAAACCGGCCGACATCGGCGCGAAAACGCCACCCCCTTCCGAACCGCCGCCGCGATACTTCGAGAACGAGCCGCACACCGATTTCAGCCGACAGGAATCCCGCGAGAAGATGCGGCGGGCCCTCGCCGAAGTGGCGGGAGAACTCGGCCGCGACTATCCGCTGGTGATCGGCGGCCGCGTGCGGGAGACGCGGCAGATGATCTCGTCCCGCGACCCGTCGCGCAAGTCGCGCGTGGTGGGAAACGTCGCGAGCGCCACCGACGCCGACGCCGGCGAAGCGATCCGCGCGGCCCGTCACGCCTTCCCCGACTGGGCGAAGCGCGAGCCCCGGTTTCGGGCCGAGTATCTCGAAATCGTCGCCAACGAGATGCGCGAGCGGCGTTTCGAACTCGCGGCCTGGCAGGTCTACGAGTGCGGCAAGCCGTGGGCCGACGCCGACGCCGACGTCGCCGAGGCGATCGACTTCTGCGACTACTACGCCCTCGAAATGCGGCGTCTCGCCGTCCCCCGGCAGAACGATCTTCCCGGCGAGGAGAACAGTTACTTCTACCGCCCCCGCGGCGTGGCGGTCGTCATCGCGCCGTGGAACTTTCCGCTGGCGATCCTCACGGGCATGACCGCCGCCGCGCTCGTCGCGGGGAACACCGTCGTCATGAAGCCGGCCGAGCAATCCTCCGTGATCGGCGCGAAGCTGATGGAACTGTTCCAGAACGCGGGACTGCCGGAAGGCGCGCTCAACTTCCTGCCGGGGCAGGGAGAAGAGGTCGGCCCGGCCCTCGTGAACAGCCCCGACGTCGACCTGATCGCGTTCACCGGATCGCGGACCGTGGGACTCGACATCAATCGCACCGCCGCCGACACCGATCCGCGGCAACACAGCGTGAAGCACGTCAT
Source organism: Planctomycetaceae bacterium (assembly GCA_040877445.1). Lineage (GTDB taxonomy): Bacteria > Planctomycetota > Planctomycetia > Planctomycetales > Planctomycetaceae > JBBDNT01. Next base: position 27,052 of record JBBDNT010000059.1, read on the forward strand.
CGCCGAGATGGGAGGCAAGAACGCGATCATCGTCGACGACGACGCCGATTTGGATGAAGCGGTCGCCGGCGTGCTGCAGAGCGCCTTCGGCTACGCCGGGCAGAAGTGCTCAGCCTGCTCGCGGGCGATCGTGCTGGAGTCGGCCTATCAGCCGTTCCTCGACCGATTGATTCCCGCGGCGGAAAGTCTGAAGGTCGGCCCCGCCGAGGATCCGGGAACGAAGGTCGGCCCGGTGATCGACGAGGAAGCGTGGAACCGCATCCGCGAAGCGATCGCCGCCGGCCGCGACGAGGCGGAGTTGGTGTTCGCGGGCGACGCGAAGAAGCTCGACAAGCAGGGCTACTACATCGGCCCGCACATCTTCGCGAACGTTCCGCCGACCGCGAGGATTGCGCAGGAGGAAATCTTCGGCCCGGTGCTCGCGGTGATGCGGGCCTGCGATCTCGACGAAGCCTTCGCGATCGCCAACGGCACCGACTACGCCCTCACCGGCGGCATCTTCAGCCGCAGCCCGAAGAACCTCGAGCGCGCCCGCCGCGAGTTCGCCGTCGGCAACCTGTATCTCAATCGCGGCATCACGGGGGCGCTGGTCGATCGGCAGCCGTTCGGCGGATTCAAGATGTCGGGCATCGGCACGAAGGCGGGCGGCCCCGACTATCTTTTGCAATTCCTGATCCCGCTCAACATCACCGAAAACACCATGCGCCGCGGCTTCGCGCCCCCGCCGGATGGGGGGAAGTGAACTTCGCGCTGTGGATTGCCGATGGTGGCCGAAGCGGCGAGAATCATTGTGTGTGTGTGTGATTGGAATCGATCGAGGAGAAATGCCCGAATGTCGCGTGCAACGCTGGAAGAACGAGTCGCCGCGCTCGAACGGCAGGTGGCCGCCATCGTCATCGATCCGATGCAGCGGTCCGAGAAGGATTGGAGACGCATTCGCGGAATGTTCACCGGCGACGATCTCGTGCAGCAGATCTTCGCGGAAGGCCGCAAGATCCGCGAGGCGGAACGCCAGCAGAGCCGGTCTTCGAGCGGAGGCAAGCGATCGCGCTCATGATTCTCCTCGACACCGACCACCTTTCGGTCTTGATCGACCTGCGTGATGCACGACACGCGCTGCTCAGCGAACGCCTGGAAGCGACGACCGAACCGATCGGCGTCGCGATCGTGAGCATCGAGGAAGTCCTTCGCGGATGGTTGGCGTTCATCCATCGATTGCGCGACGTGCATCGACAAATTCCCGCATACGACCGTCTTGGAAAACTTCTCGACGGGTTCAGCCACTTGGAGGTCATGCCGTTCGACTCTCCTTCCGCCGACAAGTTCAGCGAATTGCGTCGGCGGCGCATCCGCATCGGCACGATGGACCTGAAGATCGCGTCGATCGCCCTTGTGAACGACGCACTGATCGTGATGGCGAATACGCAGGACTTCGGCCGGGCGCCGGAATTGCGTTACGAGAACTGGCTGGCATAACGGGGGGAATCGACCGCGGATTGCTTGGCAACGGTGGCTGTCACTCCCCTGGGTGAAAACCCCCGCATGGTCCGGAAATCCGCCATTCAGCCTCGCAAACCCGCTTCGGGCCGTTATCATCAGGGCGCAGTTCGGAAGAACGTGAGGAGCATCCTTCCGTGCGGCGACGATGTGGACTCGAGTCCGTTGTCCGAACCAAGGGAGGCGGTGATGAACGCGACGAGAACGATTTTGCTGTCGGCTTTCGTGTGCGGCGTGTGGTCGGCCCCCGCCGACGCCCAGATCCGCGTGCAGATCGGCCCCAGACGCGGCTACCAGCAGCCGGCGCACGCCCATCAGCAGCCCGGCGTCATCTACCAACAGCCGGGGCACGTTCATCAGCAGCCGGTCCCGCAGTACACCTACCAGTTCGGCGACCGCCGGCATCTCGACCGCCTTGCCACGCAGCTCGAGCGGGAAGCCAACGACCTCTGCTGGGAGATGTACCGCAACTACCAGCGGAACCCCGGCTGGCGGGACACCTACCGCGAAGCATACCAGGTCCTGCAGGACGCCAAGCACATTCACGAACTCGTTCACGACCAGTACCGCGGCGCCCGCAACGAAGACCACATCGCCGACGACCTGCACGAGATGGACAAGCTCTTCCATCACATCGAAGGCGACGTGGCGCGCTGGCAGCCCGACCGTGCCGGACGATTTCACATCGACCCGCACGACCCGCACGGCGGCCACATGCACCATCACGGCGACCTCCCCCGCAAGCTGAAAGTCTTCGAGGACACGCTGCACCACATGATGACCGACTACGGCGTCCGCACACGCCTCGGCGACCCGCCGGCGCCTGGCGGCCCGGGAAGCGGCGATGCTCCGCCGCCGTCGCCGTGATCGCGGCGAACGAACTCGATGCAGCTCCCCCCGAGGTCGTCGGACCGATGGACACCGTCATCGCCACCGCCGAATGCGTCCGAATCACGAGTTACGGCGAGAGGACGCCGATCCGAATCGAAGTGCGACGGCCGCGCCCGGACCGCAAGTGGGGATGGGTCTGCACCTTCGTTCTTCACGGCATCGATGACGAGGTGCGGCGGGCCGACGGCGAGGATTCGTGGAAAGCGCTGTGCGTGTGCCACGGCGTCGTCCAAGCGTATTTCGCGTCGATGCTGAACCAGGGCGACCGCTTCGTCCGCGTCGACGACGAATCGGCCGATTTTCCCGTCGAAGCATACTTCGGCGTTTAGTGAACGGCCTCAAAGGGGTCCGGCCATGTCCGGCGGCGACCCGGGGGAGGTCTTCCGCGCCAAAGACGCGGTCCACGCGCAAATCGTGAAGGCGGCCCTCGAAAACGAGGGGATCGCCGCGCATGTCGTCGGCGAGGAGTTGCAGAACGCGCTCGGGGAATTGCCGCTCGGCTGGTCGAGCGGTCCGAGCATTCTGGTCGACGGGTGAACTGCGATAGCCATCGTACCGATGGCGGATAGAATGGCGTTGCATACGGATCATCTCCACATCCTCCTTGCGGCCAACCGATGAAATACAAGATCGCCCTCCACCGCACCGACGAAGGGATCAGTGTTTCCGTTCCGGCGCTTCCCGGTTGTTGGTCGGAGGGGGAGACCGAGGAAGAAGCTCTCGCGAACATTCAAGATGCCATTCGCGAATACCTGGCCGCGCTCGACGACCGCTTCCGCGACGCGGAAGTCCGTGATGTCGAAGTCGAGGCATAGCCATGCCCAAGGTTCCGGCATCAACCATCTCGATGCGGTGCGGGCGTTCGAGAAAGCCGGGTTCGAGGTCATCCGCCAAGGCAAACACGTCGTGATGAGCGACGGCCTCCGACAAATCACGCTGCCTCGGAATAATCCGATCAAGGCCTTCACCCTGGGCGGCGGCGTGCGGGACGCCGGCTTGACCGTCGAGGAATTCCGAAGGTTGCTTCGAACGGCGATGTCGACTCTCCGCCACACCGGAAATTGCCTTCCGTCGCCGCCTCCCTTAGAATGCAGGACGTCCGATGCGCCGGAACATCCCGCGCGGACTCCTTCGCTCTCCCCGCGATCAGCCCTCCCCGCCTCTGCCCCCCGCGATCAGCCCTCCCCCCCGCGAATCACTCCACCCAGCGGAACCACGCGGATGCATCACGAACCGCGCGCGGACGACCTCGCGGCCCCGGCGATCGATCGCCTTGCGCCGTTCGATTATCACCCGCGAACGCGCGTCGTGTTCGGCAACGGCACGGTCGATCGGCTGGGTGAACTCGCGCGGGAACTCGGCGCCCGGCGCGTGTTCCTCGTCACCGATAAAGGTCTCGCCCGGGCCGGGCACGAGCGGCACGGCGTCGAGGCGCTGAAACGCGCCGGGCTGGAAGTCGTCATCCACGACGACGTGCATCCCGACCCCACCACCGCCGACGTCGACCGCGCTCTCGCCGTCGCGCGTGAAGGGAACATCGACCTGATCGTCGGCCTCGGCGGGGGCAGCAGCATGGACTGCGCCAAGGGGGTGAACTTCCTGCTCACCAACGGCGGCACGATGCGCGACTATTGGGGCGTGGGCAAGGCGACGAAGCCCATGCTTCCCATGATCGCCGTGCCCACGACCGCCGGGACGGGCAGCGAGGCGCAATCGTTCGCCGTCATCGCCGACGCCGAAACCCACATGAAAATGGCCTGCGGCGACAAGAAGGCCGCCTGCAAGATCGCCCTCCTCGATCCCGAACTCACGCTTTCCATGCCGCCGGCCGTCACCGCGGCGACCGGAATCGACGCCCTCAGCCACGCCGTCGAATCGTTCGTCACGAAGGCGCGGACGCCCGTTTCGCAGCTTTTCAGCCGGCAGGCGTGGCGGTTGCTCTCGGCGGCATTTCTCCGCGTGCTCGACGATCCCGCCGATCGCGAAGCCCGCGGAGCAATGCTCCTCGGCTCGCATCTCGCGGGGGCGGCCATCGAGAATTCGATGCTCGGGGCGACGCACTCGCTCGCCAACCCGCTCTCGGCCCGGTACGGAATCACGCATGGCGTGGCCATCGGGGTGATGTTGCCGCATGTCGTCCGTTACAATCAGGAAGCGGTCGCGCCGCTGTACGCCAAGCTCGCCGCCGACGCCGAGTTGTGCCCGGAGGACGATCCCGTCGCTGCGGAGTTGCTCGCCGAGCTTCTCGAAATGTTCGCGTCGCGCGCGGGAATGCCGGCGACGCTCGCGGAGTGCGGCGTCGAACGTTCGACCTGCGGCGACATGGCCGAGCAGGCCGCCGCTCAATGGACAGCCCGGTTCAACCCGCGTCCGGTCGATGCCGACGCGCTGCGGGAGCTATACGAATGCGCGATTTCCCCATCCAGCGACGACCGTGCCGCGTGAGCGCACAACGTCTGCTCGTCCTGGCCCTGATGTCGCTCTCGATGTTCGCGGCCGGCTGCGAGGATGCCTCGTCGAAGCCGGTCGAACCGTCGCTCTGCCCGGCGGAACTGGTCGAACCATTGGTTCCCGATCGCGGCGACGAAGCTCGCAGTGACCGGCTTCAGCCAGTCTCCGCCGAGGACGCGTCCACCCCGGACCGGCTGAAGCCGGTCGCTACGAACGAGGCGAACGAACTCCCCGCGTCGAGCTGGCCCTCCTTCCGCAACGGGCATCTGCAAACCGGCGTCGCGACCAGCGAATTGCCGGAGCAACTCGAACTCCTCTGGCAGGTCGAGACCGAGCATGGCGTCGCGGCGACCGCGGCGGTCGTCGGCGAGCACGTGTACGTCGGCACGATCGGCGGCGACCTGTTGTGCCTCGATCGCCGTTCCGGCAAGGAGGTCTGGAAGTACCGCTCGATCGAGGACGACGATCCCAACGCCTTCGCCCCCGCCTTCAAGGCCGCTCCGCTCGCGACCATCGATTCCGTCTACCTCGGCGACGAGGATGGCTTCTTCCATGCCGTCGACCGCGCCACCGGCAGACGCCGCTGGATGTTCGAGACCGAAGGCGAAGTCGCCGGCTGCGCGTCGATCGTCGAGGGCAAGCTGCTGTTCGGCTCGCACGACACGCATCTCTACTGTCTCGACGCCGCGACCGGCAAGCTGCTGTGGAAGTTCCAGACGCAGGACCGCGTCAACTGCTCGACGGCGATCGTCGAGAACTACACCTTCGTCGCCGGCTGCGACGCGCATCTTCGCGTGATCGACATCGCCGAGGGAAAGGAAGTCAGCGACATCGACCTCGGCAGCTACCTCATCGCCTCGCCGGCGGTGGTGGGGAACATGCTTTACGTCGGCAACTACGGCGGCGAGGTGCTCGGCGTCGACTGGAAGAACGAAAAGATCGTCTGGCGGTACAAGCAGCCGGACGAGGAATTCGCGTATCACGCCTCGTGCGCGGTGATCGGCGACAAGGTGCTCGTCGGCTGCCGCGACAAGAACCTGCACTGCATCGACCGCCTCAGCGGCGAATCGATCTGGAAGTTCGCCACCAAGGCGCAAATCGACAGCTCGCCGGTCGTGGTGGGAAACCGCGTGTTCTTCGGCTCGAACGACCGCAACCTCTACGCGGTGAGCCTCGCGGATGGAAAAGAACTCTGGAAACACGACGCCGGCCGCAGCGTCACCGCCTCGCCCGCCGTGGGCGAAGGCGTCCTCGTGATCGGCGCGGAAGGCTCGCGCGGTAACATCTTCTGCTTTGGAACGAAGGACTGACAGAACAATTGAAGACAGAACAATGAAGGCGTGAGAATGACGGCATGAAGGAGAAAATCGCCCCGGAGGGGCGCGGGAATGTAGCCACGGGTGCAGCGACGCCGCGCAGCGGGCGGAGCGGAACCCGTGGAAGGAGTACACGAGATCGGTTTCGCCCCGGCAGGGGCGAGGGAGAGCGTCGATGCCGGGAACGTACTCGCAAATCCTCCTCACGCCGTCTTCTCCACGAGGCCTCGCAATCCCTGGATCACCGACGAGATCGCGCAACGATTCGCATCCAAGAGGAGTCGGCAACCATGACGAGAATTGCGGATCGGTTGCCGGTGTTGGTGGCGGAACGCTTGGAACACATCAAGATCATCGAGGCCAAGCAGAGAGATCCGGAGGAGGATAAAGCTGGGTGGTATTCTGCAGCACTTTCAGAGGATATGCGGTTTTTCGGCATCGCGGCCTATGTTCTGGACGGTGATGTCGATGCGTTTCGATCGAAGCTGACGGAGTCGGCCCGGCTGTATCTCACGTTGTTCGAGCGCTTCGAACGGGGGGAGCTGAGCGGAGACTCGTGGATTTCCATGCTGTCGCACAAACATCTATTCGACTCGCTCGCTGCCGGTGCAAAGAACCTCGCTACATCCTTTGCGAGCCACATGGGAGGGCGTGACAAGATCGAGAAGAAGACCGATCATCCCTTCGACCGCGCCATGGGCTACACGCTCCGCGCATTCGTGTTGAACGACCGCGCGCAGATAGAGGTTTGGACCCCGCAGTTCATCGAAAGGTGCGAGCGGACCCGCGCGAGCGCTTTTCTGGGATACGGCAAGGTCTTCCAAGCGATTCTTGAAGAGAACACGGCAGCCGCCAATGAGGGCTTGCAGGCCATCGTCAAGGGACACCGGAAGCAGTCCAAAGGCAGGGGCATTTTTGCAGGCATCGTTGACGAGGTGCTGTGCGTGTGGGGCATCGGAATGGCAAACCTGGCCCGCTGGCGCGGCCTCGCCGTCGATCCCATCCCGCCATTGATTCCCGGTGATTTGCTCGTGAATTAGGAGCAGTTCGGAAAAACAGGCGCGCGAGGGCGCGCACGTCACAGCACAGTAAAGTCGCAACCGAGTGGAGGATCAATCCAATGGCGCCTGCGTCACGAAATCAGGACGGAACCGAGTCGCGGTCTCCTTGCGGCCTCCGCCCGATCGTCTTCGCGCTCTCGGCGATCTTCTGTTTCATTCGCGGCCGAACAGAAGGTCGCGAAGAGCGCGAAGGACGGAATCGACGAGCGGTACGTGTTCGATTGAGGTGTTCGATGACGGCGATGCCGATCCCTCGCCCCTGCCGCCGCGACCACGACGGGGGCGCGACTCGTTCCACGGGTTCCGCGACGACTCGCTGCGCGGTCGTCACTCCACCCGTGGCTACATTCCCGCGCCCCTCCGGGGCGACTGCGCGCCAGCCAGCGTGATTCCTTCTTCGCGCCTTCGCGTGATTTCTCTTCTTCATCTTTCCGTCATCAAACTTTCTGTCCAAAACTTTGCGCTTCTTTGCGCCTTCGCGTCTTTGCGTCGAAAACCTGATCGAGCGAATCATGGCCACCGATACGACCACGACCACCGAGGTCGGCAGTTATTTCATCTCCAATTACCCGCCATTCTCGCTGTGGGAGCGCGAGCAGGCGGCCGATGCGCTCGCGGCGTTCGTGCGCGAGCCGGATCGCTCCGTGCCCTTGGGGCTGTATCTGCACATTCCCTTCTGCCGCAAGCGGTGCAAGTTCTGTTACTTCCGCGTCTACACGAACCAGAACGCTCAGGCGATCGAGAACTACGTGCAGGCTCTCACCCGCGAGGTCGAATTGCTCAGCGAACAACCTGGCGTGCGCGACCGCGGATTGCAGTTCGTCTACTTCGGAGGGGGGACGCCTTCCTATCTCAGTGCGAAGCAGCTTCGTTCGCTGCGCGACCGGCTGCACGAATACATTTCCTGGGACGCGGCGCAGGAAGTCACCTTCGAATGCGAGCCGGGTACGCTCAGCCTCGACAAGGTGCGGACGCTCAAGGAGATCGGCGTCACCCGCGTGTCGCTCGGCGTCGAGAACTTCGACGACAAGATCCTCGAAGAGAACGGCCGGGCGCATCTCTCGCCGGAGATCGACCGCGCCTACGGCTGGATCCAGCAGGTCGGCTTCCCGCAGGTGAACATCGACCTGATCGCCGGAATGATCGGCGAGACCGACGAGAACTGGGCCGCCTGCGTCGAACGCGCCGCCGCGATGGAACCGGACAACATCACCATCTACCAGATGGAGCTGCCGCACAACACGGTCATCTCGAAGGAGATGAAGGAGCTCGGCCTCGCCTCGCCGATCGCCGACTGGCCCACCAAGCGCCGCTGGGTCAGCGAAGCGTTCGACTATCTGTTGCCGAAGGGCTACCGCATCTCCAGCGGCAACGAATTGGTCAAGAGCCTCGACACCGACCATTTCATCTACCGCGACAACGTGTGGCGCGGCTGCGATCTGCTGGCGGTGGGTGTCTCGTCGTTCGGGCATTTTCAGGGAGTGCATTACCAGAACCTCGACGCGATCGAGGAGTACATGGACACGGTGACCGCCGGCGACCTGCCGATCAACCGGGCGATGACGCCCACGCGGCATCAACTGCTGATCCGCGAGTTCGCGCTGCAACTGAAGGAAGGCCGCTTGGCGATCGAACCGTTCCGCGAGAAGTTCGGCGTGAACGTGCTGGAGGAATTCGCCGACCCGCTGCGAAACCAGCAGGCGGCGGGCTACCTGGAAGTCGAAGACGACGAGATCGTGCTGACGCGCAAGGGATTGTTGCAGGTCGATACGCTCTTGCCGGAGTATTTCGAAGAGGAGCACCGGGCGGTGCGGTATACGTGAATCATCAATCATTTTCTCGTTCCCAAGCGGAGCTTGGGAACGAGGTGACGAGGTGAAGCGACGGATGATGCATGACGACCACTGGCGAACGCTTGCCCGAATCGCGTCGCTGGCGTTGGCCGCGGGGCTAGTCATCGCGGCGCATGCCGCGGCGCGTGGTTCGCATGGCGGTTGGCTTTGATGGCGATGGTCGCGCTGGCCTGCATCTGGTTCAGCGATGCGGTGGCTTCGCTCGCCGGGCTGCATCATTGGCGGATGCACCCGCCGGCCAACGGCCCGATGTCGGGTTGCTTTTTCGCCTTCGCCGGGTGGATGCTGCTCAAGCTGCCGTTGCTAGCGTTCTTCTGGTTGTGACGGAAAACGCCTCCTCCCGCTGACGCGGGCGGCTCGCCGGGCGCGATCGGAGGCGGGTTCCTGAGTCGCCGGACCGGCTGACGCCGGTCACTACGAACGGGCGACGCCGAACGTAAGATCGCGCGATCTCAACTGCGATCATCCTGCGGCGGGGGTTCCGTTTCGATGTCGTACCACTTCATCGCGCGGTCCATCGGTTCGATCCGCAGCACGACCGATCCGTTCTGGAAGATGCGGATCGTGCCGGTCGATTCCGAGACGGCGATCGCGACGGCGTCGGTCGCCTTGGAGATCGCCGCGCCGCCCAGTGCCGCGCCCCGAGGCCCTTCGACAGCGTGATCCCCTCGGCGGGAGCGTCGAGTATGCGGCCGGCGGCCATCGTTACCTGACGCTGGTCTACCAGATCGACTCCGGCCGCAAGCGGTTGCTGTGGATCGGCCGCGAGCGGACGAAGGAGGCGCTCGACGGCTTCTTTCACGTGCTGGGGGAGGACGGCTCGTCGCGGCTGAAGTTCGTGTGCAGCGACATGTGGAAGCCGTACCTGCAGGTGATCGCCGCGCGGGCCGGCGGCGCCATCCACGTGCTCGACCGCTACCACATCATGGCGATGATGAACAAGGCCATCGACGAAGTGCGGGCGGCGGAGGTCAAGCGGCTGAAGGCCGACGGCTACGAGCCGTTGCTGAAACATATGCGGTGGTG
>JBBDNT010000060.1:0-7130 GCA_040877445.1 Planctomycetaceae bacterium
CCTCACCCTAACCCTCTCCCCCGCAAAGCCGGTGGAGAGGGGACAAGGCACCGCTGTTCGATTCCCGACTTCCGACCTCTGAATTCTGATCTCTGTCCTCTGATCTCTGGCGCGTCCGTACCCCGCGGGGCACTGCCCGCGGGCTTGGATCTCGAATCGAATCCGCATGGGCTGGACCTCCTTGTGTTGCCCGGGCCGCGCGCGATCGCGCGGCGGTTCAGTCTTCGACAAGCGTCCGCCGTCCCGCAAGCGCGCGAGCGGTCGCGGCAAGTGCCTCGGCGTCGAGTCCCAGTTCGGCCAGCAGTTCGCCCCGCTCGCCGTGTTCGATGAAGCGATCGGGAATGCCGGCGCAGCGGACGTTCTCGGTGGAGACGCCCGCGGCATTGCAGGCTTCGAGCACCGCCGAGCCGAACCCGCCGCACAGCGAACTCTCTTCCACGGTGACGACGAAGCCGGTTTCCCGCACGGCGCGGAGGATCGTTTCGGAATCGAGCGGCTTGGCGAAGCGGGCGTTGATCACGCCGACTTCCAGACCTTCCGCTTTCAATTGCTCCGCCGCCGCGACGCACGCCGGCAACAGCGCTCCGAAGCAGGCGAAGTTGCCGTCCATGCCCCATTCGAGCACTTCCGCCCGGCCCAGTTCGACGGGAGCGACGGCCCGCGTCACGCGTTCGGCGGTCGCCTTAGGATAACGGATGGAGATCGGCCCAGCATGATCGAGGGCGAACTCGAGCATCGGGGCGACGTCCTCCGCGTCGCCGGGGGCCGTTACCGTGATGTTCGGGAACACGCGCATGTAGGTGTTGTCGAACAGGCCGTGATGCGTCGGCCCATCGGGACCGCACAGCCCGGCCCGATCGAGACAGAACACCACCGGCAGGTTCTGCAACGCCACTTCCTGGAAGATCTGGTCGAAGCTGCGCTGCAGGAAGGTGCTGTAGATGTCGACGATCGGCTTCATGCCGGCCTTGGCCATGCCGCCGGCGAACGCGACCGCGTGCCCCTCGCAGATGCCGGTGTCGAAGAAGCGGTCCGGGAAATCCTTGCGGACCTGCGCGAGGTTGTTCCCTTCGCACATGGCGGCGGTGAGCACTGCCACGCGGCGGTCGCGGAGCATCGCGCGGTGGATGGCGTCGCTCATCAGGTTGGTATAGGCGGGCTTCGAGCCGGACTTCTTCACCGGGACGATCTCGCCGTTCTCCTGCCGCTCGAAGGGGGACGGCGTGTGAAAGCGGACGGGGTCTTCGCAGGCGGGCTGAAAGCCGTGCCCCTTTTCAGTGAAGACGTGCAGCAGCACCGGCCCGCGGACGTCCTTGACCATCCGCAGGTACTTCCGCAGCGAGACGATGTCGTGCCCGTCGACCGGGCCGATGTAGCGGAACCCCATTTCTTCGAACAGCATGCCCCCATGCAGGAACGACTTGGCAGCGTCCTTGAACTGGCCGAGGAACTGCTCGACCGATTCTCCCACCACCGGAACCTTGTTCAACAGCCACGAGACGTCGCGCTTCAGGCCGTCATAGAAGGGGGCGACGCGGGCGTTGTCGAGATAGCTCGCCAGCCCGCCCACGCGCGGGCAGATCCCCATCTTGTTGTCGTTGAGGATGACGAGCAGATCCTTGTCGAGACCGGCGGCGTTGTTGAACGCCTCGAACACGATGCCCGAGGGGAGCGCCCCGTCGCCGATGACCGCCACCGCCTTGCGTTCGCCGTCGGAGATGAGGTCATCGGCCGCCTTCAGCCCCAGCATGGTCGAGACGCTCGCTCCGGCGTGGCCGGTCATGAACAGGTCGTAGTCGCTCTCTTCGGGGTTGGGATAGCCCATCAACCCGCCGCGGGTGCGGATGGTGGTGAACTCGGCGTAGCGGCCGGTGATCAGCTTGTGGGGATAGATCTGGTGGCCGGTGTCCCAGATCAGCCGGTCCTTGGAAAAGTCGAACACAAGGTGCAGCGCGATGCACAGTTCGACCACGCCGAGGTTGCTCGCGAAGTGCGCCGGTCGCGACGACACGACGTTGCACAGCGCCTCGCGGATTTCGTCGGCGAGCCGCTTGAGCTGCGGATCGGACAGCCCTCGCAGGTCGTGGGGGGACTGGATGTCCGGCAGGATTTCGAATTTCATCATGAGCCTTCGACTGGATGACGTGCGGCAGGCTTTCCAGCCTGCCCGTGCAATGATTTCCCCACAGGCAGACAAGGATGTCTGCCCCACGATTCGCTAATGATCTCTTCCCAGTACGAATTGCGCCAACGCCTCCAGCCGTCGGCCGCGTTCGCCGAGGAAAGCGATCGCCGTGCAGGCGGCCTCGACCGCCTCCTGGCAGCGACCACGGCTCTCTTCTTCTCCCAGCAGGGCGGGATAGGTGAGTTTCCCCTGGGCGGAATCCTTGCCGGCCGTCTTGCCCAGTTGCTCGTCGGTGCCGGTGACGTCCAGTAGATCATCCGCGATCTGGAACGCGAGGCCAACGGACCGGCCGTAATTTTCCAGCGCTTCGAACGATTTCGGATCGGCCCCGCCGATCCGCGCCCCGATCGTCACGGCCGACTGGATGAGCCGCCCGGTCTTGCGGCGATGGATGGACTGCAACGTCGAAAGTCGATCAGGCGAGCGGTCGGTGTCAGCCGGCCGGTGCTGGGCGACGCCCTCGCGCTCGTCGCTCGTCGCTGGAGCGGACCCACCGGGGGGCTGACGCCCCCCGCTCGCCATGTCGGCCACCTGCCCGCCGACCATGCCGCACATGCCGGCCCCGGAGGCGAGGTCCGCGCAGCAGGCGATGGCGACTTCGGGGGAAAGCCGACCCGCGGGCTTCACGTCGCGGGCAATGACTTCGAAAGCCAGCGTGAGCAGCGCATCGCCAGCGAGAATGGCGAGCGCCTCGCCGAATCGAACATGATTGGTCGGCCGGCCGCGGCGGAGGTCGTCGTCGTCCATCGCCGGGAGATCGTCGTGGATCAGCGAATAGGTGTGCACCATTTCAAGGGCGCACGCGGCGGACATCGCCCGTTCGATCTCTCCCCCGCACGCTTCGCAGGCGGAAAGGGCGAGCACCGGCCTCAGCCGTTTCCCGCCGGCGAGCAGGCTGTAGGCCATCGCCTCGCGGAGCCGCGGGGGGCAGTCGGGACCGGAACCGACGAGGCGCGCCAGCCGCTCGTCCACGCGGGCGCGGAGCGTCTTCCACGTTTCTTCGAGCAGCGCCGCGGAATTCGACATGCCGGCAGACCCGCAGGTGTTCCTTCACCGTCAAGTGGTTACGATAGCTGAAGCTACCGCGTGCGGCGAAGATTGGCAAGGGCGGATGACGGCCGGACTTGCTCGCTTCGGTCGCGCACCGCCTGTCGGCTGCTTGCCAGCGTGCGGCATGGCCGCTAGCATGGGGCCGCGTGGAAGTTCGTGGCGATCGCATTCATGTTTTGGTTCGTAGCGACCGCCTTCAGGGGGTCGAATGGCGCGTCGGGCTGCATTTTCATCAGTTGCCCCGATGGATCGACTCACCACGAATCCCGAGATCGAAACGCTGCCAGTGACTGGAAGGATCAACCGCGTGTCCGCACAGAAGTCCCGGCCGTCCATCGACGAGCTGAAGCAGAAAGCACAGGTCATCCGTCGCCACATCGTTCGCATGACGACCGAAGCCGGCAGCGGGCATCCCAGCAGCAGCATGTCGGCGGTCGAAGTCGTCACCGCCCTGCACTTCGGCGGGTTCATGAACTACGACCCGAAACGGCCCGACTGGAACGAGCGGGACCGCTTCATCCTCAGCAAGGGGCACGCCTGCCCCGTGCTGTACGCCGCGATGGCCGAAGCCGGCTATTTCTCCACCGACGAACTGCTCACCCTTCGCAAACTAGGGAGCCCGCTGGAAGGGCACCCGAACATGCGGCGGCTCCCCGGCATCGAGGCGTCCACCGGTTCGCTTGGGCAAGGGTTGTCGCTTGGCGTCGGGCACGCCCTCGCCTGCCGGCTCGACAAGCTCCCCTCCCGCGTGTTCGTGATGCTCGGCGACGGCGAGATGGGTGAGGGGCAGGTCTGGGAAGCGATCGCCTCGGCTCACAAATATCGGCTGAACAACCTCATCGCGATCATCGACCAGAACGGCTATCAGCAGACCGGCGCCACGAAGGAGGTCCTCGACCTCACCCCCTTCGACAAGAAGGTCGAATCGTTCGGCTGGCACGCGCAAACGATCGCGGGGAACGACATGGCGGCCGTCGTCGAGGCGCTCGACAAGGCGACATCGAACGACGCCGGCCCGTCGCTGATCGTTTCGCAGACGAAAAAGGGCTACGGTATCCTGCCGGTGCTCGAGGAAGAGGGAGACCTGAACTACCACGGCAAGCCGCTCCCGCCGGAGTTGGCGAAGAAGGCGCTGGCGCTGTTGAGTTGAATCGCGAGGGAGACCGATTTTCGACGCAAAGGCCCATCGCGGCGAAGCCGCAACCGAATCTCAACACTGACAGAAAAATCGAAGACAGAAAGATGAAGAACGAGAAAGATGCAGAAAGAAGAGGAAGTCTCGCGCAAAGGCACAGCGCGGCCCAGCCGCAACCAAACAGTCGAATCGGGACAGAAGAATGAGGGGCAGAAAAATGCCTGAATGGCGAACGAGCGAGTGCGGGATTCGAGCCGGTGGGGAACGCCATTGACGCCTGGCGGGCCGATTCGGCGAATCGGACGGCAACCTGGAATCCGGCGACGATCTGTCGTTCGTCATTTTTCTGCCCCTCATTTTTCTGTCGGTCAATCACTATGCGGCCGAAAATTCACGCAGGAATGACGAAGGCAAAACGATTGCACTGCAGAGAGTTTCCAATGACGTGCTATGGGAAGCACCTTGTCAGTGACGATCAGCGAAAATCAGCGTTCTGATCGACGAACGCTGATCCTCACTGATCGCCGCTGATCTTTCTGTCTTCGATTTTTCTGTCTCCGAGTCGAGATTTGATCGCGGTTTCACCCCTTTGCGATTCTTTGCGGCTTTGCGGCTTTGCGTCGAAACGAACGGTCGAAGCAAAGTCACCACGACCGGTTAATCAGCGAAAGTGAATCGAGGAATGGCAGTCGAAGCAGGCAAGCGGAAGTTGGGTCAGGCCACGCGGGACGCGTTCGGCGACGCGCTCGAGCGACTCGGCGCGAGCCGGCCGGAGGTGGTCACGGTCGACGGTGACGTCGGCAATTCGACCCGCACCGAGAAGTTTGCGAAGGCCTTTCCCGATCGCGCGTTCAACGTGGGGATCGCGGAGAGCAACATGGTCGGCGTCGCCGCCGGTCTCGCCGCCGCCGGGAAGACGCCGGTTGCCGCCAGCTTCGCCTGCTTCCTGATGTGCAACGCCTACGACCAGATCCGCATGTCGGTGGCGTTTCCGGGGATGAACGTCAAGCTGGTCGGCTCGCATGCGGGGATTTCGATCGGCGAAGACGGCCCCTCGCAGATGGGCATCGAAGACGTGGCGCTCGCCTGCTCGCTGCCGGGCGTGGTGGTGATCGTTCCGGCCGACGCCGCCTCGACCGAGGCCGCCACCGCGGCGATGCTCGATCACGATGGCCCGGTGTATCTCCGCCTCGGCCGGGCCAAGGTGCCGGTGATCTATGAGAACGGCTGCGAGAATTTCGAGATCGGCAAGGCGATCCGGCTGCGCGACGGGAACGACGCGACGATCATCGCCAACGGGCTGATGGTTTCGGTCGCGCTCGATGCCGCCGACGAACTCGCCGCCGCCGGCGTGAACGTCCGCGTGCTCGACATGCACACGGCCAAGCCGATCGACGAAGACGCGATCGTCGCGGCCGCGAAGGAAACGGGGCGGATCGTCGTCGCGGAAGAACATCTCGCCGCGGGGGGGCTCGGCTCGCTCGTCGCGCAGGTGGTCACGCGGACGCGTCCCGTGCCGATGGAGTACGTCAACGTGGGGGATCGCTACGCGGAAAGCGGCGATCCGGAAGGCTTGTTGCGGAAGTACGGTTTGACATCCGCGGCGATCGTCGCCGCCATCCGAAAACTCGAGGACGAAGGCTGAGGGGCGAAGGAGGAAGTGCTCGGGAGAACGTTCGAGTGCGTCTTCACCCTTCATTCCTTGTCCTTCGCCCGTTCCGACACCCGTGATCGAGTATCGCACGTTCCGCAATGCCGATCCGCCGGGGCTGGCGGCCCTGTGGCATGCGTGCCGTCTCGGCCGCGGGGCGATCGACGAGTTGACGCCCGACATCTTCGACGCGCTCGTCCTCGCGCAGCCCTACTTCGACCCCCGCGGCTTGATCATCGCGCACGAGGACCGGCGAATCGTCGGATTCGCCCACGCGGGGTTCGCCGCCGAGGCCGACGAATCGGCGCTCGATCGCGCTTCCGGCGTGATCTGCGCGGTGCTGGTGCATCCGGAATACCGGCGACGGAAAGTCGGCACGACGCTCGTGCGACGGGCCGAAGCGTATCTTCGCGAGAAAGGGGCCGGGACGATTCACGCCGGTCCCGCGCCCGGCCGCGACCCGTTCTACGTGGGACTGTACGGCGGCGTGCGGCCGGTGGGATTTCTCGAATCGGATCCCGACGCCGCGCCCTTCTTCGGCGCGCTGGGTTACACGCTCGCCGAGCGGCACGGCGTGTTCGAGCGCGAGACGTCCGAGTCGCACGACCCGATGCACTTCCGCCTGTTGACGATTCGCCGCAACATGCAGCTCGCCGCCGCCCCCGCGCCGGAGACCGCGTCGTGGTGGTGGTTCACGCGGTTCGGCCGACTCGACTCGGCCCGCTTTCTGCTGGTGCCGAAGAAGGCCGGCGCGCCGGTCGCGGCGATCACCGCGGTGGGCCTCGAGCTGTATCATTGCAAGTGGCAGGCGCAGGCGGCGGGCGTCACCGAACTGGAGGTCGTCGCCGGCCAGGCCCGCAAAGGTTACGGTCAGGCGCTGGTGCTGGAAGTCTGCCGAAGGCTCCGCCAGGAGGCGATCACCCGGCTGGCATCCCACGCGCCGGAATCCAACGCGGCGGCGGTGGCGCTGCTGCAATCGGTCGGCTTCGAGCGCGTGGATACCGGGCTGGTGTACCGGAAGTAGCGCGCCGTCCACTTCGATCTTGCGGGTTGTCCGTAGTACGCCTTCAACCTTGATCTTGTGGGTCGACCGTAGGATGGATTGGCCA
>JBBDNT010000061.1:0-7126 GCA_040877445.1 Planctomycetaceae bacterium
CGGCGAGATCACCGTGTTCGTCGCCGAGGCGACCATCCTCTGCAAGTCGCTCGCCCAGCCGCCCGAGAAGTTCCATGGGGCGCGCGACGTCGAGATGCTGCTCCGGCAACGGCACATCGACCTGATCTACAACGAAGGGGTGCTCGAGCGGATGCTCCGCCGCTCGACGATCATCGATTCGGTCCGCGGAACGCTGCGGGCGCGGAACTTCCACGAGGTCGAAACGCCGGTGCTGCACGCGATCGCCGGAGGCGCGGCGGCCCGGCCGTTCATCACGCATCACAACACGCTCGACATGGAGTTGTACCTGCGGATCGCGCTCGAGCTGCATCTCAAGCGGCTGATGGTCGGCGGGATCGAGCGGGTGTACGAAATCGGCCGCGTCTTCCGCAACGAGGGAATCGACGCCACGCACAACCCCGAATTCACGATGCTCGAGGTGTATCAAGCCTACGGCGATTACGAGTCGATGATGGACCTCACCGAGGCGATCGTCACCGACGCCGTCCGCGCGCTCGGCGGCGAAATGCGGCTTCCCTGGGGAGACGATGTGATCGACTTCACTCCTCCCTGGCCGCGGCGGAAATACGCCGACTTGTTCCGCGAGCACGTCGGCTGCGACATGCGCGACGAATCGGCCGTCGCCGAGGCGGCGCGACAACATCAGATCGAAACCGTCGGCGTGCATCGCGACGTGATCGTCAACGAACTCTTCGAGCAGATGGTCGAGCACAAGCTGAAGGGACCGCTGTTCGTCCTCGATTATCCCGCCGCGATCTGCCCGCTCACCAAGCGGAAGGCGGGCGAAGCCGACGTGGCGGAGCGGTTCGAGCTGTACATCGAGGGGATGGAAGTCGCCAACGCCTACACCGAATTGAACGATCCGCGGCTTCAGGAGGAACTGTTCCGCACGCAGCTCGCGGGGCTGTCGGAAGAGGACTCGATGGCGAAGATGGACCACGACTTCGTGCGGGCGCTGAAGGTCGGCATGCCTCCCGCGGGCGGACTGGGCATCGGCATCGACCGCCTGGTGATGCTGCTCACCGACAGCAAGAGCATCCGCGACGTGATCTTCTTCCCGCTACTGCGCCCCGAAGGCGAGCGGGGGGCGTAAGCCCCCCGGTAATCGGCGCGACCAAACGGCGCACCGATGTTCTTGGATCCCACTGGACCGGCGCGTTATTCTTACGCGAAGACGTGGGGAAGCGGTGGATTGCGCAACGCACCGGGAGGCTGACGCCCCCCGCTCGCCGGGGAACGTGGAATGGACCGGTTCTGGCTCCTCACCTGGACGACCTACGGCACCTGGTTGCCGGGGGACGAGCGCGGGTTCGTCGGACCAATTGAAGACGAGAGCGGTCAGACCGTCATCCACAACGTGCCGCAGACCCCGTACGATGCCGATCTGCCGAAGTTGAAGCAGTACGCACTCGAGTCGTTGAAGGGGCCTCCGATCCTGCTGGTCCTCGAACAGGCCGAGGCGCTGTTGGAGCAGCTTCGGGAGACGGCCGCGCATCGGGGCTGGGAGATCCTCGCGGTCGCCGTGCTGCGGACTCACGTTCATATCGTGCTCGGCATTCCGGGCGATCCGGAACTCGAGACGCTACTGCGGGACTGCAAGGCCTACGGTTCTCGAAAACTGAATCGTGGCTGGAAGCGACCCGCGAGCGGAACGTGGTGGACGGAATCGGGCTCGAAGCGCAAATTGAAGGGCAAACCAGCCATCGAAGCCGCGGTCCGGTACGTCGTCAACCAGAACAACCCATTGCTCGTCTGGTCCCCCGGCGAGCGGGGGGCGTAAGCCCCCTGGTGATTTGCGCGACTAGCCGGCGCCGATGTTCTTGGATCCCACTCGTCCGGCGCGTTACTCTTACGCGAAGACGTGGGGAAGCGGTGGGTTGCGCGAATCACCGGGGGGCTTACGCCCCCCGCTCGCCATGCTTGACCCGGCGACGAATTGCCTCATAATGCATGCGCCGGGGATGGAAAGCTGCCTCCGACCGTGGTGAGGCCGTGTGAACCGGGTCAGATCCTAACCGAAGCAGCCCTAAGCATCTGGCTTTCAGGTGCGGAAGGAGGCAGCTTTCCGTCCCCGGCTTCTCGTTGCGCGATCTCGTCCGCTTCATCCTTGACTCCACCGCGAGGGGACCGCCATGGGACTGTTCGACAAGCTGCGCAACGAGCTGATCGACATCATCGAATGGGTGGACGACAGCCGGCACACTCTCGTCTGGCGGTTCCCGCGGTATCACAACCAGATCAAGAATGGGGCTCAGCTCATCGTGCGGCCGGGGCAATCGGCCGTGTTCGTCCACCGCGGACAGGTGGCCGACGTCTTCGAGCCGGGGCATTACACCCTCGCCACCGACAACCTCCCGCTTCTCAGCACGCTGCAAGGCTGGAAGTACGGCTTCGACAGCCCCTTCAAGGCGGAAGTCTACTTCGTCAGCACCCGGCAGGTGACCGACCTGAAGTGGGGCACGCCCAACCCCATCATGCTTCGCGACGCCGACTTCGGCCCCGTGCGGCTCCGGGCCTTCGGCACCTACACGCTCAAGGCGATCGACCCGAAGGCCCTGCTCACCGAACTGGTCGGCGTCGACAGCGAATTCGAGACCGACGAGATCAACGAGCTGATGCGCTCCGTCATCGCGACCGCCTTCGCCGACATGCTCGGCAAGTCGAAGATCGCCGCGCTCGACCTCGCGGCCCATTACCGCGACATGTCGGAAGACTTGCGGAAGACGGTCTGCGAGCGGATCGACGACGAATACGGCCTCGAGGTTCCGCAACTGTTCATCGTCAACGTCTCGCTGCCCGAGGCGGTGGAAAAGGCCCTCGACACGCGCTCGAGCATGGGGGTCATCGGCGACATGCAGCAGTTCCAGCAGTATCAGATGGGACAGGCGATGCTCGAAGCCGCCCAGAACCCCGCCGGCGGCGGCGCGGCCGAAGGGATGGGGCTCGGCATGGGCTTCGCGATGGCGAACCGCATGGTCGGGGCCGGAGGCGGAATGGGGGGCGGGACGATGGGCGGCGGCGCGGCGCCTCCTTCTCCGCCCGCCGCGGTCGCCTGGCACGTCGCCGTCGACGGACAGACGCGGGGACCGTTCACGCCGCAGCAAATGGCGGCCGGCATCGCCAGCGGCGAAGTGACGGCGGCGACGCAGGTCTGGTCGGCGGGACTGCCCGGCTGGCTTCCCGCGGGACAAACGCCGCAACTGGCGAACCAGTTCGCCGCCGCCACCCCCCCGCCGCCGCCCGCGCCGCCGGCCGGATGACCGGAACGACGGAGGCCGCCCGCTCGAATCCATGTCGAGGGGCTCGGCAATGCGCGTCACGCGGACAGCCAGGGCGCTTCGCGCGAGGCGCGCCAGGCGTCGGCGTAGATCGGATCGCCTACATCGGCTCGCATCGTAGGGCGCTTCGCGCGAGGCGCGCCAGGCGTCGGGGATCGACTCGCCGCCCGCGGAGAGCGCGACGATGCCTCCGACCATCGCGCAGGTCGTGTCGCGGTCGCCCAGCCCCGCGACCGTGTTCCATAACGCCCCTTCGAATTCGAACGGATGCCGCGCGACGCTCCACAGCACGAACGGCACCGTGTCCGGCGACGAAATGCGATCGCCGCTGCCGAGAACGGACGCGGCCGATCGCGGCGACGCCTCCGGATCGAACTCGTCCGCCCGTTCGATCCCCTCGCGCGTCGCCCCCACCGGCGTCCGTTCCAACACCGCGCCGAACAGTTCGCGATGCACATCGAAGCTCGTAGTGACCGGCTTCAGCCGGCCCAGGTCGTTCGTAGTGACCGGCGTCAGCCGGCCTCCCCCGCGCGAGGAACTCTCCTCATCACCTGCTCCCCCACGCGCCCCCAACCCCACCGCGAACGCCGCCGCGACGGCGATCGCGATCGCCCCCGCGATCCCCTCGGGATGGGCATGAGTGATCTCGGCCGACTTACGGGCGGGCATCCGCGGCGCGTTCGAGATCGTCGTGAAAATACGCCCCCACCGGCGCGACGCGCATCGCCCCGCCGTTCCCCCACGAACCTTCGGGAAACGCAAGCGTCGCCGCCTCGCGCCAGGGCGTGCCGCCATGAATCGCCCGCAACACCCCCTGCACGCTCCCGCCGTACCCGCGATGCGGCTCGGCGACGTACTCCTCGGCGAACACCCGCGCCAGCTCGTCCTGCACGACGTCGCCATGCGCCGCGAGCACCCGGCACAGTCCGGCGGCCATCGCCGTGTCGTCGGTGTACCGCCACCGCGGCGGCGGCGCCTCGCGCCGCGCGATCCACTCCGGAAAATGAAAGAACTGCTCCCCAAACGCATCGCCGATGGAAAGCCCTTCGAGCGAAAGCCGCACGAGACGCATGCGTTCGGCATGGTCGGCGGGGAGGGATGGTAAGGACATATCGGTTTCTCGTGACGATCGGTAGCCTGAGTGACGAGTCGATCATCCGCACAAATGAGCCGAGGGGTTTATCCCCTCGGTGGTCTGGCGGCGAGCGCGACGCGAATTCTGCGACCGGCCACCCAGCGAAGCATCAGGGGTTGGGGAGATCGTGAGATTGCTATTGAGCGCCAAGTTCCCGCTGAGGGAAAATGGATTTGTGGCAGGATGCTGGAGCCTGCCGTCTTGCGGGAAAGTGTCCGCCCCCGCTGGATCAAAGTACTCATTGGAGGGAGTTCAGTGGAGAGAGCCTGGCAGTTGGAGATTCGATTTCCGGTCGAGCGCGAGTCGGTGCTTTGGGAAGAAATGAACCGCCGCGCTGCGTTTCCTTGGTCTCCTCAGTCGCATGACGCATTGGGGCGGACGCCTGCGCACGATTGCCTCCATTTCCACTTCGCGCGTCAGCCGGACAGTGACCTGCCCTCATCCACGTTCTGCATCCGTCGCAAAGGGCACGACCTGTGGCTCGTCGAAGCAATCATCGCCGACGAACACGAGGCCCACCAAATCCCCGACGACCAATACAAGCGACTGATGCATCGGTTCGACGAGGAGGTGGCGCAAGTCGCTGCGGAAGCTGCCGACGGAATGACGTCGCTCGTTGGCGGCCAGTACCGGCTGGAAGATCATTTCTCGCTTAGAGCTAGGAATTTGCTACGCTCCTTTCGCATGTCGCCGAACCGCGGAACGCATCTGTACGACCGGGACAGATGGATGGACTTCCTTCTTCAGGCGTACGACGACGCGAAAGTGAAAAACGAGAGCCCGGCATCGGGCGACGTCTTTGGATGGTGTTTGGAAACTGAGGGCGGCTGGATCGCAGATGACGTCAGGCTGCGCCGGGAGTACGACTTCGCGATGACGTTGTTGAAGCACGCGGGGCGGTGATTCGCCAGCACCATTCGCGCACGTCGGCGCACAGCCCGCGCGTGGCGAACGCCGCGACCAGCACGTTCGTGTCGAGGCAGACCCTCACGAGACGTCCCGAAAGATGTCCTCATCGGTGAGATACCCGCGCGCCTCGGCGAACGGCATGATCCGGCGGCGGGACTCCTCGAACTGCAATACGGCGAACTGCCGCCGCAGCGCCTCGCGCGCGATTTCGCTCCGCGAACGGCCGGAGCGCTTGGCGAGCCGCTTCAACTGCCGTTCGAGCGCCGGATCGAGCCGGACGGTGAGCGCCGAGGTCTTCATGTATGACAATGTATGTCAGTAGCCGAATCACGGCAAGGCCGCACTGGATAAAACTCGCGAGGCGACCACCGGCATCGTTCCCGCGCGGTCGTGCGGCGAATCGGGAGACGAGCGTCACTTGGGGCGCGGCAGCTCGAAATGGAACACTCCCCGCGAGTCTTCGTCGCCGCCGACCTGCTCCGGCGTGACGAGCAGCTTGTCGCCGAGCATTCGCACGTCGCGGACCGAACCGTCCGGGCCGGTGACGAGGAACTCGACCGGGTGCACGAACACGATGTGCTTGCCGTTCTCCTTCGAGCGGGCCTGCACGATCGGGTCGTTCGCCCGCGGGCCGAACATGCCCCCCGAGGGGCAGATCAGGAAGTCGGCCCCATTGCCGCAGATCCGCCGCACGATGTCCTTCTCCGTCCGGTCGGCGCAGATCATCACGCCGACCTTTCCGTGCGCGGTCTCGAACACCGGCGACTCGGTTCCCGGCGTGTTGCGGACCAGTTCGTGACCCAGTTCCTGCTTGCGGTACTTGCCGATCAGCGCGCCGTCCGGCCCGAGCACCACGGCCGTGTTGTAGCGCTTGTCGCCGTCCGCTTCGAGCATGCCGGCGATGAGATGGATTTCGAGTTCCTTCGCGAGCGCCCGCAGCTTTTCGAAGTACGGTCCGGCGGGAATCGGCTCGCCGAGCGCCCGATACTCGTCGAGCGGAATCGACTTGTCGGCGATGGCGTAGCCGTCGAGGAAGCACTCGGTCGTGCAGACGATCTGCGCGCCGCCCTCGGCCGCCTCGCGGATGAGCGCCTCGGCCCGGCGAAAGTTGGCCTCTTTGTCGGTCCGCACCCACTTGAGCACGATCCCCGCGACGCGGACGCGCGCCGGCGCCTTCGCCGAAGCGTGCGCGTCCGCAACTTCGGCCGCGAAGGCGCACGGCGCGACGAGCGCCGCGGCGACCGCCATCGGCGCGATCGCGGCGAAAACGATGGCTCCGAAGTTGCGCATGGCGGACTCTCCTTCTTTGATTGTCGCACCGCGATGAGGGCGATTCGATCGACCAATGGGCGCCTCGAGTCGATATTCTAGTGGTGCGTCACGGCGATTCGCCATTCCGCAGCGCCGACGGCGCGATGGAGAGTGTCGTGAAACGGCACGGGGTGGCACGGCCGCAGGCCGTGGCGCGCCAGCGACGAGAAGCCGCGCCCTGCGGCGTCCACACTCGAAGACGTTCCCGCCGTTCGCGTCGCTTCGACGCTCGACGGCCTTGAGCGTCGAAGTTCGACTGGCCTCGAAAACTCTCGAAACGTCTCCATTCACGGAGAGCGTCGTGGCAATCGTTGGGACCGCATGGCGCCGCTTCCCGTCGCTCCGCGACCACGGCCTGCGGCCGGGCCACCCGGCGTTCGGTTTGATGGAGGTGAGTGACGATGGAGAGCGAAGTGCGAACCCTCTTGTCGCTGCGCGACCCCGACGCCTGAACGGCGTCGGGGCCACCCTG
>JBBDNT010000062.1:0-712 GCA_040877445.1 Planctomycetaceae bacterium
CTCGCCTCGCTTGGCCTGCGCCGCACGCGCCGCCGATCCGACGACACGCCGGGCGAATCGCGGCGAGGCGGCGGCACGAGCATCGGCGTGACGATGCTCGCGGTGATCGTCGTGCTCGCTTCGGTGGCGATCCTCCACCCGGCTGCTCTCCTCATTGGCGTGATGATGCTGGCGGTGATCGTCGTGCTCGCCTTGGGGTTCGCCGTGGTCGCGTGACCGTGTGCGTCATTCCCGCGCAGTGCCTGCCCTCGCGACGGCGGGGGCGGGAATCCAGTGCCTTCGCCGTCCGCGCGTCCTCTGGATTCCCGCCTTCGCGGGAATGACGAAGCAACTTGGAACTACCGGTGGCACGAAATAATCGTCGGGTGGCGGGGGCGGTTCGCGCAGCGAAAGCCCCCCGTTGCGCGCGACGGGGGCTTCCGCGTTGCGGAGCGACCCCGCCACCCTGACGCCGCGAGCTTTCGTTGGCCGGATCGCGCGATAGAATGGCCGTGTCCGTTCGTGGTGATCGGCTCCGAGAGGTCGTGCCACTGCTTGACGGGAGCGGCGACTGATCGGCGACGCGAACACGCCCTCCGCCGCTTCCGTCAAGCAGTGCCGGCTCGGTGCGTCGGGCGCACCCTGGCTCTCCGTCATTCCCGCGCAGGCGGGAATGACGAACGAACTCGGAACTACTGATTGAC
This sequence comes from Planctomycetaceae bacterium, assembly GCA_040877445.1. GTDB lineage: Bacteria > Planctomycetota > Planctomycetia > Planctomycetales > Planctomycetaceae > JBBDNT01. Next base: position 684 of record JBBDNT010000062.1, read on the forward strand.
ACGAAACAATCGTCGGGGGGGGGGGGGGG
>JBBDNT010000062.1:722-7126 GCA_040877445.1 Planctomycetaceae bacterium
CGGAGCGCCCCCGCCACCCTAACGCGATCTCTCGATCAACCGACCACCATCCACTCCACACCGCCATGCACCGCCTCCTCCCCGCGCTCATCCTCGTCGCTTCCCCGCTCGCCGCGTGCGCTCACGACACGTGGGTCGAGACGAACACGAACCTCGTCCGCACCGGCGACGCCGTGCACGTGTCGCTGATGCTCGGCAATCATGGGAACGACCATCGCGACTTCAAGCTCGCGAGCAAGGTCGAACTCGAGGGCACGACGCTCGCCATCGTCGCCCCCGACGGGAAGAAGTACGACATTCGCGACCAACTCGCCGACGTCGGCTACGCCCCCAAGGAGGGCTTCTGGACGACGAAGTTCGCCGCCACGCAGCCGGGAACGTACATCGTCGCTCACACGCTCGACCGCGTGGTGAACCACGGCCGGCCGATCCGCTCGATCAAAAGCGGCAAGGCGATCTACGTTCACAGCGCGAGCCTCGACAAGGTTCCAATGGACAACCCCGGCTTCGACCGCGCGCTGGGACACGCGCTGGAACTGGTGCCGACGGCTCATCCCGTCACGCCGATGGGACCGGGGCGGCCGCTGTCGGTGAAGTTGCTGCACGAAGGCAAGCCGCTCGGCGGGGCGCGGGTCTCGTTCATTCCGCGCGGCGAGACGCTGTCGGAAGGATTCGACGAGCGCTACGAGCGGAACACGAACGAAGCGGGCGAAGCGAGCTTCACGCCGCAGCAGGGGAACTATTATCTCATCGTCGCCCACGTGCAGGCGGACGACGAGAAGGGAGACGGATACGAGGCGACGCAGTATTCGGCGACGCTGACCGTCCTCGTTCCGGATGTGTGCCCGTGTTGCGGCGAGTGAGCGGATTTCGCACGGTTGCTTCCCGATCGAAAAATCCAAAAGAATTTCTTGCTTTGCCGCTGGGATTCTGGCAGGATGGCCGAGTGGCGGATCGCATTACGCCCGTTTACCATTCCCCGCCGCCCAAGTGAGCTCGAATCCCGAGGAACGCGATGAGCGCTGCCGCGACTGCGGTCGAAATGGCCGCCGAGGAACTTCAGGAGTTCACCGAGCGGATCGTCGCGATCCGCGAGAACCTGCACCAGGTGGTGGTCGGGCAAGACGCGGCGATCGACCGGCTGCTGACCTGCGCGCTGACCGGCTCGCACGCGCTGCTGGTCGGCGTGCCGGGGCTGGCGAAGACGTTGATGGTCAAGGCGCTCGCCAGCGCCTTCCGGTGGAAGTTTTCGCGGATTCAGTTCACGCCGGACCTGATGCCCTCGGACATCACGGGGTACGAACTGCTGGGCCGCAACGGTCAGGACGGCGGGCCGACGATGACGTTTCGCCGCGGTCCCGTCTTCGCCAACCTCGTGCTGGCCGACGAGATCAACCGGGCCGCGCCGAAAACGCAGTCGGCCCTGCTGGAAGCGATGGCGGAGAAGCACGTGACGGTCGGCGGCGAGACGTACCCGCTCGAAGAGCCGTTCGTGGTCGTCGCCACGCAGAACCCGATCGAGCAGGAGGGGACGTACCCGCTGCCCGAGGCGCAGCTCGACCGCTTCATGATGGAGATTCGCATCGAGTATCCCACGCCCGAGCAAGAGGAGGACATCGTGCTGCGGACGACCGGCGGCGCCACGCGGCTGCCGGAGGCGGCCTTCGATCGCGAGACGTTCCTCCGGCTGCGCGACCTCGTGCTGGCGGTGCCCGTGCCGCGGCAGGTGGCGGCGTACGCCGTGCGGCTGGTGGGGAGCAGCCGTCCGGGCGACGGTGCGGCGCAGTTCACGCGCGATTACGTGGCGTGGGGGGCCGGTCCGCGCGGGGCTCAAAATCTCGTTCTGGCGGCGAAGGCCGGCGCGTTGCTCGACGGCCGCACCACGCCGACGATCGACGACATCCGGGAAGTCGCCGTCCCCGTGTTGCGGCATCGGGTGATCGTCAACCACCGCGCCGTGGGAGACGGCGTGACGGTCGAGGACTTGCTGGAGTATTTGTTGAAGAACGTGTCAGAGTAGGAGGCGGGACGGGAGTTGAAATTCACCACGGATCACACGGATGGGCACGGATGGACGAGAGGCAAAGCAGTGTGGGGTTTCGTGTTTTGCAAGACTTTACCCGAATGGCGGGACAACGGCCTTCGTAGCGGAATTCGCAAGAATTCCGCGATGCGCCATCGATCGTCGATTCATCGGACGAGCCGCTTCACTCCAGTAAAGTCTTACCGTCTTTTTTATCCGTGCGAATCCGTGAAATCCGTGGTGAGGTTTCGTGATCCGCGGTGACGTCTCGGGAGCCGGTCGATGGACTCGACGCTGATTCACGCGGAACTCAGCGAGAGAATCATCGGCGCTGCGATGACTGTGCTCAACACGCTGAAGCCGGGTCTCGATGAAAAGCTCTACGAGAATGCCCTCGTGATCGAACTCACGAAGAGGGGCCATCGAGTCTGCCAGCAGAAGGAGTTCCCAGTGCATTACGATGGCCGGTACATCGGAAAGCTGGTTCCCGACCTGATCATCGACGACCTGGTGATCGTCGATCCGAAAGTCGTCGAGACGTTTCACGAGCGGCACTTGGCGCAGATGCTCGGCTATTTGGCGATCACCGACCTGCGATTGGCGCTGTTGTTGAACTTCAAGAAGGAAAAGCTCGGGTGGAAGCGGGTCGTGCGTTGATGCGAGTTCCTGGACGCCAAGTCGAGTTCATTCGCAAAAACTCGACCACGGATTGCACGGATTGCACGGATCAACACGGATTATCTGGATCGCCGTCGATTAATCGAATCAAATTGAAATATCGAAATCAGAACTTCCGGCGTGATTGAAATATCAACACATGGAAACGGAAGTTTTCACGAGACTTCATCCGTGCCCATCCGTGTGATCCGTGGTGGCTTTCCCGAGTAGACCGGAACGTGACAGATGACCGCCGCCGTCGCCAGTCGCTATCTCGACCTGCGGGCGCTCGCCGCGCTGGAGCATATGCGGTTCGCCACGCGGCACCGCATCGAAGGGGCGTACAGCGGGCGGCATCGGTCCCGGCAACTGGGTGGGGCCGGGGAGTTCGTCGATTTCCGCGAGTACAGCAGCGGCGAGGATCTCCGCCGGCTCGACTGGAAGGTTTTGGCCCGCACCGGCAAGGCCTACGTCAAGCTCTACCAGGACGAAACCAATCTGCTCTGCACCCTGGCGATCGACGCCAGCGGGTCGATGCGGTTCGGCGAAACGAACGGCCGCCGCCGCGATTCCGGATCCAAACTCGAGTACGCCCAGTTTCTCGCCACCGCCCTGTCGCAGGTGATCGTCCGGGGGCAGGACCAGGTGGGGGTCGCCGTGCTCGGCGCGACGCTGGATGAATTCGTTCCCACGGGCGGAACGCAAGGCCACGCTGCCCACGTCCAAAGCGTGATCGAGAACATCGACACGCGTCCCGCCGCGAAGATGGGCGCGGCGGTCGAGGAACTCTTCCGCCGCACCGAACGCCGCGGCGTGTTGTTGCTGATGAGCGATTTTCTGGCGGAGGATCTCGAAACGGTGTTCGCCGGCGTGCGGCTGTTCCGGCACCGGCGGTCGGAGGTGGTGATCCTGCACCTGATTCACCCCGAGGAAGAACGGCTGCCGGAAGGGGCCGCGTTCCGCTTCGAGGGGCTGGAAGACGACGGCCGGGTGGACTGCTCGCCGCACGAAATCCGGGCCGCGTACCAGGAGCGGTTCGAGGCGCACGCGGGGATGGTCCGCACGCTGTCGCTGGCGAACGGCTGCGACTACCGCCGCATCTCGACGGCGGTCCCGTACCTGCAAACGCTGGGCGAGTTCCTGGTGGAGAGAAGGGGTTGATTGTCAGTTGTCAGTTGTCAGTTGTCAGTTGCGGGCGCGCGACGTTCGGGGCGACCGGTATTCCTCATCCTCACGATTCCGACATGACGGTCCCGACCTCTGATCTAGATCTCTCACTTTCTACAACTGATGGCCGAGAGCTTTCGAATCAATCAGCTATCGAATCAATCGCCAATCCGCACGATACCGCAAGGCGGACGGGCTGAAGCCCATCCTACGAAGAGTCACGCCCACACCCACTGACAACGGACAACGGACCACCCATGTTCCTCCATCCCTGGGCCATCGCGATCGGCGTTGCGGCGGCGGCGTTGCCGTTCGTCGTGCATTGGCTCACGCGGCCGCGGCCCGTGCGACGGCCGCTGTCCACGTTGCGGTTCGTGCGCGAGGCGGTGCGGCAGCGGCGGGCGCGGTATCGTCTTCGCGACTTCGTCGTGCTGGCGCTGCGGACCGCGGCCGTGTTGCTGCTCGCGGCGGCGGTCGCGCGGCCGTTGCTGGGGGATCGGGCGCCGGCGACCGAGGAATCGTCGGGTGGAATCGTCCGCGTCGTCATTCTCGACGCCAGCGCCAGCATGGACGCGGTCCACGCCGGCATGAAGACGTTCGAGCGCGGCCGCTCGCTCGCTTCGCGAAAGCTCGCGCACGAACCGAAGCTCAAGGCGAATCTGATCCTCGCCGCGGCGCGGCCGCGGCCGGTATTCACGCTGCCGGCTTCGAACCTGGCGGCGCTGCGGGAGGAACTGGCGGAGGCGGCGCCTCGGCCCGAGCGGCTCGACGTGCAAGCGGCCCTCAACCTCGCGAGCGACATGCTGGCTGGCGCGGGGGACGAAGACGTCCGCCGCGAACTGGTGATTCTCAGCGACTTGCAGCGGTCCAACTGGGCGCGGGCCGACTTCTCCGTGCTGCCCGCCGACACGAAGATCGAATTGGAGGCGCTCGCCCCCGAGTCGCCGCCGTCGAACCTCGCCGTGCTCCGCGTGTACGCTGCCGGCCGAGCCGAGGTGAACCAGGAGTTCCCGCTGCAGGCGGACGTCGGCAACTTCTCCGCCACGCCTCGGCAGGTTCTGGTGGACGTCACCCTCGGCGATGCGACGTACCGGTTGGAAGGGCTGTGTCCGCCGCGGAGCGTCGCCACGCTCTCGACGCCCATTCGTCCGCGGCAAGCCGGCTGGCATGTTGGAGAGGCCCGGCTCGTGCGGAACGACGACGCCCTCCCCGCCGACGACCGGCGTCCCTGCGTGCTCGAGGTTCTCCCGCCCCCGACGTACGCGCTGCTCACGCGGCAGGGGGCGGGCGAGCGTCCCTCGTCGAGCTACTATCTCGAGCGGGCGTTGGCCCCGTTCGACGATCGAAGTCCGCCCGACGCCGCCGCGTCGCCCGCGGAAGAAACAGCGGCGCCGCCGCGGACCCGCATCGTCCGCATGACTCCGGCCGATCTCGACCTCCGCGCGCTCGCCACCGTCGATCTGGTCGTCGTCGATCATCCTGGAAGGCTCGACGAGGCGACGATCAACCATCTGGCGGCGATGCTCCGCCGCGGCACCGGCGTGCTGTACGTCGCCGCCGAACCGGTCGACGCGACGAACCTCAAGCTCCTCGCGCAGGCGGCGGGGGGCGGCTTGCAGATGCCGGTCGAATTCGCCCCGCCCCCCGCGGGACGGATCCGCCGGGATCTGTTCCTCACTGAAGTCGGCCGCGACGACGGACCGTTCGCGATCTTCGGCGACCAACTCTCGGCGGCGATCGCGCCGCTGCGATTCTCCGGCGGCTTGACGTCGCGACGGCTCGAGTCGGGGCTGGCCGACGACGTGCTCGCCACCTTCGACGACCGCACGGCATGCCTGGTGCGAACCTCGGCGGACGCCGGCGTGCTGGCGGTCTTGAACGCCGACCTCGAGCACTCCAACCTGCACCGCTCCGAGCTTTTCGTTCCCCTGCTCGACGAACTGGTGAGCGATCTGCTCGGCGGCCGCGGCGATTCACGGGAGTTCCCCGCGGGCGAACCACTCGCGGTGACGCTGCCCGGTTCGGCGGGCGGAACGCACGGCCTGGTCGTCGATCGGGTTCGCCCGCCGAGCGGAAGTTCGCGCGACGAACTCGATCCCGCCGCGCAAGACGTCGCCCCGGGCGAACTCGTCCTGGAGGGGACGGGGGTCGTCTGGCGAATGCCGCACGCCGCGCCTCCCGGCGTCTATGAAGTGCGGCGCGGCAACGCGACGGTGTTCGCATTGGCGACAGGCATCCCAGCGGAGGAGGCGGACCTTTCGGCCCTCTCGGCGGAGGTGTTCGAGACCCGCCTCGCGGGCGATCGTCAGGTCCGCTACCGCTCGGCCCTGGCGGCCGAAGACGACGGAGCGGACCGCCTCTGGACCTGGCTGGCGTTGGCGTGCGCAATGTGCCTGCTGGGAGAAGTCGCGGCGCTGCGGTGGTTTCGGACCTGAGGCAGTAGGCAGTCGGCAGTCGGCAGTAAGCAGTCGGCAGGCGGCAGCGATCGGAACGCCCGTAACTCGTAACTCGTAACTCGTAACTCGTAACTCGTAACTCGTAACTCGTAACTCGTAAC
>JBBDNT010000063.1:0-7123 GCA_040877445.1 Planctomycetaceae bacterium
CGACGAATCGACGCTCGATGGCGAATCTCGGAATTCTTGCGAATTCCGCTACGAAGACAGTCATCCCGCCATTCGGGTGAAGCGTTATCGACTTCTAATTGCCTCCCCCGCCGCCGTCAATCCGCCTCCGCGTCCGACTCGTCGAAGTGGGCCTCCGGTTCATGCGCGCCCGCGGGAATGCGGACGTCTTCCACGAGTTGCCGCACGTGCTCGGGGGGGGGCGGGGTGAGGCGGCCGATGACCAGCGCCGCCGCGAAGTTCAACAGGCAGCCCACCGCGCCGATCCCCTCCGCCGAGATGTCGAAGCACCACCGCGTCATGTACCACGGGGCGACGTAGTCCTCCGGGCGGACGACGCCGAACATCACGTCCCAGCGGTTGCCGACGATGTAGAACGCGGTGAAGGCGATGCCCACCAGCATCCCGGCGATCGCCCCCTGCCGATTCGTCCGCGCGTCGAAGATGCCCAGCAGGATGATCGGGAAGAAGCTCGCCGCCGCCAGCCCGAAGGCGAAGGCGACGACCTCGGCCACGAATCCGGGCGGGTTGATTCCGAAGTATCCGGCGAACAGGATCGCCACGAGAATCATGATCCGCCCCACGAACACGCGGCGGCGCTCCGGCGCGTGCGGGTCGATGAAGTGCGTGTAGAGGTCGTGCGCCACCGACGAGGAGATCACCAGCAGCAGTCCGGCCGCGGTCGACAGCGCGGCCGCCAGACCTCCGACGGCGACCAGCGCGATCACCCAGGGGGCGAGCCGGGCCACCTCGGGAGTCGAGAGGACGATGATGTCCTGATCGAGATGGATTTCGTTGCGGCTCTCCGGATTGGGCAAGGTCCGGTCGAATTTCCCCGCCGCGTTCTTGAGAAACGCGTTCTCGGGAGCGATGGCGAGCCGGCCGTCGCCGTCCTTGTCGGCGTAGATCAGCAGGCCGGTCTTGGTCCACTGTTCGACCCAGGGGAGCTGTTCGACCTCGGCGACGGTCTTTCCATGCAGAGACGTGATCAGGTTGTAGCGGGCGAAGAGCGCCAGTGCCGGCGCCGTCGTATACAGCAGGGCGATGAACAACAGCGCCCAGCCGGCGCTGAACCGCGCCGCCCGCACGCTGGGGACGGTGTAGAAACGGACGATCACGTGCGGCAAGCCCGCCGTCCCGACCATCAGCGCGAGCGTGATGCACAGCACGTCGAGCCGGGACTTATGAGCGAAGGGCCGCGTGTACTCCTTGAATCCCAGTTCCGTCTGGATCCCGTTGAGCCGTTCGGCGATGTCGCTGGTGACGAGTCCCCATTGCGGCACCGGGCTGCCCGTCAGCATCCGGGAGAGGGCGATGGCCGGAAGCAGAAACGCGACGATCAACACGAAATACTGCGCCACCTGCGTCCAAGTGATCCCCTTCATTCCCCCCAGCACGGCGAAGAAGGCGACGATCACCATCCCCACCACCACTCCCTGCCAGATCTCCACCTCCAGAAACCGGGAGAACACGATCCCCACCCCCCGCATCTGCCCGGCGACGTACGTCAGCGAGACGAAGATCGCGCACAGCGCGGCGACGACGCGGGCGGCGTCGCTGTCGTAGCGGGCCCCGACGAAATCGGGGACGGTGTACTTGCCGAACTTCCGCAGGTACGGCGCCAGGAGCAGCGCCAGCAATACGTACCCGCCGGTCCAGCCCATCAGGTAAACCGCGCCGTCGTATCCCAGAAAGCTGATCGACCCCGCCATGCCGATGAACGAGGCGGCGCTCATCCAGTCGGCGGCGGTGGCGGCCCCATTGGCGATCGCCGGCACCCCGCGACCCGCCACATAGAACCCCTGCGTCTCCCGCACACGGCTCTGCCAGCCGATGTACAGATAGAGCATGAAGGTGATCGTCACCAGCGTGAAGGTCCACACGCTGACGGCGTCGTACGGTTCGGCGGTTTGAGCGAACAGCGGCATGGGGGGGGACGAGTTGCGAGTTGCGAGTTACGAGTTACCTGAGTACCGAGTACCGAGTGCGACTCGCTTTGCTCGTCACTCGTCACTCGTCACTCGTAACTCGTCACTCTTTCACTCCATACTTCCGATCCAAGCGGTCCATCGCGAAGGCGTACACGAAGACCAGCAGCACGAACAGGAAGATCGAACCTTGCTGGCCGACCCAGAAGCCCAGCGGCAAACGGCCGATGCGATATTCGTTGAGTTGCTCGACGAACAGCACGCCGCACCCCAGAGAGACGGTCGCCCAGATCGTCAGCAACACGGCGATCAGGTTGCGATTCGCCCGCCAGTAGCCGCGCACGTCGCGGACCGCCGGCGGCCGCTGGTTTCCCGCCTCGCGCGACGGGTTCGGTCGCGATGAATCGGAAGGCTCCGGTGTCGATGATTCGGCCATGAGAACCGCCTCCGCGAACAGTGAACTCGTCCATCGAACGACGACGAACTCGGGCCACAGCAGACTCGATCGGCGGCCGGCTGTCAACGGACGTGGTCCGCCGCCTCGTGTTGCCGGCTTGCGACCGCGCGCCGCGTCATGTTGACGGAATGCGACGTGCCCGACCGCGACGAGACGCGATCCGCGCCGGCGGTGGTGGAGAATTCGGTACGTCGAACTCACTCTTTTCGCCGCGATTCGCCGCGGCGCGCTTCGGCGGTTTGACAATTCGCGCCCGTGACCGAAGTTTCGGTACGCGATTTTCTCATTGCGTCCAGACGTCTTGTCACCAGCTTCGGCCATCAGTGCGGATCGACGTCCCCACTGCCGTTACGCCTGTGCGGATTTCACTCCATGTGCGGCATCTGCGGGATCGTGCGGTTCGACGGCCTGCGTCCGAACGACCATTCGCTCCACGCGATGATCTCCCGCGTTCCTCATCGCGGGCCGGACGCCCAAGGGATCTGGAGCGGCGACGCCTGCGGCCTGGCCCATGCCCGGCTGAGCATCATCGATCTCGCCGGGGGCGCGCAGCCGCTCTCCAACGAAGACGGCACGCTGTGGATCACCTTCAACGGCGAAATCTTCAACTACCGCGAGCTGCATGCCGAGCTGGAGGCCCGCGGACACCGTTTCGCCACCCGCTCCGACACCGAGGTCATCGTCCACGCCTTCGAGGAGTGGGGCGAGGGCTGCGTCGAACGGTTCAACGGCCAATGGGCCTTCTCCATCTGGGACACGCGGCTGCAGCGCCTGTTCGCCTCGCGCGACCGGCTCGGCGTGCGGCCGTTCTTTTATACGAAGACCGCTTCCGGCGAGTTCGTGTTCGCTTCCGAGATCAAATCGCTGCTCGCGCATCCCGGCGTGCGGGCCGAGATCGACCCGCTCGCCCTCGATGAAATCTTCACCACCTGGGCGACGGTCCCGCCGCGAACGATCTTCCGCGGCATCCACGAGCTGCCCCCCGGTTGCTCGCTGCTGCTCGACCGCAGCCGCGAAGTCGTTCGCGACTACTGGAACATCGACTACTCCGCCGGCGATTCGAGCCGCGGCGAGGACGACTACGCCGACGAACTCCTGGAACTGCTGATCGACGCCACGCAGCTGCGGCTGCGGGCCGATGTGCCCGTCGGCGCGTACCTCAGCGGCGGTCTCGACTCGTCACTGACGACCGCCCTGATTCGCCACTTCACCGACGCGCCGCTCAAGACGTTCTCCGTCGCCTTCGAGGATGCGGAATTCGACGAGAGCCGCTATCAGCGGGAAGTCGTCGAACGTCTCGGCACCGAGCATCACGAGCTGCGGGTGACGAACGCCGACATCGGCCGCGCGTTCCCCGAGGTGATCCGCCACGCCGAAAGGCCGATCCTCCGCACCGCCCCCGCGCCGCTGTTCCTGTTGTCGCGGCTGGTCCGCGAGCAGGGTTACAAAGTGGTCATCACCGGCGAAGGGGCCGACGAAATGCTCGGCGGCTACGACATCTTCAAGGAGGCGAAGGTCCGCCGATTCTGGGCGCGCCAGCCGGAATCGAAGCTCCGCCCGCAACTGCTGCGGCAACTCTACCCGTACATGCCGGGCATTCGGTCGCAACCGGACGCCTACCTGCAAGCGTTCTTCCGCGTGCGGTCCGAAGACGCGGCGAGTCCCTTCTTCTCGCATCTGCCGCGGTGGGAACTCACCTCGTGGATCAAGCAGTTTCTGTCGGCCGACGTGAAAGCGGAGATCGCGGGTCGCGACGTGGCGGATGAAATGGCGTCGCGGTTGCCGGCGGCGTTCGGCGATTGGCCGGCGTTCTGCCGGTCGCAGTACATCGAAACGAAGTACCTGCTGCCGGGTTACATTCTTTCGTCGCAGGGAGACCGGATGGCGATGGCGCACTCGGTGGAGGGGCGGTTCCCGTTCCTCGACGTGCGGGTGGCCGAGTTCGCCGCCAAGCTGCCGCCGCGCCTGAAGATGAAGGGGCTGGACGAGAAATATCTGCTGAAGCGAATCGCGAAGTCGTTCGTGCCGGAATCGATCCTCGCCCGGCCGAAGCAGCCGTATCGCGCACCCGACGCCCGCAGCTTCTTCGGCACGCCCGAGTCGCCCCTGTCGTTCGACTACGTGGACGAGCTGCTGTCGCCGGAACGCATCCGTGAAGCGGCGCTCTTCGACCCGCTCGCGGTTTCGCGGCTCGTCGAAAAGGCCCGCAAGGGAAAGGTCACCAGCGCCCGCGACAACATGGCCCTCGTCGGCATCCTCTCGACGCAACTCGTGGTCGACCAGTTCGTCGAGACCCGCTCGGTGAAGGTGAAGGGCTTCGACGCAATGCCGCAAAGAGCGCAAAGGATCGCGAAGTAAGGCCGGGAGGAGCCACGAAGACACGAAAGAGAGAAAGAGAGAAAGAGAGAGAGAGAGAGAGAGAGAGAGAGGAAGATGATTGATGCGCCACTGACACGCCATGACTCAGACGACGAATCTCATTCAGCCGGGACCGACCGGGACGGCTCGCATTCGGCCTTCCTGATCCTTTCCCGCCTTCTTTGCGTACCTTTGCGCTCTTTGCGGCTTTGCGTCGAAATCTTCACCTCCAATCCATTCACCCCCTGTACGACACCCCCATGACCGAAATCGACCATCGCATCCGCGGCTTCATCGGCGAGAATTTCCTGTTCGGTGAAGACGCGAACCGCCTCGGGGCGGACGAATCGCTCGTGCAGCAGGGCATCATCGACTCGACCGGCGTGCTCGAGCTCGTGACGTTCCTCGAAGCCGACTTCCAGGTGAAGATCGCCGACGACGAACTCGTGCCGCAGAACCTCGACACGATCCACAACCTCGTCGCATTCATCGAGCGCAAGCTCGCCGCAGCGACGCAGCTTGCTTGACCGAAGGCCTCTGACAGAAAAATTGATGACAGAAAAACAAGAACGAAGGAAAGGGAGATCAGCGAATACGTCTCGAACACCTTCTTCCTTCCTCCTTCTTGTCATTTTTCTGTCATCAATTTTTCTGTCAGAAATCGAATCGCCAATACGCCCGCCCTTCCGGAGACGCCCTCGTGCAGCTTGAAGCATTCCTGGAACGCAGTGCCGCCCGATTTCCCGAGAAGACCGCTCTCGTCTGCGGCGAGCGGCGGTTTACCTATGCCGAGGTCGAGGCCCGGGCGAACCTTCTCGCCCACGCCCTGATCGAGCTCGGCGTCGAGCGTGGCGACCGCGTGGCGATCCATCTCGACAACGACGTCGAAGCGGTGATCGCCATCTTCGCGGCGCTCAAGGCCGGGGCCGTGTTCCTGATGGTCAATCCGACCACCAAGGCCGACAAGCTGGCGTACATTCTCAACAACTCGAGAGCGGCCGCGCTGATCGCACCGGGACGCAAACTCCGCACGCTCGATTCCCTCTGGTCCGAAACGCCGCACTTGCGGATCGTGATGGGCGTGGGCGAAACTCCCGCCGAGCCGCACGACGCCCGCAAGCGGTTCGTGCAGTTCGACGAGCAGCTCGCCGCGTTCGCCGATCGCGCGACGCCGCCCGAGAAGCGGTGCATCGACATCGACCTCGCCGCGTTGATCTACACCTCCGGCTCGACGGGCAACCCGAAGGGGGTGATGCTCACGCATCTCAACATGGTCGCGGCCGCCACGTCGATCACGACCTACCTCGAAATGCGCGAGGACGACATCGTCATCGGCCTCCTGCCGATCTCGTTCGATTATGGCCTGTACCAGGTGCTGATGACCTTCAAGCTGGGCGGAACCCTCGTCCTCGAAAAGTCGTTCGCGTTCCCGCATTCGATTCTCGAGACGATCGTCCGCGAGCGCGTCACCGGGTTCCCGATCGTTCCCACGATCGCCGCGATCCTGCTGCAGACCGATCTCTCGAAATACGACTTCTCGCGGTTGCGGTTCCTCACGAACACCGCGGCCGTGCTCCCCACCGAACACATTCAACGTCTGCGGAACCTGTTCCCGGCGGCCCGGCTGTTTTCGATGTACGGCCTCACGGAATGCAAGCGCGTGTCGTACCTTCCGCCGGAGCAGCTCGACATTCGCCCGGATTCCGTCGGCCGCGGGATGCCGAACGAAGAGGTCTACATCGTCGACGACGCGGGAAACCGCGTCGGTCCGGGCGTGGTCGGCGAGCTGGTCGTCCGCGGAGCGAACGTGATGAAGGGCTACTGGGAACTTCCCGAGGCGACCGCCGAGCGACTCAAGCCCGGACCGCTGCCGAACGAAATGATCCTGCACACCGGCGACCTGTTCCGCGCCGACGACGAAGGATGGCTGTACTTCGTGGGCCGAAAGGACGACATCGTCAAGAGCCGCGGCGAGAAGGTCAGCCCCAAGGAAGTCGAGAACGTGCTGCACTCGCACCCGGCCGTCGCGGAGGCGGCCGTGATCGGCGTGCCCGACCCAATCCTCGGCCAGGCGGTCAAGGCGCTCGTCACGCTGCGAGCCGAACACGAAGCAAGCGAACGCGACCTCCTGCGGCACTGCGCCGCCCACTTGGAAGACTACATGATCCCCAAGCACCTCGAAATCCGCGAAACGCTCCCGAAAACCGGCAACGGCAAGATCGACAAGCGCATGCTCGCCGCCGCCGCCACATAGTTCCTTCATTTCGACGCAAAGGCGCAAAGAACGCAAAGGTTCGCAAAGAAGAAGGGGTCTTCGCCAGAATCCGTGGGTCGAAAGTGTTGTCTTCCAGCTCCGCTCGGG
>JBBDNT010000064.1:0-7098 GCA_040877445.1 Planctomycetaceae bacterium
AGCGCCCCCGCCACCCATCGCCACAGAGATTGGCGTCGCCAGGAACTCTTGCCGCACCCCGCGAAAGTCGGTCGGCGGGGGCGGCTTGAACGCCCGGGGGGGGAGGACTATAGTGGATCGTCGGGGTGGGCAGCCCCTCGCCCCCCGAGTTCCCCCCATCGTTATCCGGATTCGACATTCCGCGTTCACTCCGTCCCGATCCGATCGGCTCGCTCTGCCCTGATTCCTGGCCGGAGCCACGCTGTGCCGGTGGATGCCGGTCGAATCCGCTTCCCGACGAACGATATCACGGTGCCGCCGCGCCGTCAGGATGCCCGCGGAATGTCTCAGGTCGTGGATCTCAGGAACGCCGACGCACCCCGGGACGTGATCCATCGGGCCGTCCAGCTTCTTTCCCAGGGGGAAATCGTCGTCCTTCCCACGGAAACGTACTATCTCGCCTGCGCGCAAGCGACTTGCGGCGATGCGGTCCGGCGACTTGTCGAAGGAAATGCCGTCGGAGGAAATGGGAGCGGCCGGTCGAGAACGGGCGGCGACCAGGCCGAATTCCTCATCGGCGCGACCGACCAGATCCTCGATCATGTTCCCGAGATGCCTGGCGTGGGGCGGAAACTCGCCCGCCGCGGCTGGCCGGGACCGCTCGTGATCGAATTCTCTCTGCCCGTCGAATGCGGCATCGGCAACGCGTTGCCGGAAGCCGCGCGGGCCGCGGCCGCGTTTCGGTTCCGGTGCCCGGCCCACCCGGTGCCGCAAGCGGTGCTGCGTTTACTTCCCGCGCCGCTGGTGGCGATCGGCGAGTTGGACCGGAATGCGGCGAACCCCGTCGGCGTTTCGGAAGCACTTTCCGCCGGCGGCTCGCGCACGGCCGAAGAAGCCCTCGCCCGTTTCGCCGACGAGTCGGCCTTGATCGTCGACGACGGCCCGGCGCGTTACGGGGAGCCGTCCACCGTCGTGACCGTGGATGGAAACCGCTGGCGGGTCGGCCGGCCGGGCGTGTTGGGGGAATCGTCGTTGAGACGGATGGCGGGCAGCCTGTTCCTTTTCGTGTGTACGGGCAACACCTGCCGCAGCCCGATGGCCGAGGCCCTGTTTCGCAAGTTGCTGGCCGAGCGTCTGGATTGCACGGAGGCGGAACTGTACGATCGGGGTTACGTGGCCGCCTCGGCGGGACTTTCCGCCGCGCCCGGCGCCCCCGCCAGTCCCGAAGCGATCGAACTGGTGGGACGGCGGGGCGTCGACCTGAACGCCCACCAAAGCCAGCCTCTCACCGAAGAGTTGTTGAACCAGGCCGACCGCATCTTCGCGATGACGCGCGGCCATTTGCAGATGATCCTCGATTTCCGTCCCGACGTTGCGTCCCGGGCGGAGTTGTTGTCGCGCGACGGGGGGGACGTCCCCGATCCGATCGGCGGAACCTTCAGCGACTATCAGGCTTGCGAGCGGGAGATCGACCGCCACTTGCGGGCCATTCTCGACCAACTCGAACTCGAAGGGAGTCCGTCCGAACGACCATGAAGATCGCCGTCGCCAGCGACCATCGCGGTTACGCCGTCAAGGGAAAGATTCTTCCCCTGTTGACGCAGCTCGGCCACGATGCGCTCGATTACGGGCCGAATTCCGGCGACAGCGTGGATTATCCCGACTTCGCCGCCGCCGTGGCCCGCGCCGTCTCGAACGGGGAAGCCGAGCGCGGGATTTTGATTTGCGGCACGGGAATGGGCATGTGCATCGTCGCGAACAAGTTCGCCGGCGTCCGCGCGGCCCCTTGCCACGACGACCTCACCGCCCAGATGAGCCGCCTGCACAACGACGCCAACGTGCTCTGCCTGTCGGCCGACCTGCTGGGGGACACGCTCGTCAATCGGATGGTCGAAATCTGGCTGAACACCGATTTCGAAGGAGGCCGCCACGCCCGCCGCATCGAGAAGATCGCCCAATTCGAAGCGGAACAGCGCGGCGAGCTGGGGGCGTAAGCCCCCCGGTGCGTCGCGCGATCGAATGATGCGTTCCGCAGGACCGGTCCGCCATCCGTCCTGCGGAGGTGCGAGACGCGATTTCGCCGCGACTCCCTTCCGACTTCCGTCCGTTCCGAGTATCGTGGCAGCGCGCCGGCTGTATTCCCTATCCGAACGCCCCCTGCGGAGTCATTCTGCCGATGGATCTCGATCAACTGAAATACGCCGCCTCGCACGAATGGGTGGCCGTCGAGGGGAACGTCGCGACGATCGGCATCACCGATTTCGCCGTCGAGCAATTGACCGACCTCGTGCACATCGAGCTGCCGAAGAAGGGGACGAAGGTCGCCCAGGGGGAGCCGTTCGGCGAGGTCGAAAGCGTCAAGGCGGTGAGCGACTTGTACGCCCCGGTCGACGGCGAAGTGGTCGAGGTGAACGAGAAGCTCGCCGACGACCTCGCGATCCTCTCGGACGATCCGTTCGTCAAGGGCTGGATGGTGAAGATCCAACTCGGCGACCCCGGCCAGCTCGACGCGCTGATGGACAAGGCGGCCTACGACGCCCACGTGAAGAGCGACGAGCACTGATTGGTGAGTTGTCCGTCGTCCGTTGTCCGTTGTCCGTTGACGACTTGGCAACTGCCGACCGACAACGGACTACTGAGAGCTTGGGAATCCTTTCGTTTCCGCTGAGTTACCCCCGGAATCGTCATTCCCGCGCAGCGCCTGCCCTCGCGGAGGCGGGGGCGGGAATCCAGCAATCGCCAAGGCGGCCACCAATGGGATCACCGTCCGTGCATCGCACTGGATTCCCGCTTTCGCGGGAATGACGGCGGTGCGGACATCGATCGAAAAGCGAAAGATTCACGACAACCGACAGCGGACCACCGACGACTCATGCCCTACCTCTTCAACACCTCTCCCCAGCAACAGGAAATGCTCGCGGCCATCGGGGCCGCGAGCGTGGCGGAGTTGTTCCGCCAGATTCCCGACGATCTGCGGCTCACGCGGCCGCTCGAGTTGCCCTCGCCTCTCGGCGAGATGGAACTCGAGGCCGAGATGCGCGCCCTCGCCGCCCGCAACGCCGGCGCCGGCTCGCGCGTTTGCCTGCAAGGGGGCGGGGCGTACGATCACTTCGTGCCCGCGGCGGTCGATGAACTCGTCGGCCGCGGCGAGTTCTACACCGCCTACACCCCCTACCAGGCGGAAGCCAGCCAGGGGAGTTTGCAGGCGTTCTTCGAGTATCAGTCGCTCGTCTGCGAACTGACGGGTCTCGACGTCTCCAACGCCAGCCTATACGAAGGGGGCACCGCCGTCAGCGAGGCCGCCTTCATGGCGATGCGGGCCAACGGGCGGCACGGCAAGGTCGCCGTCCTCGGCTCGGTGCATCCCGAATCCATCCAGGTTCTGCGGACCTACCTGATGCACGTCGAGGGGGACGTCGTCGTCGTCCCCACGCCGGAAGGAACCGCCGATCCCAATCGCGTCGCGGACGCCATCGACGACACCACCGCCTGCCTGGTGATTCAGCATCCCAACTTCTTCGGCTCGCTCGAAGACGTGCAGGCGCTGGTGCAGGCGGCACACGACAAGGGAGCGCTCGCCGTCGTGTCGTTCGACCCCATCTCCGTCGGCTTGTTGAAGCGGCCGGGTGATTACGGGGCCGACATCGCCGTCGCCGAGGGGCAGCCGCTGGGCATTCCGCTGCAATATGGCGGGCCGTATCTCGGCATGCTCGCCTGCCGCGAGGAGTTCGTCCGCAAGATGCCGGGCCGCTTGATCGGCCAGACGACGGACCGCGAAGGCCGCCGCTGTTTCGTCCTGAATCTTCAAGCCCGCGAGCAGCACATCCGCCGCGAGAAGGCGACGAGCAACATCTGCACGAATCAGGGACTGCTCGCGCTGCGGGCGACGGTGTACCTGTCGCTGGTCGGCCCGCAGGGACTGCGCGAAGTCGCGGAACTCTGCTGCCGCAAGGCGCATTACGTGGCCGACGAACTGTCGAAGATCGACGGCCTGGAACTCCTGTTCGACCGCCCGTTCTTCAAGGAGTTCGCGGTGCGGTGCTCCGGCGGAACGAAGCAGGTGTTGGAAAAGGCCCGCGCCGGCGGCTTCGACATCGGCCCGGCGTTGTCGCGCTTCCCGCGGCTGGCCAAGGAAAGCGGCGCGAAGACCGACGACGCGTTGCTCATCGCGGTGACGGAAAAACGCACGAAGGAAGAAATCGACCGGTTGGCGGCGGCGTTGTCGAGTTGAGGCGCCACCATTCAGCCACCTCGTTCCCAAGCTCCGCTTGGGCACGCACTCCCCCGAAGCTCCGCTTCGAGAATCGGGAAGCGGAGCTTCCAAGACCCTCGTTCCCAAGCGGAGCTTGGGAACGAGGAATGGATCAGACGCCATGAAGCAATACACGGTGATCTACGAGCGGGGCCTTCGGAACTGGTCAGCTTATGTTCCCGACTTGCCGGGGTGCATTGCCGCTGGCGATACGCGAAGCGAAGTCGAGCAGTTGATTCGTGAAGCGATCGAATTCCATGTCGAAGGCCTGCGGTTGCACGGTGAGCCGATTCCGGAGCCGTCGATCGAGGCAGGCGAAGTGAGTGTTTCGGTTTGACGGTTTCGATTGGGAGTCGTGCGGATGCCAGCCGGAAAGACCAGAACCCGCCCCCGGGCGAAACCGAAGCCGAAACCGAAGCGATCGACACCGTCGCCGCCGAAGTCGGCCCCCGGCGAAGTCCTCACGCTGGCTGAGGCGGCCGCGTACCTCCGCGTGTCGGAGGAGGCGGTTATGCATTCGATCGGCCCGGAGGGTCTGCCGGGCCGGCTCATCGACGGGGAGTGGCGGTTCCTCAAGTGCGCGGTGAACGAGTGGCTGGGAACACCTTCGAAGCCATCGGGAAAAGCGGCCCTGCTGAACATGGCCGGCGCGTTCAAGGACGATCCTTTTCTCGATGAGATCGTGCGTGAAGCATACCGGCAACGGGGACGGCCGATCACGGAGGACGTCGAATGACTCTCCTCGACACCGACTCACTGTCGCTGTTGATGAACGGGCATCCTCGCCTGACCGAACGAGTTCGGAATTCCGAAGAGACTGTCGCGATCCCGATCATCACGCGGATCGAAGTGCTGCAAGGCCGATTCGCCTCGATCCTCACCGCCTCCGATGGTCAGCGGTTGCTCGTCGCGCAGGAATGGCTGGACCGCAATGAGGCATATATGGCAACATTGGACATCGTTCCGATCGATGCAGCATCCGCCAATCGCTTCGACGACCTGCGGACTCAGAAGAAGCTGAAGAAGATCGGCCGGGCCGATCTGTTGATCGCATCGATCGCGATCGCGAACCGGGCCACGCTCGTCTCGCGGAACTTGAAGCACTTCCGTCAAGTGCCCGATTTGAACGTCGAGAACTGGGCGGACTGAGCACCGATCGCCTCAAATTGAGCGAGCATCGAATTACGATGAAGAAGGCGCAGTCAGGTAAATCCGGAAAGATGCAATTGATCGAACGGACGATGGAGCAGGTCGCCCGTCGTCTGCAGAAGCAGTATGGGAATCGACCACTTCATCCGGCGGAAATAGAAGAGCAGGTAGTGGAGGAATGCGGTGCAGAACGCGGAAGTGTCAACGCACGCGACTATTGCTACAATCGAAAGAACAAGGACGTCCTCCTCAACAAGAAGAGGCCGATGTTTGAATATGATTATGACACTCCACCGCACTATCGTTTTCTCGGGTTCGACCACCCGTATTCCGGGCTGTGCTATCAACATCCGAAAGGAGGCGGTTCGCGCCAGGTAATCGGACATTGGGTCAACGGTGAATATTTTCCTGGCGACGAAATGCGCCGGACGGTGTCTGCGGATTTGGATGTGATCGCCCAGCGGAAACTTCGCGGCGAGATCGATTCGACGACGGCGGTTGTCTTGACAGAAGCAAGAATCGGCCAAGGCGGTTTTCGGACGGCAGTGCTGCGTCTTTGGGACAATCGCTGCTGCGTGACGGGTTCCGTCGCGCACGAAGCGATCCGGGCGTCGCATATCAAACCTTGGCGCGAATCGAACGATCAGCAGCGGCTCGACCCGCACAATGGACTGCCGCTCGTCGCGAGTCTCGATGCCCTGTTCGATGCCGGATTGATCTCTTTCGACGCCAACGGAAAGCTGCTCGTTTCGCCGCGATTGCCCGCCGCCGAACGACGGATCTTCGGGCTGAAGGGAAAGAATCTGACGCGCCGGCCGAGCGCTAAAACGGCAGAACATCTCGCCGATCACTACAGCAAACGCTTCAAGCAATAACTCGTAACCCGTAACTCGTAACTACTTCCCCCCATGCGCAACCCCACCGCCACCCGTCTTCTCACCGAACTCTCCGTCCCCGGTCGCCGGGTTGCGCTGTTTCCAGCCAGCGACGTGCCCGAGCGGCCGATCGACCATTTGTTGCCGGCCGAGCATCTGGCCGCCGCGCCGCCGCGGCTGCCGGAACTCGCCGAGCCGGACGTCGTGCGGCACTTCGCCAATCTCTCGACGCTCAACATGTCGGTCGATACGCACTTCTACCCGCTCGGCAGTTGCACGATGAAGTACAACCCGAAGCGGCACGAGCGGCTGGCGAAGCTCGCGGGTCTCGGCGACCTGCATCCCTATCAGTCCGAAGAAGATTCGCAGGGGATGCTCGCGATCCTGTTCGAGATGCAGGAAATGCTCGCCGAGATCGCCGGGCTGCCCGCCGTCTCGCTGCAACCCGCCGCCGGCGCGCAGGGCGAGTTCGCGGCGCTGCTCGTCGCGTCGGCCTACTTTCGCGACAAGGGCGAAGACCGCACGCGGGTCATCTTTCCGGCGAGCGCGCACGGGACGAACCCGGCGAGCGCTGCTCTCGCGGGGTTCGAGTGCGTGCAGCTTCCCGCCTCGTCCAGCGGGCTGGTCGATCTCGAACGGCTCGCGGCCGAACTCGACGAGCGGACCGCCGTGTTCATGATCACGAACCCCAACACGCTCGGCCTGTTCGAGGGGCAGATCGCCAAGGTCTCGCAGATGCTGCACGACGTGGGCGGACTCGTGTACGTCGACGGGGCGAACATGAACGCCATCCTCGGCGTCACCCGCCCCGGCGACTTCGGCGGCGACATGATGCACTACAAC
>JBBDNT010000065.1:0-36901 GCA_040877445.1 Planctomycetaceae bacterium
TTTCGCGCCAGCGGCGCGAAACCGCAAGCGGCCATGCTCCTCGACCCTCGACTCGCAACTCACCGCGCTCCCCTGTCGGGTCGCGGCTAACCGTGTCACTCGAACCGCAGCGCCTCCACCGGGTGCAGGCGGGCGGCGCGGCGGGCGGGGAGGATGCTCGACAGCACCGCGATCGCCATCGCGCCGAGCGCGATCCAGGTGACCGTGAACGGTTCGATCGACGTGGGGATCTCCGGGAAATAGTAGATCGCCTCGTCGAAGACTTTCCGCCCGGTGAGCCAGGTCAGAAAATCTTCGATCTGATTGATGTACGTCACGAAGAGCAGGCCCAACACCACGCCCGCTCCCGCGCCCACCACGCCCAAGCCGAGGCCGTAGGAGAGGAAGATCGTCATCACGCCGTGCGAGCTGGCGCCGAGCGCCTTCAGGATGCCGATGTCGCGGGTCTTTTCGACGACGATCATGAAGAAGATCGCCAGAATGCCGAAGCCCGCGACCGCGATGATCAGGAACAGCAGCACGTTGAGGATCGCCTTTTCGACCTCGACGGCGGCGAGCAGCGGGCCTTGCTTCTGCTCCCACGTCCGCACGGTGTACAGTCCGGGGGGAAAGGCGGCCTTCAACCGCCGGACGACTTCCTCGGCGTCGTCGTAGTTCTTGAGCTTGATCTGCACCGAGGTGATCGACCGCGTGCCGGTGCCCGGGTCGATCATCCCGCGGGCTTCTTGCAGGTATTCCAGGTTGCAGAACACGAGGCTCGAATCGTACTCGCTCATCCCGCTGTTGAAGGTGTCGACCACGGTGGCGTTGAAGTGCACCGGGTTCGGCGGGCGTCCGGCGGTGATCGTGCTGATCTTCACGTCGTCTCCCGGGCGAACCATGCGAATCTTGCGCGGCTTGCCGGTTTCGGGATCTTCGACGATGAACGTCACGAGTTGCTCGCCGATGTACAACCGGGCGCGTAGCGGCTCGAGTGGGTCGACCATGTCGGACGGAGCCGAATTCGTCCCTCCCGCGAACGGGGCGACCATGTCGGGGGGAGCGGAATCGGTCCCTTCCGGGAACGAGCCGGTGAAGTCGCGGGCCGAGTCGTCCGTCGCATCTTCGGTCGCGCTCGCTTCCTGGAGATAAGGATTGCGGTTGCCCGCCGGCGTTTCGGCGGCAGCCGGCTGGACTTCACCCGTCAAGGCGACCGTCTCGGGCGGGAACGCGCGCGGGCCTTGCGAACCTCGCGGGCCTTCGACTCGCGACGTTCGCTCGCTCGGCGGGAAGATCCCACCGCGCTCTTCCTGGTGATCGTCGTTCATCAGTAGGTTTCGCTGCCGCCAGATCCAGCGGCGGCGATATTCATCGGCCTCGGCGGTGAGACTCCAATTCGCGGGCGTGCCCGCATCGCACAGCGGCGGGCGGACGACGACGCCGTCTTCCTTGATCGATTGAAAGCGATCGAGGTACGTGTCGAACGGTCCGACCTTCGATTTCTCGGCCGGCCGAATGCCGATGATCGTCACCGGGCGGGTGATCCATTGCCCGGCGTACTGGAAGCTGAGCATGCCGTAGACTTCGACGGTGGCGGTCATGCCGGCAATGAACTTGCCGGCGACCTCGTCGATCTTCGCCATCTGTCCGTCGGCATCGGGCGTGCCGTCGAGGTTGTTGGCCTCGATCACCACGTCCGACAGAACCCCCTTGATGCGGTCCTGCATTTCGAAGCTGAAGCCGGCCATCACGGCGTTGACCACGATCATCGTGGCGACGCCGAGCGTGACGCTCAACACGCACGACAGCGCGATGTAGCGGGTGCGAAGATACCGCAGGCAGAGCAGGAGCTTGTACATCGTGCCGTCCTTGGCGGGTCGCTCTGTGTCCGCGGCCGGTCGCGTGCCGCGCGGCGCTCGTTCAGCGCCAGCCATCCCAGGCGAGCGCGTCGGCGGAGGTTACGCGATGAGCGACGATCTGAGCAAGAGCGGTTCGCCGGAACGGTCACTGCTCCCCGGCGGTCCGCCGGCCCTCGTTCCCGCGAACTCGTTCACGGAAAATTCGCCGACCGCTTGCTTGTATCCACCGACAGGTGTCGGTATAAGGTGACGCGGCTTTGTCGTCAGCCAACGCCGTCGAGACGCTCGTTCGATCCCCGCTTCGGAGTATCCGTCCATGGCACCTGACGTGCGCGCGGTTGGACTTGGTATGTTCGTTCGATTCTCGCTGACGATCGCAACGGCCCTCGCGGCGTGCGCGGGAGTCGCCCGGCTGGCTGTGCCCGGCCTGCGGGCCGCGGACGCCGCCGAGGCCGAAGCGTCCACGCGGGATTCGGCACTCGCCGCGGAGATCGTCGAGTCGGCGGGAGTTTCGCAAGGGCTGTGCGTCCATCTGGGCGTGAGCGACGGACGGCTCGAAGCGGCCTTGGCGGTGCAGGGCAAGTTCCTCATCCACGGCCTCTCCACCGACGCGGCCCGCGTCGACCAGGTCCGCAAGGAACTTCGGTCGAACGGCGCGTACGGGCCGATCTCGGTCGAGCGCGCCGGATACGATCGGCTTCCTTATGCGGAAGGGCTGGTCAATCTGATCGTCGCCGACGATCTCGCCGCACTGCTGAAGGAGGGGCTGTCGCCGGCCGAAGTATTGCGCGTTCTGGCACCGCAAGGCGTGGCGTACCTTGGGCAGCGCGACGCGCGCGGCCCCGCGGCGAAGGCGGCGCTGGAGCGCGCCTTGGACGGCGCGGGTTTTCGCGATCGCCGGATCATCGAAGGGCACGGCGTGTGGGCGAAAATCGTCAAGCCGCGCCCGGAGGGGGCGGATGATTGGACGCATCTCAATTACGGACCCGAGGGGAACCGCCTGTCGCGAGACACACTGGCCGGCCCGCCGACGTGGCTCCGCTGGATCGACGGCGTGACGTGGCCCACGAGCGAGAAAGGCCCCGGCGGGGTGGTTTCGGCGGGAGGCCGGCTGTTCTACGTCTTCAGCGACGCGCCGCATCGCAAGGCTGAGCCTTCCCGTCCGGTCCTCTACGCCCGCGACGCGCACAACGGCCTGCTGCTGTGGGAGCGGCCGGGAAACAAGGTCGTCTCGCTGGCCATGATCGCCACGCCCGAGCGGCTTTACACCGTGCTCGACGACGGCGGAGAGTTGCTGGCCCTCGACGCCGCGACCGGAAAGGAACTGCATCGCTACGACGAAGCGAAGAATCCCGCGTGGGCGCTGCTCGTCGATGGCAAACTGCTGACGTACGCCGGAGACCGTGCCGGGCCGTCGATGCGGTGCCTCGACGCCGCGACCGGCAAGTCGCTCTGGAAGAACACCGAATGGCAGATCGCGCCCACCGGATCGGTTCCCAACGTCGCCGTGGTCGGAGACGATGTCTATTTCCTCGACTTTCGCAAGTTGGTTCTCGGCTGCCTGCGATTCTCGACCGGTGAATTGCGGTGGCGGTTCGAACTGGATGACTTCACTCCGCCGCCGAACTCACGGGTCAAGCTGGCGATGAGCGCGTGCGGCGAGGGAACGCTGATCGTCGGCGAGGGAGGTTCCGGCGAGGCCGTGCATGCCTTCTCCGCGAAGGATGGCAAGCATTTGTGGAGCCGGAAATATCAGCTTGTGGTCAGCGGGCGGCCTCAGCGGCACAAGGGTTCGAGCTATGATGAAGGCTTTTTCCAGAACGGCCTGTACTGGATTCACGTCGGCCGTCCGCGGCCGCCGGGTGAGTCCGGAAAAGGCGCGCTCGCCTGGCAAGGGCTCGACCCGGCGACCGGCGAGGTGGTGAAGAATTACGAGTACGATGAAGAGGACCTGGTCACCGACGCCTGCCACCGTGCGCAAGGGACCGAACGCTATTTCATCGGGGGGCATGCGGAGTTCGTCAGCGCGGCGGACGGCGCGTTCTGCGATCGCGCCGCGGGGATCCACAACAGTTGCCGGCTTGGCATGTTTCCCGCCAACGGTCTGGTGTATTCCTGGTCGCAATATACCGGAACCTATCTGCGCGGATTGGTGGGCATGTCCGGCACTCCCGACTCGCCGTTGGGCGAGACCGTCGCGTTCGACCATCCTTCACGATTCGAACGCGGACAGACTGCCGCTCCCCAGTCGTCGGCGCCAACCAGCGACGCCGACTGGACGTGCTACCGCCACGACGGCTTCCGCACCAACCGCACGTCGGCCGCGGTCGCCGGGAAGCTCGCGCCGAAGTGGACGGCGGAGATCGGCGGCCGGCTTTCCCCGCCGACTGCGGCGGGCGACGCCGTGTACGTCGCCGACGTCGACGGACACCGCGTTCTCGCGCTCGATGCGAATTCCGGCAAAGTCCGCTGGAGCTACACGGCGGGAGGGCGAGTGCCCGTGCCGCCGACGATCCACGGCGGACTGTGCCTGTTCGGCAGCAGCGACGGCTGGGTGTATTGCCTGCGAAGCGACGATGGAAACCTCGTCTGGCGGTTCCGTGGGGCGCGGCATGATCGCCGGATCGTGGTGCGCGGGCAACTGGAATCGGCCTGGCCGGTCGAGGGGGGCGTGCTGATCGCCGGCGGTCAAGCGTGGTTCGCCGCCGGACGTCACGGAACGGTCGACGGCGGAACCGATCTCTACGCCGCCGATCCGGCCACGGGGCGGATTCACCGGCACGAGCACATCACCGACGGTCCGGTCTTGCGGCTGCTGGCCGGCGACGACAAGTTCGTCTGCCTCGACCCGCGGAAAGTTTTCTCCGTCGATGCAGCCGAGCGCGGCTCGCGTCCCAGAGTGCCGGACGGGGCCTTCGATCGGGAGGTGATCGATCCCTCGCACGTGGCGCCGGCGCCGGGGAACGACGCCAAAGCGCAAACGCTTTTCTCCGCGCCGTTCCGTGCCTTGGTGAAGGCCGGCGACTCGGCGTTCGCGATCGGCCGCTCGGGCAACGTCCCCGCGCTGTCGTTCGACTCGAAGGGCAAGCCGACGCTCTCGGCGCTGATGCCCGAAGAGAGCATCGCCGATCAGACCTGGCAGGTCTTCGAATACACCGCGGCCGGCCCGCCGGCGCAGTCGCTGGCGCTCGATTCGATGCCGGTGCACGACGGCCTGATCGCCGCCCGCGGCAGGCTGTACGTCGCGATGACGGACGGCCGCATCGTATGCCTCGCCGGAGACGATCGCTGAACCCGACGGTTGGACCGTTGGAACCCGTGATGACGAAGACCGCTTCGACCGTGCCGGTGGGCACATCCCACGCAACGGACTGATCCCTTCCAGACGAGGAACCACAGATGCCGCTCCGACTGTGCTTGAAGAATTCTCCGTTGATCATGTTGGCGTCGTTGCTGATCGGGGTTCCGGGCGCGAGGGCGACCGCCGCGGACGCCGCGCCGCGTCCCAACGTGCTGTTCATCTCGATCGACGACATGAACAATCGGCTGGGCTGTTACGGATTCGACGCCGTTCCCACGCCGAACCTGGATCGTCTCGCGGCGCGGGGCGTGAAGTTCGAGCGGGCATATTGCAACTATCCCGTGTGCAATGTCTCGCGAACGTCGTTCCTCAGCGGCCGCCGTCCGGAAACGAAGTTCCAACCCGACGAGGTCACGTGGCTGCCCGAGCACTTCGCGGCGAACGGGTACTTCACCGCCGAGGTCGGCAAGGTGGCGCACAGCTACGGCGTCACGCGGGAGACGATCCAATGGGATCTCTCCGAATACGACGCGAAGTGGCCCGGCAGGGAAACCGAGGAGGAGAAGCACGTCGACGGCCGACGGACGATGCGGGCGATCCAGTTGATGGAAGAGCGCCGCGAGAAGCCGTTCTTCCTCGCGGTCGGCTTCCAGAAGCCGCATTCGCCGTTCAAAGCGACGCCGAAGTATCACGCGATGTATCCCGCCGAGAAGATCGCGTTGCTCGAGGAGCCGGCGGAGCATCTGAAGGAGATTCCATCCGTCGCGTTCCTGAATTCGACCACCGAGGCGCAGCGCAATCGCACGCCGGACGAGCGCCGCGAACTCACCGCCGACTACTACGCCTGCCACGCATTCATCGACGCGCAGGTGGGACTGTTGCTCGACGCGGTGGATCGGCTGGGGATTGCCGACCGGACGATCATCGTGTTCTTCAGCGACCACGGCCTGCACCTGGGCGAGCACGGCGGCATGTGGGGGAAGCGGTCGCTGTTCGAGGAGTCGATGCGGATCCCGCTGATCGTCGCGGCGCCCGGCAAACGCCAAGGGACGCGGTCCCCGCGGCTGGTGGAGTTGGTCGACCTGTATCCGACGCTCGCCGACCTATGCGGACTGCCCGCCCCGCCACAACACGAGGGAACGAGCTTCGCCGCCTTGCTCGCCGAGCCGGAGCGGTCTTGGAAGGCCGGCGCGTTCGGCAACGTCACGCGGCCGGACGGTCAATCCGGCCGGACCGTCCGCACGGAGCGTTACCGGTACATCGAGTGGGGCGGACCCGAAACCGCGCAACTCTACGACCTCGAGCAAGACCCGCACGAACATCGAAATCTCGTCGGCCGCTCCGAACGCGCCGAGACGCTGGCGATGATGCGGCAACTGCTCGAGGACGGTTGGAGCGCGGCAGCGCCGAAGCAAAGGGCATCTCGAAACTGAACTCGCGGCTGGTTTGGAACCCGCGACCGGCGACGTGCTGCCGGCCGAATTCGCCGATTGTCGCGCGTTCGGTCGAAGTCGGATTGCGGGAGCGTTTTGGATTTTCGAAAGTTCGCGCTTGCAATTGCCGACAAGTGTCGGTATTTATGGTGCGAGTCGTCGATGTGGCCCGCTCGATCGATTTCAAGACTCCTCGAACAAGGGGCGAAACCCATGAGACGTTTCTGGTCGAAATTTGCGGTCGCGGGAGCGTTGCTGTCGGCGATCTGCATGAACGTGGCCAGCGCCGAACCGAAGCCGATTCCGCCCGAGCAATTCGAATCGCTCAAGAAGCGCATTCAGCCGCAGCCGGGCGAGAACCGCTTCTGGGAGATTCCGTGGCTGGTGAGCATTCACGAGGCGCGGGTGAAGGCGGCGGCGGAGGGGAAGCCGATCTACGTCTGGAGCGGCTCGCAGGGCGCGCCGATCACCGGGTGTTGAGCGGCCGCTTCCGCGGGCCGTGCGCCCGCCAACTGGACTCCGGAAAAGATCGCCCTCATCAAGGAGCGTTGCGTGCCCGTCGCGATCGACGCCATGTTCGCCCGCGTGCAGGAGGATTCCGAAGGGGAGTTCCTGCGCGATCACGACGCCATCGTCCGCACCTCGTCCGGCGCGGTGCGGATCATCACCGCGAATGGGAAGCGGCTCGCCCGCGGACTCGGAATCGAAAGCGTGAAGAGCGCGCTCGAAGAGTGGGACGCGCTGCCGGAAGAAGAACGCCGTCCCGGCGCCGTCATCGTTCCGGAAAAGGGGAAGCCCGATCCGCGGCTGGCCGATCTGCGCCCCCCGGAAGGTTGCCTGATCCTGCGGGTCGCGAACCGGCATCTCGCCCGCGACGATCAAGACGAACTGCGATACCTGCTGGTCGACGATTTCTCCACCTCCCGCAGCCAGCGCAGCGCCGAACGTTACGCCGAATCGAGCAACGATTTTCTGTGGATCTTCGAGGAAGAATGGAAGGCGTTGCTTCCCGAGAAGCCGCGCGTCGGCGACCGCGCGCCGGTTCCCGAAGCGCTCCAGCTGCGGTTGTTCCGCTACCATATGAATCCGATGCTGGGGGTCATCGGCGGAATCTGCTTCCGCTATTCCGCAACCGACGACGGCGAACTGACCGCGGTCGTCGAGGAAGCGGGAAATCGCGTGCGCCTGCGCCTGGAAGGCTCGGCCAAACTGTCGCACACCAAGCGGGACACCATCACCTACGAGCCGGCGTTGTTCGGCTACGTGGAATACGACGCCGACACCCGCACGATCGACCGATTCGATCTGATCGCCTTCGGCAACCTCGATGGTCCGATGCTGATGGAGGGTTTTCTCGAGTCGACGCGTCCCTTCGGCGTCGCCTTCGAATTGATCAAGGATCCCAATCCTGCGGAGACGTTGCGTCCCCACGGGTGCGGCAAGCACAGTTCCGATTACCACCGTCCCGCTCCTCGATGACGTCGCGTGCCACAGCGCACGCCAAGCCGCGGGGCAGCGCCCCCGCGGGTCACACTCGGAGTTCCCCCCGTGTCTCGAAGCCGATTCGCTCGTCTGCGTTCCGCCGTGCCGGCACTCCTCGCGGCAGGCCTTCTTCCGGCGGCGATCGCGTCCGCTTCCGAACACGATCGCACGGCGGAGGCGATCGTGAAAGACGCCGGCTGGAATCGCGGCATCTGCGTGAGTCTCGACGCGAACGGCGGCGAACTGGCGATCGCGATCGCGCGGCAATCGGAGCTGTCGGTCTACCGGATCGAGCCGGATGCCGAAGCAGTTCGCCGCACGCGGTCGCTTGCCGAGTCCGCCGGGTTGTCGCCGTTGCGCATCCGCGTGGAGCAGGGAACGCTGGAATCGGCGGAGTATCCGGACTGGTGCGCGAACGTGATCGTCGCCGACGCCTGGAGCGACGATTTGATGCGAATTCTCCGTCCGTCCGGCGGCATCGCGTTCCTGAAGTCTGACCGCGGGCTGCCGACGGATGGCATCGCAGCGGAGAAGCCGTCCGCGGGCCTCGTTCGCGTGAAGCGTCTTGCCCTGGACGGGGCGGGCGATTGGACGCACTATCAACAGACCTCCGCCAACAATCGGTACAGCTCCGACCGACTGATCCGCCCGCCGTTCGGAATCTTGTGGTACGGCGAGCCGACCACGCATCGGGGCGCGTTCTGGTTCGTCCAGGGATTGGCCGCCGACGGGTTGCTGTACCTCACCGATCTCAGCCCCACGAACCCCAATCGGTGCGTGGTCACCGCCCGCGACGCGTACAACGGCACGGTGCACTGGGAGCGCGAAGTCGGCGGCGACCGCTTTCTGTGGCGGGAACCGTTGAAGACCGACGCCCGCGGCTTCACCAATCAGATCAACACGCCGGGGAAGATCTACGAAGAGCAGTTGGCGATCTTCGACGGCAAGATCTACGCCGCCGACAACGAACGCTGCCTGATCTTCGACGCCGCCACGGGGAAGGACGTGCGATCGTTCGCGGCCCCGAGGCCGAGCGCGCCCGAGAACGTGTGGAGCTATCTCGCGATCGACGGCGACTTGCTGTTCGGCCAGACCGTGCCCCCCTACGTCATTCCCGAGGGGAACTGGCCCGGCGCGCCGATGCGGGCCGACTCCGGCGGACCGGCGACGCTGTTCGCCCTCGATCCCGCGGACGGCAGCCCGAAGTGGGTCCGCGGCGGAACCGCTGACGACGAACTCGGGACCGAATTCGATACGCCGCTCGCGATCGGCGACGGCCGCGTCTTTCTCCGTTCCGGCAAGACGCTGTTCGCCCTCGACTCCGCCACCGGCAAGACCGTCTGGTCCGACGCGGCGATCGACGAGGCGGGTGAAACCTGGTGGGAAGGGGCCGTCCACAAGAATCGATTGCACCTCATCCGCTACGACAAGCGGTTCTACAATCGCCGCCAAGGCGCGGCCACGCTGATTTTCGACGCTCGCGACGGTAAACGAATCGCCGAGGAGCCGTTGACCAGACGGTCCGAGAAGGGGCCTTCGAGCATCGCCGACGGGCTGCTGTGTTCCCCGTCCGGCACCAACGGGTGCATTCTCGACACCGCTGCGGGGAACGTCGTTTTCTCGCGCAACGGATATTCCGTCTTCAATCCCGATCGGAAGTCATGGGGATCGGGCGGGGGCTACGACGGGGCGCGGGCTTCGTGCCGTGTGGGCGCCATTCCCGCCGGGGGAGTGATTCATCTTCTCCCCAACTGGGGCTGCACATGCCGCCCGTTCAACGCGACCGTCACGCTGTATTCGACAGATCGTGACGACGGGGATCTCGTCACAACTCGCGGAGCGGTCGCGGAGAAGCAGGGCGACCTTCCATCCGCGGCGCGGATCGCCGCCGGCGCGGACGATTGGCCGACGTTTCGCGGCAATCCCGCCCGCGACGCGGTCACCCCGCAGGAACTTGCGCGGCCGCTGAAGAAAGCGTGGGAAGCGGCGATCACGGGCGCGCCGACGCCGCCGATCGCCGTCGGCGACATGGTCTATCTCGGTTCGACGGACGAACGGGTTCGCGCGCTCGACGCGGCGACCGGCGCGGTGCGCTGGGAGCATTACGCTTCCGGGCCGATCGTCGCGTCGCCGGTGTATTGGGAAGGCCGGATCTACTTCGGAGCGGAGGACGGTTGGATTCACTGCGTCGCGGCCGCCGACGGAAAACCGTTGTGGCGAATTCGCGTCGCCCCCGGCGTGCGGAAGCAAGGGGGCTTCGGCCGAATCGTCTCGTCCTGGCCGGTGCAGCAGGGGCTGGCGGTCGCCGATGGCAAGGTCTGGTTCACCGCGGGCAAGGTGTCGGGGCAGGGGATCGTGGTTGGCGCGCTCGACGCCGCCGACGGCCGAGTGCTGTGGACGTCGACGGAAGTTAGCGGCGTTCCCGGTTGGCACATCGTGCTGGGATCGGACCGGGCGTTCGTGCCGGTGGAAGACCGCAGCGGCAATCTCGCGCAGTTCGCGCTCGCGGACGGGAAGCCGCTCGACGCTCAGGTCGCGCTCGGATATGCCGCCCACATCAGCTACGTCGCGGGCAGCAAGGCGGACGGCGGGGGGTACGCCCGCGGATTCCTCGTGCATGGCGGCGGCGGGGTCGATCGCTTCACCGGACAAGTGAAGGGCGGCGGTTTCGGAATGACGCCCCCCTGGGAACGCGTGGCTCGCGACAAGTTCGACGAAGTCAGCGGCGAGGCCCGCGCGTTCTTCCCCGTGATCGGCACTTCGCGGATCTACTTCGGCCAGGAAGGCGAACTGGTCGCCGCCGAGCGGTCGAAACTCCAGCAACTGCTGAAAGGCCGCGAAGCACGAACCGCCTCGGGACGCGAGTCGCTGCTCGCTTGGCAGGCGAAGGATCTTCCGTGCGGCAAGCCGGAATGGATGATCCTCGCCGGCGACGACGCCCGAACCGAAGCGACGCTGCTCGCGGGAGGCGAGAAGGGAGTCGCGGCGGTCGACGCGGCCAGCGGCCGCGTCCTCTGGAACGTCCCGCTCGACGAAGCCACGTTCACGCCGGCTGTATCGCGCGGGCGGGTGTTTCTGACAACGGCGACCGGCAAGGCGCTGTGCCTGTCGCCCCAGTAGAACGCAGCGGCACGGCCGCAATCGAAATCGCACTTCAGGATGCGCAGGAAATCAGGAGCCGAGGGGTTTATCCCCTCGGTGGTCTTCGACCGATCCGCACCAGTGACGCGATATTTCTCTTGCGGCACGGGCGTCGGCACCGAGGGGGTAAACCCCTCGGCTCAACGAGAGATTCTCGCTTGGTGGGCGGAATCGTATGTTTCAGGGACGGTGGGCCGTGCTCACCATAGCGCAAACGAAATCATGTCCACGTGCCAGCGGGCATCGCTCACACGACATGTTTCACTCATCGAAAGACGACCACATGCACTCTCGACACGCGATCGGTGCGCTGGCGATCGTCGCCGCGCTGCTTTCCTCAGTGGCCGACGTCGTCGCCGCCGAGGCGCCGGCGAAGTTCACCAAGAAGCCCGTGGTCTCACGGGACGGAGCGGGAGCGCGGATCGACTTCGCCGTCGACCGCGAGACCGACGTCGCCGTCTCCATAGAGAATGCGCAGGCGCGGGTGATTCGTCATCTCGTGGCGGGCGTCCTCGGACAGAATCCACCCGCGCCGCTCAAGGCGAATTCGCTCGAGCAATCGGTGACGTGGGACGGCAAGGACGACGCCGGCGCGATCGCGCAGGGCGGACCGTTCCGCGTGCGCGTCGCCCTTGGATTGACGCCGGTCTTCGACGCCAAACTGTTCGACGAGCCGCAGCGGCTCCCCGACCTGCACGCGATCGCCGCCGGACCGGGGGGCGAACTTTACATCCGCGGCAGCGGCCGCGACGGAGGGTGGGGGCCGGAAAGCGACTATCGCGTTCTCGGCCGTGACGGCAAGTACGTGCGGACCGTCGCCCCCTTCCCGGCGAACCTCCCGCTCGATCGCGTGGCCGAACTCGGCGCGTTCCCGGTCGACGAGAGCGGCGGTTACATCCCCCGCATTCACGAAATCGACCACTACTGCTTCTATCCCGTCAAGATGGGCGGTCCCCGCGTGCGGATCACGCAGATCGCCGTCGACGACGGCGGGCGAGTGTTCTTTCTCGCCGGCAACAAGGAAATGGAGCACATCGGCGTCCTCGACAAGGACGGCGGCGTTCCCGAGGGATGGAGCTTCACCGGCAAAGGGCTTTCCGGCGGCGACACGACCATCACCGGGGGGTTTCTCGCGGTGAGTTCCGACGGCAAGAGATTGTACGTCTCGGGCGCGTCGATGAAAGGACTCAAGGAGAACGCGCCCGCGGTCTTGTGGACCGACGCCAGGGAACGCGGACCGCTTCAGGTGCTCTGCGGCGATCTGGAACGGGAAGGCGCCGGCAAGGACGGATTGAAGAACCCCGCGGGCATCGCCACCGACGGCAAGGGGCACGTGTTGGTCGCCGACGCGGGCAATGGACGCGTCGCGGTCATCTCGGAAGCGGACGGCAAGATCGTCGGCGAAATTCCGGTCGCCGATCCCGGCATGGTGGGCGTCGATCGCCGGACGGGGGCGGTCTACGTGGTCACGGCCTCGAAGGCCGGCAGTTTCCTCGTCAAGTTCTCGGACTGGAAGGAGCATCGCGAGATCGGCTGGCTGTCGATTCCGAGCGGCTCGAACCATACGCCGTTCCTCGCGGTCAGCTCCTCCACGCCCGACGAGGGGGCGGTCGCCTGGATCGCCTCGAACAAAAGCAAGAGCTACGCGCTGCTGCGCGTGCCCGACCTGGGAACGAAGTTCGGCGAAGCGGTGGAAGTGGGCGCCGGGCCGGAGCACCTCGTCGAAGACGTCTTCGTGGATCGCGCCCGCGACGAAGTCTACGTGAACCTGGGATCGCACTACTGGCGGTTCAAGGACGGAACCGACGACGCCGAAATGGTCCCCATCAGCGTCCCCGCGAATTGGGGGCTGACGATCCGCGTGTGCCCCCGGGGCAACATCTACGGGCACGCTTACGGCGACCGGTTTCTCCGCTGGGACCGCGACGGCACGCCGCTCGATTTTCAGCAGACCGGCAAGAATCTGATCGAGATTCCTTCGATGATGGTCTATCAGCTTCGCGGGTTGCACATCGACCAGTTGCGAGGCGAGATCTTGATTGTCCAGCCCAATGCCAGGCGAAAGAACGACAACGTGCGCAACCCGGACTGCTTCGGCAGCGTCGTCCGCGTTTACGACCTGCAGGGGAACTTCCTGCGCGAAGCGCTGCACGGCGTCAACTTCTCGTCGACCGTCGGACCCGCGGTCGATGCCGCCGGCAACATCTACATCGGTGAGCCGTCGCGGCCGAACACGCACGAGCTGCCGGCCTTCTTCAAGGGAAAACTCCCGGACATCGAAGTCGAGGGGCCGAACCGGTTCTTCGTCTCGGCCGAGGTCTTTCCCTACTCGTGGGCCTACGGCTCGGTGGTGAAGTTCTCGTCCAAGGGCGGCTCCATCCCCTGGCCGGGATTCCCCGATCACAAGAACTATCGGCGGTTCACCGAGGGGGTTCCCGCGGCCACCGACCCGGTCATGTACAGTCAGGAAAGCAGCAACCGCATCAAGGTCGCCCAAAGTCAGGGGGTGTTGTGGGCGCACGGCGAGTTCTATCCGCTGCCCAGCCGCATCGCCTGCAACTGCCTCGCCAGCTACTTCGACGTCGACTACTTCGGCCGCAGCTTCTATCCCGACGCGGCGCGCAGCCGGGTTGGAGTGCTCGACACCAACGGCAATGTGATTTGCCGTTTCGGGGCATACGGCAACCGCGAAGCGGAAGGCGATGGCGGCTACGTTCCGCTCGCGATGGGAATCGCGGTGGCGGCGAGCGACGAACACATCTACGTGGCCGACATGTGCAATCGCCACCTCGTCCGCGCCAAGATGACTTTCGCCGCCGAAGAGACGAGCGACATCCAGTGAGCGGCGGAAAGGAATCGCGGGGCGATGGCGGATGGCCGGCGCGGTTCGAAACGAAGTCGGCATCGAGGGATGCCATGGAATTCCGAAATTCTCCCTTGGTTCATCAAGCGATCATCTCGGCGCGGTGAACTGCGCCTTGAAGCCTGTTTGCCACGAGCGCGTCGCGGACGCGCGATTTCTGCCCGAATCACCAATCGATCAATGGAGCGATGCGAGCGATGAACGAATCCCGTCGCGGCTTTCTGGAAACCGGAGTGGGAATGTTGGGCGCCGCCGCGCTGACCGGCCCGCTGGCGTTCCTCCGCACGCGACAAGCCGCCGAGGCGCAGGAAGGCGCGCGTCGGCCGGCCGACGGCCCGTGCGGCACGAGAACGCGCAGCCCCTACGGGCCGGTCGCCCCGAAGCCGGACCAAGCGACCGGGTTGAAGTTGTTGGCGCTGCCCGAGGGCTTCGAGTACGTCTCGTTGAGTTGGGCCGGGGACACGATGGACGACGGAAATCGCGTTCCCGCACGGCACGACGGAATGGCCGTGGTCCAAAGCCGGGGGGACGAGATCGTCCTGATCCGCAACCACGAGTTCTTCGGCCTCGGCCGACCCATCGCCGCCGACCACAACTACGACGAACGCGGGCGGGGCGGCACGACCGTCCTCCATTGGAAGAACGGCAAGCTCGAGGGCCAGCGGGTGAGCATCTCCGGCACGGTCGGCAACTGCGCCGGAGGTTCCACTCCCTGGAACACCTGGCTCACGTGCGAAGAGCGCGTCGAGGACGGCGACAAGCCGCATGGCTACGTCTTCGAATCGACCATCGAGCGCGTGAAGAATCCCGCGCCACTGACGGCGATGGGGCGTTTCCGGCACGAGGCGCTCGCCCTCGATCCGCGCTCGGGCGAGGTGTTCCTCACCGAGGACAACAGCGCCGATTCGGAGAACCCCGCGGACGATCCCCGCCGGCATGGCCAGTCCGGCCTCTTCCGCTTCGTGCCCGCCAAGCCGCTCGGCGGGGTCGGCTCGCTGGCGGCGGGCGGCAAGTTGTATATGGCCCAGGCGGTCGACGACAAGGGGGAGCCGGTCGAGGATTTGAGGGATCCCAAGTGCTTCGCCGAGTACAAGGTCCGGTGGGTGCTCATCGAAGAGCCGGACAGTCCCGCCGTCAACCGGGCTTCCGGACCGTATTTGCAGGGACGCTCGAAACACGCCACTCGGTTCCAGCGACTCGAGGGCTGCTGGTGGGATCCGATCAGGCACGTGGTGTTGTTCGTCGACACCGACGCCGGTCCGATCGGCAGCCAGGCCGACGCCACGAATCGGGGAGAAGGCGTGGTCTGGTCCTACGATCCCAAGAGCGCGACGTTGAAAGCCATCTTCGTCTCGCAGGGGGCATTGCATCCGTCCGCATACGGCGCCGACAACCCGGACAACATCTCCGTCAGTCCGCGGGGAGGAATCCTGTTGTGCGAGGACGGCGGCAAGGACGACGGCGACGGCGTCTCGCTGATGGGCCTGCTCGACGACGGTCGAACCTTCGAATTCGCCCGCAACATCGTCGAAGTCTCGCGAACCGACGCCGACGCGTTGCGCCGCGCGGGACACGATCCGGCGCGGATCGAGATGGGCGACTTCAGCGGGCGGGAGTGGGCCGGCGCGACATTCGACCCGGCCGGCCGCTACCTGTTCGTCAACATCCAGTCGCCGGGGATCACCTTCGCGATCCGGGGGCCGTGGAGCAAGGGCGGCTTCTGATTTCGGTCCGACCGTCGCATCGACTTCGAAACGAGCGGCGGGGAAATCGAACGATGACCGACCACGAACACGAAAACCGTCCGGAAATTCGGGAGATTTTTCTTGCAATCACCGACAATCGTCGGTATGTATGACGACAGTCGTCGGTGTGCATGATTCCAACGGAGATGAACGATGGCCGATTCGGACCAGCTTCCCCCGCTTTCCGAGGCGCAGTTCGAGATCATGAGCGTGGTCTGGAGCCGTGGGGAAACGACCGTGGGCGAGATCTGGGCCGAGTTGTCCCAGCGGCGGCGGATGGTCCGCAACACCATTCAGACCATGGTCGTCCGCCTTGAGGAGAAGGGCTGGCTGCGACACCGGGTCGAAGGCAACACCTTTCACTACACCGCCACGCAACCCGCGCAAGAGGTGCGCCGCCGGGTCGTCCGACGAATGGTCGATACCGTGTTCGAAGGGTCGACGGAAGGACTGCTCCTGGCGCTGCTCGAAGAGCAGAACCTGTCCGCGGAAGAGGCCGAACGCATTCGCGGCCTGATCGATCAGGCCACAAGGGGGACGCCATGAGCATCCTGGCCATGTTCGACGGGTTCGATGCGACAAGCCACGGGATCATCCTGTTCGTCGCGCTGCTCACGGCGATCACGGCCGCCGGGTTGATCGGAGCGGCCTGCTTCCGCCGCGATCCCGCGAACCGTCACGCGGTGCTGCTCGTCGCGATCATCGCGGCGCCGATCACTCCGCTGTCCGCCTGGCTTTGCGTCGATGCCGGCTGGACCTTGGTCGAGATTCCAGTGGCGACCGCTTCGCCGCGAATCAGCCCGGACCCGTTCCAGGCGCCTCGCGATCTCTCGAACCGATCCGAAATCGCGACGACGGCCGAACGGCCCCTCCCGAGCGCCGACGCCGTGGTCGTTCCGGATCGGGAACCGATTCTCGACGGCACGGCGATGCTCGGGAACTTCTCGGTGGATGCTCCGATCGCCAGTGCCCCTGCGTTGGACACCGTCGACCTCGCCGAACGATCGTCCCGGGACGAAAGCGCACGGTCGACTCTCCGGAGGTACGTGGCCGGACTGGCGCTCGCGATCTGGGGCGCCGGTTTCGCATTCTGCATGGCCCGAATGGCGCGCGGCGCGATCGTCGTCCGCAACCTTCGCCGCCACGCGACGCCGGTGAAACGAAATCCCGCGGTGGCGCGCGTCGAGGCGGCCTTGCCGGTGCGGCGATCGTTGCGAGTGCTCGTCTCCGAGCGGATCGGCACGGCGGTCGCCGTCGGCCCGTTCCGCCCGGCGATCGTCGTCCCACGCACCTATCTGAAAGAGCTTTCCGAGGACGAGCTGTTCGCCGTCCTCACGCACGAAACAGCCCACATCGTTCGCCGCGACCACGTCGTCGGCCTGCTGCAGCGGATCGTGGAGGCGCTGTTCTGGCCGCACCCGCTGGTGCATGCGCTCAATCGTCGATTGTCGCGGGCCCGTGAAGAGGTCTGCGACAATCACGTCCTGCGGCACTGCGACCCGCGAACCTATTCGGTGATCTTGTTGCGGCTTGTGGAACGGTTGCCGCGCCGCTGCGCTCCCGCGAGCGCGCTCTCGTTCTTCGATCATCGCTGGAAGCTGGAAGACCGAGTCGCCGGCCTGCTCGATCGTCGCCGCCGCGGCGGGGTCGGCTCGCGGCGCCGCGTGCCGTCTCTGACGGCCGCCGCGTTCGCCGTCCTTGCGGTCCTCCTCGGGGGACTGCGGATCACCGAGGATCGTGCCGGCGGGGCGAGCGCGGCGGAGCCGGTTTCCGACGAAGCTTCGCCGCCGGCCGACGAAGGCCCGGCGATCGACGGTCATGCGGAGCGGGACGGCTCCGAGCAACATCGGAACCCGGTCGACGATTTCCTCGCGGCGTCCTTCTTCGCCGCCGACGGATTGATCGTGACCTGCTCCTCGCGTTCCTTGAAAAGCTGGGACGCGAAAACCGGCAAGCTCGTTCACGAAACGTCGCTCGGCGCCGAATTCGTCCGCCGGTCGATTCGGCTGACGCCGGACCGCAAACGGTTGGCGGTGCTCGGCCGCGAACATCGACCGGACGGTTCGGCCGCTCCCGCGGAGATCCGCTACTTCGACGTGACGACCCACGCCTCCGTCGGGAAGACGGTGCTCGATCGGGACGCGGTCGATTCGCCGGTCGATTCGATGGCGTTCACGCCGGACGGGGAGCACGTGATCCTCGCCGGAGAAGGCCCCGCTGGAGCGTTCATCGAGGCCTGGAGGTTGTCCACGCCGTCCCGGCTGAAGGGCCGCTCTCTCGCTGGCCGCCTGGCCGGCGCTCCCGCCGTCTCTCCCGAGGGTCGATTCGTCGCCGTCACGGTCGCGACGCGGGACGCGGAAACGGCGGCGGACGCGGAACCGACAGCCGAGACATCGACATCCGCGACGGAAACCGTCGCGGAGAGCGACAGCCCCACGGAGTTGCTGCTGTGGGATTGGCGCGGCGAGGCCGAGCCGGTCGCCTTCGGTTCGGGCCGCCGGTTCGGCGATCCGGTGTTCTCACCGGACGGCAAGACGCTGGCGGTCGGCGCCCGGAACGACATTCAAGTCTGGGACGTGTCCGAGCGCCGACTCGTTCGCTTGCTGGACGAGACGTCGCCGTCGGAAAGATTGAAACTCCCGCGGGCGTTCACTCTGGATGGAGAGCATTTGCTCGTCGCGCACGTCGACGCCTCCGCGGAGGATGCGCTCCCCTCGAGGGCGGTCATGTGGAACATCGCCTCGGGCAGGCACGTCAAGCGGTTCACCGCGCCGGGCATGTCCGCGCTGGCGGTCTCCGACGATTGTCGATTCGTCGCCCTGCGCATCGGCGACGTCGGATTTCGAGTCTGGGACGTCGAGACCGGGAAGATCGAAGAACACCGCGACGGCGGCGGGGAAACACGCCCGGCCGCGCCGCACCCCGGCCCGACCACCGCTCTCGCTTCGCTCGCGTCCCGTCTCGAACCCGGCGCCTGGGCGGAACTGAAGACCGAAGGCTACACACGCGAACTCGTCTTTCCGGACGGGAAAGAGCACATCCTGTCCTACGCCGACAGCGCCGCATGGGATCCCGTGTCGCGGCAATTGTTGTTCGTGGGGGGCCTCTACAGCGAACAAGTGAAGATGATCGTCTACCGCGAGGCGGACAATTCCTGGCGGACCGGGTTCCCGCCGCGGGACGGCACCTTCGCCTACGATTACAACACGGTCGATTCCCGCCGCGGGGTCTTCTACTGGAAGTCCCGCCGCGACCGGAAGAGCATCTACCGGTTCGACATTCAGAGCGAGAAATGGAGCGACACGCCCCTCTTGCCGGAAGGCATGAAGGATCTCGGCAAGTTCGGCGGCATGGTCTACTTTCCCGAGATGGACGGCCTGGTGCTCGTCAGCGCTGGAATGGTCCATCATTTCTCGCCCGCCACCCAGACGTGGCGGGTGATTCGGACGGACTTGCCGATGGGCAAACATCAGAACTTCGCCGAGTACGATCCCGTCCGCAAGTTGGTGCTGTTCGGCGGAGGAAACTCGGCTTCGGACCTGCACCGCCTCGACGCGGACGGGACGGTGA
Source organism: Planctomycetaceae bacterium (assembly GCA_040877445.1). Classification (GTDB taxonomy): domain Bacteria; phylum Planctomycetota; class Planctomycetia; order Planctomycetales; family Planctomycetaceae; genus JBBDNT01. The sequence continues at coordinate 19,374 of JBBDNT010000065.1, forward strand.
CCACCCTGAACCCGGCGCCGTTCGAATTGCGCGTGCAGGCGGATCGGAAAGGGTCGACGCGCACGATCGATCCCGTCAGCGGGGAGTTCCTGGTGTTGGACGCCGATGGGACGCTCCACGCCTACGACGTGCGGTCCGACTCTTGGAAGAGATGCGAGAAGTCCGCCGCGGTCCAACGCGAGGGAGGCATCGTCGCGGCCCCGATTCCCGCTCATGGCGTCGTGATGTTCGTCAACACCGGTTCGGTATGGTTGTACAAGCACGAACCCCAATTCACGCTCGCGAACAGCGACGGAGAGGACGCCGACGACAAGGCGGCGCAATGATCGCTCCCCAGCACGATTCTTCACTTGGAACAGGCCATCACCGATGCTCGCATCAGTCACATGCCGCGTGAAAGCGATCCCGGCGATCTTGTCGGCGACTCTGCTGGTCGGCGTCTCGTCGATCGAAGCGATCGCCGCGGATAACGAGCCGGCTTCGCTGATCGGCGGGCCGATGGTGGGGCACACCACGGACGGTTCCGTGCGAATCTGGGCGCGGTCGACGAAGCCCGCGGAACTCGTCGTGGCGGTCGGAACGAAGGCCGACCTCGGCGACGCGGTGAAGTCCCAGCCGGTGCGGCTCGAGGTGGAAAACGATCTGGCCGGCGTCGCCGACGTGGCGGGACTGCAACCCGCGACGACCTACCATTACCAGGTGCGCATCGACGGCCGGGACACGCTGAAAACGCCCTTGCCGACCTTTCGCACGTTTCCCGTCGCGGGGAAGCCGGCCAAGGTTCGCGTGTTGTTCGGCGGCGGAATCCGCTTTCAGCGCGATCCCGAGCAGCCCATCTGGAGACACATGCTGAAGCAGGATCCGGCGGCCATGCTGATGATGGGAGACAACACCTATCCCGACAATCCCATCGACGCGGCCTACCTCGAAGAGATCCTGAAGCGCGTCGATCTCGGCGGGACCGAGAAGTCGCTCGTGCGCCGCGACGAATCGTATCGGGGCGGAGAGGGATTCCTGTTCCATCGCGCGTATTGCCGGATCCAGCAGTCGATTCCCCCGTTCCGCGAGTTCACCTCCCGTGTTCCCAGCTATTCCCTGTGGGACGATCACGACGCCTTCCACGACGGGCAGGGAGGCGCGCGTCTGCCGATGGAACGCCGGCAGGAGAGCCTCCGCGTCTTCCGTGAGAATTATCCCAACCCCTACTATGGCGGGGGCGACGAGCATCCCGGCACGTGGTGCCACTTCTCGCTGGCCGACCTCGACTTCATCCTCCTCGACGCCCGCACCTACCGCGAAGGCGGAGGCCGCAAGGAACGCCGCTTCATGGGCGAAGAAGAGGAACGCTGGCTGAAGGAGCGGCTGAAGAACTCGACCGCGAAGTTCAAGTTCCTGGTGTGCGGCAGCCCCTGGAACAATCAGCCCAAGGGGGGCGGCACGCTCACCGAGGAGAACTACTACGACCGCGCGGGCGACACGCTCGCCTCCTACAAGTGGCATCGCGATCAACTCATCGAGTGGATCATCGAGAACCGCATCCCCAACGTCGTGCTCCTCTCTGGGGACCGGCATCGCGCGGAAGTGGCCGCCGTCTGGCCGAGGAGCAAGCCGGACCACCTGTTCCACGAACTCAACAATTGCAGCATCGCCAGCAGCATTCACGGTTGTCTCGAACCCGGTCGAGACGGACTGATCTTTTGCTACAGCGGCCGGACCTATGGACTGCTCGACATCGACACCACCCGCGAGCCCGCGACGGTCGCCTATGAAATCTGGGGCAGCCGCGACGGTCGCGACCCCATCGAACGCCAGCACCGCTTCGTCCTGAACTCGACCGAGTTCCTTCCTGAACGACAGGCGCTGAAAGATTGACTTGGCCGCGTCGCTGGGCGGCGACGTCGCCGGCGGCGGCGGAGTGATATTCGAACTCGCGACCTTGGTTTCTCGAAACATCGTACGGCGTCGATTCCATCGGCCGTTCCGGCCTGCTGCGCCGTATTCGAAATACGTATCAGTCCTTTCCATCGGAGCGTCATTTCATCGCCTCCGCGATGCTGATGAGAGTTTCTGCTGTTCCATTCTTCAATTCGCTCGATCGAGTGAAACGCGGATTGTCCGGGAGTTCCGACAACTCGCCTGAATGCGATATCACGGTTTCAACTCAGTGTTCCAATTCCTCGGCATGGATTTGGTCCAGGATCGCCTTGCGCGAACATGTCGGTCGGCGGGTTCGGTCGCTGCGTTCCATCTCATTTCATCTTGCCTTGGTGATGCGTTTGCATTCGGTCGGTGGAAAGTGCGGACCACGGTGGCATTGACGGCGGCCTGGTTTCAGGCGGCACGAACTTCATTCACGCTTTCGCAAACGGAGGACGACATGACGGGTCGCATTCGGACAACGGGGCGAACGCCGGCCGAACGCCGCGCGTTCACGCTCATCGAGTTGTTGGTGGTGATCGCCATCATCGGAATTCTGGTGGCGCTGCTGCTCCCGGCGGTGCAGGCGGCGCGGGAGGCGGCGCGCCGGTCGACCTGCAAGAGCAACCTCAAGAACATCGCGCTGGCCTGCCACAATCACCACGAGTCGCACAACTGTTTCCCACCCGGTTCCACGTTGCGGGCGGGGTGGCCGGCGTTCCTGCTGTCGGCCCTGGACGAACAGGGAAAGAACGACGCGCTGCGGCCCCGCGATCTGACGGCCACGGCGGTTCCCACTTCCGTGATTCACACCGGGGGCAACTACCAGGCCATCGCCCGGCAGGCTTACAACTCGCGAGTCGGCGTCTTTCTTTGTCCCTCCAACGTCTGGTCCACCGATTGGCAACCCAGCGACGTCACCGCCAGCACCCCCAGGCCGGGCCTGCTGAACTACCTGGGCTGCTCGGGACACGACGTGACCAGCATGTCCTTCAACTGGCGGGTCGGCATCTTCCAAGACATGCGGACCATCGATTCGGGCGCCGGAGAGGGGTTCTGGAGTCCAGGCGCCTATGCCCGCTTCCCCACGATCACCGACGGCAGCACCAACACGGTCCTCATCGGCGAGTTCCGCGGCGCGGTGCCCTGGGCCGATCCCGGCACGCGTTCGATGGCGAGCACCAGCAACCCGATCAACGGCGACTTCGACCCCGCGAACCCGAACACGCTGCCGATCGACAACTTCTTCGGCAGTTCTCACGCCGGCGGCGCCCAATTCGCGGCCGCGGATGGGGCGGTGCATTTCTTGACGAACGGGTTCGAGGGCCAAACCCTCGCGACCCGCGACGCCGCCGTGACCGTCACGCATTGGCAAGCCCTCGGTTCGATCGCCGGAGGCGAGGCGGCGACGTTCCCGAGCGGCAACTGATCGATTTCATCCCACGCGGATTTCATCCCACGCGAAGGAGACGGACATGAAAACAAAACACGCGGTCGTCCGCGGCGATACGCGAAGTCGCCGGAGCGGATTCACCTTGATCGAGCTGCTCGTCGTGATCGCCATCATCGGCGTTCTGATCGCGCTGCTGCTCCCCGCGGTGCAGGCGGCGCGCGAAGCGGCACGCCGCTCCAATTGCAAGAGCAATCTCCGCAACGTGGCGATCGCCATGCACACGTACCACGAGACCTACGGCAGTTTTCCTCCCGGCTCGGCCGGCCCGACGAACAACATCGTCGGGTGGTCGGCATTCCTGATGCCGTTCCTGGAGGAATTGACCATTTTCGAGCTGGTGCGGCCCCAAGAGGCGGTTCCGGACATCACCGCCGGAGGATTGGCCGCCTGGCCGCCGGTCGGCGTGCTGATGTGCCCCTCGAGCAACACCACGACGATCGGGGGCGTCAGTTCCTATTTCGGCAATTCGGGAACCGTGGCCGACATCTCGGCATCGCCCGCCAACGGCGTCAACGGCATCCTCCGCGAGACGCACCCCACGGTGTGGGGAAAGTCGATCTACGTCAAGTTCTCGGACATCACCGACGGCACCTCGACCACCATCGCCCTGGGCGAACGGCAGGGGGCGCATCACTACGTGGCCTACGGCACGGAGGTCGGCAGCGAGACCGTCGTGCGCACGATGAGCCTGCGGCCATTCCAGACGAACGTGCGGATCAACGCCGTGGACATCGACGGGACACCGCTGGGCGAAGCGGGACAGGGGAACGTGTACGGCAGCCTGCATGCCGGCGGCGCCCAGTTCGCGGGCGTCGACGGGGCGGTGCACTTCATCACTCAGGACGTGTCGTTGACGAAGCTCAACGGTCTGGCCACCCGCAACGGGGCCGAGTTCGTGGAGTTCGGGGGATCCAATTGACAGAGCGCCTCCCGCTCGATCCCGGCGCGGCCGTGATCGCGGTCGGGGGAGGATCAGGCGAATCGTATCGATCGTTCCTTGGCGTTGCACAATGACGGAGAAAGCGAAATGAAAACTTCACATGCCGCTCCCGGCCGCGTCGCGGCCGACAGAGGGGCCTTCACGTTGATCGAGTTGCTGGTGGTCGTGGCGATCATCGCGATCCTGGTCGCGCTCTTGTTGCCGGCGGTGCAGGCGGCCCGCGAGGCGGCACGACGCTCCACCTGCAAGGGGAACCTCAAAAGCCTGGGGCTCGCCTGCCATTCCAATCACGAGACCTACGGCAGTCTGCCTCCCGGCACGACGCTGAGGGCGCCGTGGTCCGCGTTTCTGCTGCCGTTCCTCGAGGCGGCGGACAAGGACCATGCGCTGCTGCCCCGCGCCGCGGTGGCGACTCCGCTTCCTCCAGATCCCTCCCTCGATGTCCGGGGCACGCAGGCCTACAACTCGCGGATCGGCGTCTACGTCTGCCCGTCGAACGTCTGGGCGACGGATTGGCGTCCCGATCTCACCGTGCCCGGCCAGCTGACGTACCTCGGATCGTCCGGGCATACGCAGGTGTCCGGCATGGAACTGGCGCGAAAGTCCGGCGCCTTCATGAACATGCAGTCGATCGACGTCGGCGCCGGGGCCGGCATCTGGTCCGGCGGCTCGTACGTCCGCTTCACCGATTTCACGGACGGCACCGCCAACACGATCATGATCGGGGAGTTTCGGGGAGTCGTCAACTGGGGCGAGCCGGGCACCCGCCCGCTGGCCACCACCGACCGCACCGCCCTGATCAACAGCGATTTCGACTCCGCCCTTCCGAACGCCGTGCCGCTCGACAACATCTTCGGCAGCTCTCACCCAGGCGGCGCGCAGTTCGTCGCCGGCGACGGGGCCGTGCACTTCGTCGACAACGGCTTCGGCGGGACGGACAACGTGATGACCCAGCGATTGGGAACGACCGTTCGAGTGTGGGAAGCGCTGGGTTCGACCGGAGGGGGCGAAGCGGTGACATTCCCGAGCCGATGACCGGAGTCGTTCGCATCGATGCGTGAGCGGCGTCGCAAGTCGGTCGATTTTGATCCAGATCGAACTCATCACATGAAGGAGACGGATATGAAGACGCAGCATGTCGCCGGTGCGGGCATCGGCCACGCCCGCAGACCGGGATTCACCCTGATCGAGTTGCTGGTCGTGATCGCGATCATCGCCATCCTGGTCGCGCTGCTCTTGCCCGCGGTGCAGGCGGCCCGCGAGTCCGCCCGCCGGTCCAATTGCAAGAACAACCTCAAGAACCTGGGACTCGCCCTGCACGGCCACCACGAGACCTACGGCAGCTTCCCTCCGGGATCGGCGGGGCCCGCCGTCGGTCCCGATCCGTACGAAGTCAGCAGCGGCAACAACGCAAACACGCACCTCAGTTGGTCCGCGTTCATCCTCCCGTTCGTCGAAGGCCAGCACCTCGACAACGCGATTCAGCCTCGAACAGCCGCGGCGAATCCCAATGCCGTCGCCCCGTACCCCAGGCTCGGGGTGTTCATGTGCCCGTCCAGCCGGACGGCCACCGCGCCCGGATCCAACTCGTACTTCGCAAACGCCGGCAGCAAGACCGGAACTAACATGAACATCGACCCCATCGACATCGGGCCGGGGATGTTCGCCCAGACGCACCCCGCGCTGTTCGGCTCACTCCAGTATGTGCGGTTCGGCGACGTGTCCGACGGAACGACGCACACGATCCTGCTCGGCGAGCGGCAGGGGCAACATCACGTCGTGTTCTATGGCAGCCGATCCGCCGGCGGCAGCCATCCCTACACCCACACCATCCGGACGTTTCAGGCGGATGCGACCATCAACGACGTTCGCTTGGGAACCAGCAACATCGACGATCTTCGCCGCCGCGAGGCGATCTGGGGGAGTTGGCACTCGAGCGGCGCCCAGTTCGTCGCCGTCGACGGAGCGGTGCACTTCCTCGGGGACGAAACGCCGGGCGCCCACCTGGTGGCGTTCGGCACGCGGAACGCACGGGAACTCGTGAAGTTTCCGATCGCCAATTAGTTCGGCATCATCGTCACGGCGGCGAATCGAGGCAGGTGGACTGGGCGAGCCCGCGATACCCGCGGCGAACTCGCTTTCGGACATCCCTTCGGTCCGTCGCCGGCTGACCGCCATTCCCGCCGTGACGATGCCGCGGATCGCGCGTTCCTCGCCCTCCGTGGATTCCTTCCGTCCATCGAAAGTTCGACACATGCACGGACCGATTTCCGACTCGTCGCGACGACGAGAAACCGGCCTGCCGATCCTGATCCTTTCGGGCGCCCTCGCGTGGTGCGTGGCCGCCGCGTCGTTGTGCGGCGGCGCGGTCGGGGAGGAAGGGCGGTCGGCTGGCGATCGCCAGGCGACGCCCGTCTCCGAAGCCCGCGCCGCCGACGGGAAATCGTTCATCGGCTGGCGGGAGCACCGCATCGACGACAGCCTGCTGTCGAACGTGGCTCTCGCCGGCGCCGATGGTCTCGCGGTCGCCGATCTCGACGGCGACGGCCGGCTCGATGTCGTCTCCGTGCACGAGGACTGCTCCGTGCACGTCCGCGTCTCCTTCGCGACGGCCGACCCTCACAAGTGGGAAAGTCACACTCTGCTCGAAACCACCCCCGAGACCCGCGACGCCGATTTCGCCGTCCGCGGGGCTGAAGACGTCGTCATCGGCGACGTCAACGGCGACGGGCGGCTCGACATCGTCGCCTGCGGCGAGAAGGGGGCGATCGTCTACTTCGAGGCCCCGACCGATCCGCGCCGCATGGCGGATTGGAAAGTCGTCCCCATCGTGCCCGCCGCGAAGAACACCGGCAGCGTGATCCGCGTGGAACTCGCCGACGTGTTCGGCGACGGTCGGCTCGAAATCCTCGCCGCCAACAAGGGAGGGACCGATTGGCTCTGCTTCCGCCGCGAAGGGGCCGCCTCCGATCCGGCTTCGTGGAAGCGACTGGTCATCGGCAGCACCCGCATGCCCATCAACGTCCGCGCGGTCGATATCGACGGCGACGGCGATCTCGACGTCGTCGGCGGAAGCCGCGGCGAAGGCAAGATCGTCCTCTTCGAGAACCTCGGCAACGATCTGCCTTGGGACAGAAAGTGGCGCGAGATCCCGCTCACCCGCCGCCACGACGTGGGCAGCGGCTCGGTCACCGTCGCCGGAACCGAGCTGAACTACGCCATCAAGGGAAAGTCGCAAGGCTTCATGATGGACTTCGCCGATCTCGATCGCGACGGTCGGCTCGACATCGTCACCATTCTCGGTCCCGGCCCGGGCTGGCTGAAGCAGCCCGCGAAGATCGACGATCCCTGGGAGTACCACGTGATCGGCATCCTGCACCCCGACCACACGACCGGGCTGCTCCTCGTCGACATCGACGGCGACGGCCGGCTCGACCTGTTCACCGGAGGCTACAGCTACACGCGGCGAAAGATCGACACGCAGACGATCGTCTCGCCGAAGTCCCCCTGCGGCCGGCTCGCCTGGTTCGAGGCGCCCGATGATCCTGCGCAATCCTGGAAACTCCACGACATCTCCCGCCGCGCGCAGGGCATGTACGACATGTTCTTCGCCCACGACGTGAACGGCGACGGCTTGGTGGACTTCCTCGCCACGCGAGGCAACGGTTCGCCGCAGGACGGGACGATCTGGCTGGAGCAGATCCGCTCGAACGAGCCGCTGCCGGTCTTCACTTCCGCCTGGCCCGCGGAGGAAGACAGCCGCGAACAACCTTTCCCCGTGGTGACCTTGCCGGGAAAGTGACGGCCGCATCAGGCGAGAAATTCCTGATGCACCTCGCCGCCGAGGTTGGTCAGGCGGAGTTGCGCGCCGCCGCGTTCGAAGGTGAGGCGCTTGTGGTCGATTCCCAGCAGGTGGAGGATGGTGGCGTGGAAGTCGTGGGCGTCCATGCGCCGCTCGATGGCGTGGGCGCCGAACACGTCGGTGGCGCCGTACGAGAAGCCCGGCTTCAATCCCGCGCCGGCCATCCAGGCGGTGAAGCCGGTCGGGTTGTGCCCGCGGCCCAGGGCGAGCATGCCTTCCCGCGGCGCTTCGGTGACGGGAGTGCGTCCGAACTCCGTGTTGAACACGACCAGCGTGTCCTCGAGCAGCCCCCGCTGCTTGAGGTCGCGAAGCAGGCCGGCGACGGGACGGTCGATCCGCTTCGCCTCGTGGGTGTGGTTCGAGACGAGATGCTCGTGCGCGTCCCAGTCTTCCCGCGCCAACGTTCGTCCGCCGGCCCAGAGCTGGACGAATCGCACGCCCCGCTCCAGAAGCCGCCTCGCGATCAGGCAACTTCTCGCGAAATCCGCACAGCGCGGGTCCCCGAGGCCGTACAAGCTCTGCGTCGAGGCGGTTTCGCCGTCGAGATCGGCGACTTCCGGCACGGCGAGATGCATGCGGGCGGCGAGCTCATAGCTGCGGATGCGCGCGGAAAGCTCGGCATGCGGACCCAGCCGCTCGAGATGCCGTTCGTTCATCTCACGGAGCAGCCGGGAGCGGGCGCGCAGTGCCGCATCGTCGACCGGCCGGAACGGCTCCAGATCGCGGACCGGCGGTCCGCCGCTCTGGAAGACGACTCCCTGATGCTGCGCCGGAAGAAAGCTGGCGGACCAGTTGGTCGCCCGGTCCTGGGGGAGGCTGCGGCTGTCGGGAAGGACGACGAATGCGGGCAGGTCGTCGGTCTCGCAGCCCAACCCGTATGACAGCCAGGCGCCCGCCGCGGGGTATCCCGCCGTCAGAAACCCCGAGTGCGCTTCGTAAGTCGCGGCGGTGTGATCGGCCGATCCGGCCGCCAAGGAGTGGATGAACGTCAGCTCGTCCACGAGGCGGTTGATCTCCGGAAACAGGTTGGAGGTCCACTTTCCGCAGTCGCCGCGCTGCTGGAACGGAAAGAAGCTCCGATGCAGCAGGCCAGCAATGCCGCTCGACACCCGCACCTCGAATTCATCGGGAATTTCCTTGGCGTGGTATTGGTCGAGGGTCGGTTCCAATCCATGCTCCTCGATCAGTGCGCGGGCCGGGAGCAGTTCGTCCGTTTCGGGGGAGCGCAGCAACGCCAACCGGAATGCCCGCACGACCTGCTGTTCCGCGTCGCCGCCCGCCTCGCGGGCCACGCGTTCGGCGAACTTCTCGGCGGACCGCACCATGAAGGGATTGTTCCACAGCGCCAGCGATTGGAGGGGCGTGGTGGTGATGTTCCGCCGCTCGGCGGCGGCCGAGGGGTCGGGGCAGTCGAATACGTCGAGCAGCGGCTGCTCGAGGGAGCGGACCCACATGCGGTAGATCGTTCGCCGGTTCGAATCGCCGCCGAACGTGTCGCGCGGTTCGTAGTAGTCCTCGGGAAGCGACGGGTTCGGGTGCGAGACCCAATGAAAATCACGAAAGCCGGGACCGCCGATCTGCGGGGTCTTGTCCCGAAACGGCGGCGATCGAGTCGCGGACGGTTTCCGCATCTTTGCGGCGGGGGGACCAGCGCCACAGCAGTTGGTTGTCGGGATCGCGGAGGGTGGCGTCCGGGCGATGCGCGGCGGCCTGCCGGTACGTCGCCGACGTGACGATCCGCCGGTGCAGCGCTTTCAGCCGCCAGCTGTCGTCCGTTGCGAACGTCGCCGCGAGCCAGTCGAGCAGTTCGGGATGCGTGGGCGCCCGGCCGTTGAAGCCGAAGTCGTTCGGCGTTTCGGTCAATCCCCGCCCCCAATGGTGATGCCAGACGCGATTCACCATCACGCGGGCGAACAGCGGATTGTTCGGATCGGTGATCCACCGCGCGAGCCGGATGCGTCGGTCCGCATCTTCGGCGTCGGGAGATAGACCGAAGTCGCTCGATGGAATCGAAACGCACGAGAGCCCTCGCGGGCTCACGAGCTCTCCCGGCCGATCGGGTTGTCCGCCTTTCAGGACGCGGGTCGGCGGGATTTCCTCGAGCGGGACGACGGCGTCCAACGGACCCCCCGCGAGCAATGCGTCCCGCAACTCGAGTTCCGTCAGTTCCCGAACGATCCGCCGGTACTCCGACCGCTGTTCGGGGGGGAGGTGCTCGGCGACTTCAGCGTAACCGAGTTCCGGCGGAGCCGCCTGAATTTGATCGGCCGTCCCTCGCGCCAGTCCCGAGACGCGGAACAGGTAGGCCACTTCATTGGTTTCGATCGGCTGGCGCTCGAACCAGTCGGGAGGGTCGACATCGGGAGGCGATGCGGCAATCCGCGCCATCGTTCCAAAGGACATGAGCATGCCGGCGCCGACGAGCATTCGGGGCGAGACGGCGCGGGCCACGGCCCGCCGCGCGGCCGGGACGATCATGCCCAGCAGAATCAGCAGTCCGGAGACGTTGGTCAGCCGTCGTTCCAGGCCGCCGTGATAGTACGTCAGCCGCTCGTGATCGATTCCCAGCAGGTGCAGAATCGTCGCGTGAAAATCGGGGGCCGGCACGGGATTCTCCACGGCGGCGTAGCCCAGTTCGTCCGTCGCCCCGTAGGAGAATCCCGATTTCAATCCGCCGCCGGCCATCCAGATCGTGAAGCCGTGTTGATTGTGATCGCGTCCGTCGGCTTGTCCGGAAGCATCGACTTCGGAGAACGGCAGCCGCCCGAATTCGGAGTTGAAGATCACCAGCGTGTCGTCCAGCATCCCCCGCTGCTTGAGGTCGCGAAGCAGACCGGCGACGGGGCGGTCGATGCGCGCCGCGTTCTGCGCGTGGTTCGTCCGCACGTGCTCGTGCGCGTCCCAACTTTGCCGTTGACCGACATTCCCCCCGGACCAGAGTTGCACGAACCGCACGCCGCGTTCGAGCAGGCGGCGAGCCACCAGGCAGCTTCTGCCGAAGGGACGCGTGACTTCCCGCTCAAGCCCATACAGGCGATGCGTGGCTTCGGTCTCCGCGCTCAAGCCGACCGCTTCCGGAATCGACGACTGCATGCGGGCGGCGAGTTCATAGCTGCGGATGCGGGCACCCAATTCCTCGTCCGGACCGTGGGCGGCGAGGTGACGGTGATTCAGTTCCGCGAGCAGATCCAGCCGGGCGCGGCCCGCTTCCGCGGAAAGAGGGCGAACCGGGTGCAGGTTGGGAACCGGCGGACCGTCCGCCCGGAACACCACTCCCTGATGCCGGGGCGAAAGGAAAGCGCTCGCCCAGTTGGACGCCCCGGTCGCCGGAAGGCTCCGCGCGTCGGGAATGACGACGAACGTCGGCAAGTCCTCCGACTCGCTCCCGAGTCCGTATGAAATCCAAGCGCCCATCGCCGGAAAACCGGAGGTGCGGAAGCCGGAATGAACCTCCGCCACCGCCGGACCGTGGTCTCCGCTGGAGGAAATCATCGAGCGCAGGAACGTCAGGTCGTCCGCCAAGAGCGCGATTTCCGGAAACAGATCCGAAATCCACTCCCCGCACTCGCCCCGCCGGAGACAGAGTTGGTCGAGTCCGAACTCGTCGGCGAATCGCGAGGCCCGGGCCAGTTCGTCGAGATCCGGCGGGCGCTGCAGCGCGTGCCGCCACGCCTGGGTCAGTTGCGCCGCACGATCGCCGCCGACTTCCCGCTCGACGCGGGCCGCGAATTCCGCCGCCGCGGCGGTCATGAATGAATCGTTGAACAACGCCAATGCTTGCAGCGGAGTCGTGGTGGCGACCCGGACCGGAGTCGCGACGTTCGGATCGGCGCAGTCCAGCGCGGCGAGCAGTTCATTGTCCGCCCCCCGGACCCACGTGCGTTAGATCGTGCGACGGAAGAACCGCGGACCGAACACGTCCAAGGGCACGTAACCGGCGTCCTCGCCGCTGGTCGAATGCGGCTGCCAATCGAAGTCGCGATAGCCCGGCCCCCCGACTTGCGGGCTGAGCAAGCCCGCCGTCGCGAGAACCGCGTCGCGGATCACCTCCGCGGAGTGACGCCGCGAGGCCTTCCGCCACAGCAGGCGGTTTTCCGGATCGGCGTCGAACGGCAACTCGAAGAACCTTCATGAGACGTTGCACTCACTTCCAAGCATTCCTATGCTTGGAACGTGAAGAGGGTCGCAGCGGATGAGTTCGATTCGACGGGCCGCGGAGATCGTCCGATGACCGAGACCTGCGGGTGGAAGTCCGCTTGGACTGCAATGGCGCTCGCGCCGTTTCTCGTTCATGCCGTGGTCGTGGCATCCCTTTTCGGACGCGAGCCGGCTGGATCGCTGGAATGGCTTGATCTTGCGGTACTGGGGCTGACGACGGCATGGCTGATCGGCCTCGTCATCGTATTCCGCCGCGGTCCGGCCCGCGGACGATTCCTTATCGCGAGTTGGTCGGTGTTGCTCGCGATCGTGATGTGCGAGGTCGCGGCGCGGCTGCTGTATCCGCCGACTCCGCCCGGTCTTCCGATGCCGCCGATGGCGATCACCGCGGAAGCCGCGGACACCATGGAGGGAATCTCGGGCCGCATCGATTTCACCGTGAACCGACTGGGAGTGCGCGGTCCCGAAGTCGATCTGAACGCGATGGATCTGAAGATTCTCTGCGTCGGGGGCAGCACCACGCAGTGCCGCTACGTCACCGACCACGCGACTTGGCCCTGGAAGTTACAGGACGATCTTTCGGAGCGGTTGGACCGGCCGGTGTTTGTCGGCAACGCGGCCAAACCCGGCCATTTCTCCGTCGAACATGACCTCTTGCTGCAAGCGTTTTCGGATGCGCGGCGGTTCGATTGGGTGGTCGCCCTGTGCGGCCTCAACGACATCCAGGTGAACGTTCCGGGCGGGCGGCAGGATCGGCTCGCACGACCTCAGGTCGAAATCGTCACGTCACCCCCCGCCGCCGCGCCGTGGCACGCCTACTATCGCGGCTCGGCCATCGCGAGAGTGTTGCGTCCGCTTTCGAAACGGATGCAGCCCAACGTGTTCGTCGAGGACGCCGCCGGAGAATGGTATCGCGAGGCGCGGCTCGAGCGACGGCGCGCGCTGGAACGGCGGACGCTCACCGAACCGCCACCGAACCTTCCCGAATTGCTCGACTTATACCGTCAAGACTTGCGGAACCTGATCGCCACCTGTGGGGGCCTCGAAGTGAAACTGTTGCTCCTCACGCAACCCACGCGTTTCGCCCGAGGCCTTCCGCCCGAAGTGGCCGACACGTTCGTGTCCCAGCATCATACCGGGGCGTTCACGCCCGAAGCGTATGCGGAACTTCTCGACGCCTACAACGGCGTGTTGCTCGAAGTCGCCGCGGAGGAAGGCGTGCCCGCGATCGACCTCGCCTCGATGTTGCCGAAAGACGGAACGGTGTTCTACGACGACTGCCACTTCAACATTTCGGGCTGCGCGCAGGTCGCCGCGATCCTGGTCGAGTTCTTCGCCGGACGATGACCGAATCGATCCGCGACTACTTCTTCTCCAAGTCCACCTGCGCGGGAGTGGGCGACGAGTCGAGCGGAATGTCGATCACCTGTGGTCCCGAATCGACCGTCGCCCAAAACGCGCGGGCCGTCGCGACGTCGCCGGAACTGTATGCGCCCGGAAGTTTCATTTCCTGCGCGTTGACGATCACGACCCCGTGCTTGCCGAGTTCCGCTCCTTCACGTTCGGTGTTTCCGTACCTCAGCACGTACTTCCCGGAATCGTCCGTCATCCCGCTCGACGTCGGCTTGGACGAATCTTGCCTCACCTCCCCCTCCGCCTCCGTGTGGGGAATGAACTCGACGACGTATCCCGCGCCGACCGGCTTGCCGTCCAGTGTGATCGTGCCGCTGACATTTCCCAGCTTCGGGCCGTCGGATCCGCCGCAGCCTGCGAATGCGAGCGCCGACAGCAACGCCATCGACACGTGAAGCCGAGGACTTCCAGAATGTTTCATACGCCCGTTCTTTCCATTGGAATGCGGAGAGACCCGCCAAATGCGGAGAGACGCGGATCGACGGTGATGCCGCACAACCGGTCATCCCCAGCCGAATCGCAAGCCACGACCAATCATAATCCCCCGGTTACAGGCAATCAAGCTCGCCGGTAACGCGAGAACCGTGTCGCGGATCACCCCCGCGGAGTGGCGCCGCGCGGCCTTCCGCCACAGCAGGCGGTTTTCCGGATCGGCCTCGAGCGGCCACTCGAAGAACCTTCGTGCAATACAACGGCGTGCTTCTGGAAGTCGCCGCGGAAGAAGGAGTCCCCGCGATCCTGGTCGAATTCTTCGCCGGACGATGACCGAATCGATCCGCGACTACTTCTTCTTCTCCAAGTCCACCTGCCCGGGAGTGGGCGACGAATCGAGCGGGATGTCGACCACCTGCGATCCCGAATCGACCGTCACCCAAAACGCCCGGGCGTCATCGCCGCCGGAACTGTAGGCGCCCGGAAGTCTCTTTTCCTGCGCGTTGGCGATCACGATGCCGTGCTTGCCGATCTCCGCTCCTTCGATTTCGCTGGTTCCATGCTTCAGCACGTAATTCCCGGAATCGTCCGTCGTCCCGTTCGATGTCCGCCTGGACGAATCGGGTCTCCCCTCCTCCGTGTGGGGAATGAACTCGACGACGTATCCCGCGGCGACCGGCTGGCCGTCCAGAGTGACCGTACCGCTGACCTTTCCCAGCTTCGGGCCGTCGGATCCGCCGCAGCCTGCGAATGCGAGCGCCGACAGCAACGCCATCGACACGTGAAGCCGAGGACTTCCAGAATGTTTCATACGCCCGTTCTTTCCATTGGAATGCGGAGAGACGTGGATCGGCAAAGATGCCGCACAACCGGTCATCCCCAGCGCGAATCGCAACCCACGACGAATATAATCCCCCCGATACCGGCGATCAAATCTCGCCGCGAATCTCCCGACGCCGCGTCCACCTCGACGATCTTGTACTCGCGCCGATATTTCTTCGGCAGCATGGCTTTGGGGACCGACGAGAGGACGACCGGGGCGATTTCCAGCGTATCTTCGCGAAGCTCGCGCCAGAAACCGACTGTGATCAGCCAGGCATCGTGCTCATCGCAGAAGTCCACTTCCTCCACCGGCAATTCCAGCACGCGCGCCGACCACCGAACCCTCAAAACTCCGCGTTCCGCGGCGTTCTCGGAAACGGGATGCAGTCGCGGATGTTCGTCATGCCGGTCGCGAACTGGATGAAACGTTCCAGCCCCAGGCCGAAGCCGCTGTGGGGGACGGTGCCGTACTTCCGCAGTTCGAGGTACCACCAGTAATCGTCGGGATTCAAGCCCTGCTCGCGCATCCGCTCGGTGACGACGTCGAGCCGTTCCTCGCGCTGGCTGCCGCCGATGATTTCGCCCACGCGCGGAACCAGCACGTCCATCGCCCGCACCGTTTTACCATCGTCGTTGACGCGCATGTAGAACGGCTTGATGCTGCGCGGGTAGTCGAACAGGATCACCGGCTGCTTGAAGTGCTCTTCGGTGAGGAAGCGTTCGTGCTCGGATTGCAGATCGCGGCCCCATTCGATCGGGAACTCCCACGTCTTGCCGCTCTTCTGCACGGTTTCGATCGCCTCGGTGTAGGGAAGGCGGACGAATTCTTGCCCGGCGACGTGCTCGAGCGTCTGCCGGACGGTCTTGTCGATCCGCTGCTCGAAGAACTGCATGTCCTCGGGGCACTTCTTCAACAGGTCGCCCGCGAGCGTGCGGATGAACTCTTCCGCCAGCCGCATGTCGTCGTCGAGATCGCAGAACGCCATTTCCGGTTCGACCATCCAGAACTCGGCGAGATGGCGAGTGGTGTTCGAGTTCTCGGCCCGGAAGGTCGGCCCGAAAGTGTAGACGTCCCCCAGCGCGCACGCGAAGATTTCCCCTTCGAGCTGCCCGCTGACGGTGAGCGACGCCCGCTTGCCGAAGAAGTCCTGTGCGTAGTCGATCTCGGTCTGAATCTTGGCGATGCGCGCCAGGTCGAGCGTGGTGACCTGGAACATCTCGCCCGCCCCTTCGCAGTCGCTCGTCGTGATGATCGGCGTGTGGACGTAGAGGAACCCGCGCGACTGGAAGAACTCGTGAATCGACGCCGAGACCGCGTTCCGCACGCGGGCGATCGCGCCGAAGGTGTTGGTCCGCGGCCGCAGGTGCGCGATCTCGCGGAGGAACTCGAAGCCGTGCCCCTTCTTCTGGAGGGGATAGGATTGCGGGTCGGCCTCGCCCAGCACTTCGAGCGACGTCGCCGCCAGTTCGATCCGTTGTCCCTTTCCGGGCGACTCCTTGAGTTCGCCGATCAGCTTCACGCTGGCGCCGGTGGTGACGCGTTTGATCGACTCGTCGTAACCGGGGACGTTGGCGTCGACGACCGCCTGCAAACCGCCGAAGCAACTGCCGTCGTTGATCTCGATGAAGGAAAACCCCTGCTTCGAGTCGCGCCGCGTGCGGACCCAGCCGCGGACATCGACCGTTTCCCCCGGCTGACTCGATTGCAGCACAGCGGCGATCTTGCGGCGTTCCATCGAAGACGCTCCCTCATCGAATGCACGATCGTTCTTTCATCCCAAGCCCCCGGGCAGCGCCCCCGGGGGGTACGCCGCTACAATAACGCCCTCAACGAATCCGCACCACGCGCCGGTTGCCGGCAGATTCGACTTGCGTCGAAGTCGGTGCATCTGTTCCAATCCCCGCCACGCTCAGCGACTGGCCACGCGCTCATTTCAACGGAGTTACTCCATGCACGCGAACCTTCGCCTGAAACGAGCCGCCGCGCTTTTCGTATTCACAACGGTCGCGACGCACGTCGCCGTCGTCACGACCTCCGCGAATCCCCAATACGATTGGATGTTCACGCGTCGCGGCGAGGGGATCTCGGTCCAACCGACGCACGCGCCGCATTTCGACGGATACCAAGCTCAAGACCTGTCTCCGCAGCTCGGTGACGGCTGCTGGGAATTGCAGCCTGTGGACCCCTTCGTGTCGGGCACACTCGAAACCGAAATCTTATGGCGCGGCTTTTGGATCACGAGGCATGTATCTCCAACAGTTGCCGAACGGCTTCCAATCGCGTTGCGTCTGGGATGTTTTGACCATTCCGACGAAGGCGAAATCGCTATCCGCAACGGACGCCACGCGGACGTTGTTGTCCGCTGTTGGCGCCGGATCGAGTCGCGGCCGGACGCCGATCGGCCGCCGTTCCTTCAGGGGCCGAAGACGTTGTATGGTGATCAGCCACAACCATTGCGGCATTTGCTGTTTCTCCGCCGCCTGGAAAACTTCTGCGGTTTTCAGCGGGAATCGTTCTTCGGTCTGTCGGC
>JBBDNT010000066.1:0-7046 GCA_040877445.1 Planctomycetaceae bacterium
CTTCGACCCCAGCCACCCCTCGACGATACGCACCACGGTCGATCAATTTCCCGCCGTTGTCTTATTTCCCGCCGCCGGCTGGCCGCCGCACGCGAGCCGGGATCCGCCTTCCCGCGTCGAGGGCTTTCCGTGTCCGATCTCGAACTGATGTCGTTCACCGCGATCTTCGCCGCGAGTCTCGCCGCCTGGTTGCGGGTCGGCGCGCTGCTGCTGCAAGGCCGTCATCCGTTGGAGCGGGGCGCGCCGCCGCACGTCGAACCTGTTCCCACCGAACCGATTCCGGTCGAACCGGTTTCCGTCGAACGCGGCGAGCCAAGCGACTGCCCGAAGTGCGGAAGCCGCGTCGTCGCGGATGCCGCGCGCTGCCCGTCATGCGGCGAACCGCTCGCGGTCCCGTTCATCGAAAGGCCGCTGCGCTGGAACCCCGTCGCACTGGGTCTGGCGTTCGCGTGGATCGGCCTCATGGCGATGCTGCGGCTGATCGACCGTCAGCAGGTGGAGCCGGGCATCGACGACGTGCGGGTGATGAGCATCTTCAACGGATTGCTGATCGTCGTGCTGCTCGCCGCGATGAACGGTCTCGGGCGGCATTTGCGACGACGAACTTTTTTTCGTCCTGGAGGAGACCCACCCCCGGCTTTGGCGTCTTACGGCATTCATCTCCGCGATTGGCCGCGAAACATGCGGGCGGGGGGGCTGGGGTTTCTGGCAAGCCTGTTGCCGGTGTACGCGATTCAGTTCGCGCTCGCCCAGACGGGTCTGCGCACCGAGGACGACGCCAACCCGATCCTCAAG
Organism: Planctomycetaceae bacterium; assembly: GCA_040877445.1. Taxonomy (GTDB): domain Bacteria; phylum Planctomycetota; class Planctomycetia; order Planctomycetales; family Planctomycetaceae; genus JBBDNT01. The sequence continues at coordinate 796 of JBBDNT010000066.1, forward strand.
CTGCTGGCGGAGAACTCGGTGCCCGAGGTGGTGTTCTGGATCGGACTGTCGGCCGTCGTCTCCGCGCCGCTGGCCGAGGAACTGATTTATCGCGTCATCCTGCAAGGATGGCTCGCGGGGCGAATGGCGCCCGCGGCGGCGATCGTCGCGTCGTCGGCGCTGTTCTCGATGGCGCATGGTTGGCCCAATCTGCTGCCGTTGTTCCCCCTGGCGTTGATTCTGGGTTACGTGTTCCATCGCACGCGGTCGTTCGTGGCGGTGGTGACGCTGCACGCGCTCTTCAACGGGCTGAGTTTCGTGTTCTCGCTGCTCTCGTCCTCCCCGCCCCCGTAGTGCCTCTTCAGGTTCGATCTTGTGAGTCGACGGTCGGGGTGGGTAGGACGAACTTCAGTTCGTCGTGCCCGCCGGCCGAGAAGCACGGTCGCAAGGTCGAAAGCACGGTCGGCGAAGATCGACGAGAATCATCGACCCTGGCCGACTCCGCGGGGCGGGCTTCGCACGGCGAACTGAAGTTCGCCCGACGAAGCCGCGAGTCGATCTCGATTCCGCGATCCCACCAGAACGAGATCGAAGACGTGCCTACTTCACGTCGTTCAAGCGCTTGAGCTTGATGTTGCGATACGCGATCGGGCTGCCGTGGTCGTCGCGGAAGCCGATGCGGCCGCTTCGCGGCATGTCCGAGAGCGCGATGTTCGCCATGCGGTGCTCGCCGCCGTCGGGGCGTTTGCCCGGCTCGGTCCACTGCGACAGGTCGAGTTCGTTGACCGTCTCGCCGTTCAACTCGACGGTGACCTGCGGGTGTTGCATGGTGATCCGCAGCCGGTTCCATTCGCCGTCGGGAAGCGCGGCCTGCTTCGCCGGGCCTTGCAGGAAATGCCGGAACGAGCCGGTGGAGTAGTGCGGGGCCTTGCTGCCGCCCGAGTAGATCTGCACTTCCAGCCCGGTCGCCTCCTGCCGTTTGGGGTCGGCCTGCCGGAGCAGCACGCCGCTGTGCGTGCCCGGCGCGGACTGGAATTCCAGTTCGAGGATGTAGTCGCCGTACTCCTCTTCGGTCATCAGGTGGCCGGGGGGCACGAACTTCGCCTTCCCGCCGAACAGCGAGGTGCGGATGGCCTCTTCCTCGATGATCCACTTGCGATAGGGACCATACGAGTTCGTCCCGGCCTGCCAGCCGGTGAAGTCTTCGCCGTTGAAGAGCAGGATCCAGCCGTCTTGTTTCTCTTCGGGGGTCAAACTGGTGTCGGCCGCGAAACCGCAAGCGGGGTGGATGATCGCTCCGACGAGCGCGAGTGCGAAGGTGATGCGGGCGAGCATGGATGGGGTTCCGGAAGTGTGTTGGGCTTGATTCGTCGATGAATTGGCCGGGGTGCCGCACCTTGTGGGCATCGTGGGGCGGACATTCCTGTTTGCCCGGCTCTCGTCTGGGGCGGGCAGACAAGGATGTCTGCCCCACTTGCTCGGCAGACAGGAATGCCTACCCCACTTGCTCGCCTGTCTGGGGCGGGCAGACAAGGATGTCTGCCCCGCTGAATCCGATCGCAACCGTTCGCGCGTTCGGTGGTGGGCATCGCCCACCCGCATGGCCCACCCTACTCGAGGGGCTTGATCTTCAGGTTCCGCAGATAGATCGGAATGCCGTAGTCGTCACGGAAGCCGATCGGGCTGGTCGTCGGCAGATCATTCAAAGCGAGCGGAACGAGGTGCGGCGTGCCGTCGGGACGTTTCTTCGGCTCGGTCCACTGCGACATGTCGAGATCGTTGATCTGCTCGCCGTTGAGGACGACGGTCACTTGCTTTGCCTTCGCGGTGACGGTCATCGTGTTCCATTCGCCCGCGGACTTCATGGCGTCCTTCGTGACGGGCTTCAGGTGGAAGCGGAAGGCGCCGGTGCAGAAGTGCCCCGGCTTGCGGGCCGGGCCGAACAGCGCGACCGTCACGTCGTTGGGCGTGTAGCTGTGCGGTTTGGCCGTCTTGAGAATCACGCCGCTGTGACCCGCTTCGGGATCCGGCCCGAAGTGGAAGTCGAACTTCAGCGCGAAGTCGCCGTACTCCTCGACCGTGAACAGAACGAACGGCGAATAGTTGGGGTCCATCGGAAAGATCGCGGGCTTGTTCGTCAGCACGCCGTCTTCGGCGACCCACTTGAAGTAGTCGCGCTTCGGGTCCAACCGGAACTTTTCGAGACTCGTCCCGTCGAACAACAGCACCCAGCCGTCGGCCTTCTCGTCGGCGGAAAGTGCGTTCTCCACGGCAAACGCGGCCGGCGGAAGCAGGGCCGCGGCAACGATCGCCGGGGCAAAAAGTCGAAAGCATTCGGGCATGTCGGTTTCTTTGGTCAGGATGCGGATCAGACGCTCGCGGGATCGACCACGGCGACTCCGGGTGCGAATGCCGCGAGGCGATTGAAATGGGCGGTGTTGAACGTGAGCAGGTGGGTGACCGAGTGAACGTGGCAGACGGCGACGAGCCGCGCGTCGTGCACCTGCTTCCCGATGACGCCCAGTCCTTCGACGAGGGATTTCCAGGCGGGGTAGATGGCCGAGGTTTCATCCAGCAATGGGAACCGCGCTTCGAAAGCGCGAGAGTGCGCTTCCGCTTCCCCAGCGGAGGCGCCAAGTCCGTTTACGATGACAGGCCGGGTAGCGAAATTGCGGAACTCGATCAGAACCTGGGACGTCAAGTGAATCGTCTCGCCCTGTCTGTGCAATTCCAGAACGGCGGCAACGGCAAGCGCATGGCGCGCATCGCCCGCATTGGCAAGTCGCCCGAGCACGCTGCTGTCGATGAGAAACGCCATCAATCGTACAAGGCTTCGCAACTGAGGGCTTCGTCAGGCGGCGACACACCGTAATCGCGGGCCGCCTCGAGCAGCGTCCGTTCCCACTCGTCGCGCGGTTCGATCGGCCGTTCTTGCGACAGAAAACGCGCGCGCAACGTCGCGACGACCAGCGCCTCGGGGTCGATTCCCCGCCGGCTGGCCTGCTTCGCCAATGCTGTTTCGAGTGCGGCGTCGAGGTTGATGACCATGATTCTTCTGCTCCGTTCTTTCGGTCTCGATCATCATACATCGGCCGCGAGCCGCCGTCCAAGCGGGATGGCACGACCCTCAGCCGCGCAGCACGATCCCGCGCTCGTCGATCTCGAACGGCACGATCGCGTCGTCGCAGGCGCTGCCGCGATGCTTCGCCACGTGCAGCGCGCGGGACATCTTCGACCCATCGCGGACCTTGCCCATCAGGATCACGGTGTTCGCGTTCGAGAGCAAGTCGCCGGTCTCGATGGGGCGGCTCAGGAGCGCGTCGAGCATCACGTCGTGCGAGGTCGCCAGCAGCAGGCAGCCGATCTCCGCCGGATCGTAGGGATGCTCCGCCACGCGCTCGGCGTTCTCGCGGAACTGCGCGCGGAACAAATCGCGGGCCACCCAATCCGCCTTCTTCCGCAGGATCTGGTGGTAGACGTACTCGAACAGGTGCATCTGGAACGAGTCGCTGGCACGGTCGGTCGGCTCGATGCCGTCGATCACGCACCGCCGCACGCCGTGCATGAAGTTGCCGTAGAAGAAGTGGATCGTCCGTTCGAGCTTCCGCACCAGTTCGACTTTCCACTCCCGCCAGTCCTCGGGTTCGAGATCGCGAATGGTGACGCGGCGGCCGCTTTGGCGGAAGACGTGCAGCGCGTCGACCCGCGCGGCGGCGCGGTCCCACACGCGCGACGGATCGAGCCGCACGTCGGGATCGCGCTCGGAAAGCTCCCAATCGAACAGCCGGCGGGCGTACTCGCGATGGTTCTGCGAGTCGCCCCGGCTGGCCATGTCGAACAGGATGCCGGCTTCGCCTTCCTGATCGAGTCCGGCCCGCGCGAACTGCAATCCGAGCTGCGTCTTGCCGATGCCGGTCGCCCCCAGCACGACGGTGAGCGCACCGGGCAATAGCCCGCCGCCGAGCAGTCGATCGAGATCGGGATTGCCGGTGGAAAGGCGACGTCGGTCGGTCATGCCGGCCATGTTACCATCCCGAAGAGCCGCGCACGAAGTCAGCGCGCCGTATCCGGCGAATCCGCTTACTTCGTGCGCGGCTCGACCGAAGATGCGGCCCACCAGTTCACCATCGGTCGTGGACTCGTTTCCTCATGGCGTTTCGTTCGTGTCGCTTTTCGGCGTGGGCATCGCGGCGCCGATTTCCTTCCGCCACTTCGCGAGCCGGGATTGCAACTCCTTCGCCTTCTCGGGCATCGTTGCGGCCAGGTCGTTCTTCTCCCCGATGTCGGCCCGCAGGTCGTACATTTCCAGCCGGCCGTCCTCGAAGAACTCCATCAGTTTGTAATCCCCGGCGTGAATCGCTCCGACCGGAGCCGTCCGCCAGCCGTTGGAATGGACGTAGGATTCGAGATACCCGGGGAAGTGCCAGTAAATCGCATCGCGGTCAAGGCGCGCCGCGGGATCCTTGAAGATCGGCAGCAGGCTGACGCCATCGAGGATCTGCTTCGTGGGAAGTTCGCCGCGGGCGATGTCGACCAGCGTGGGAAAGATGTCGACGTGCATGCCGGGCCGATCGCTCGACGTGCCGGGCTTCACGACGCCCGGCCAGCGGACGATGAACGGAACGCGCAATCCGCCTTCGTACAGCGTCCCCTTTCCGCCGCGGAGTGGCGTGTTGTCGGTGTAGCCGCGACGCGACGACGGCGGTTCAGTCGAGTGATAACCGCCCAGTCCGCCGTTGTCGGAAGTGAAGATCACGATCGTCTTGTCGGCGAGTTTCAGTTCGTCGAGTTTCGCGACCACGCGTCCCACGCTTTCGTCGAGGCTCTGAATCATCGCCGCGTACACCGGATTCCAATGCGTTCCGGCGGGCGGGATCTCCTTCCACCGGGGGACGTATTCCTCCTTCGCGACGATCGGCGTGTGAACCGCGTAGTGCGGGAGATACAGGAAGAACGGCTCGTCGGCGTGCCGGTCGATGAAATCGACGGCCCGGTCGGTGACGAAGTCCGCAAGATACTTGTCCGCGGGAACGTCGGTCTTCGGATTCGTCGCGAAGTCGAAATGCCCGCGGGACGTGACGATCGCCTCGTCGAACCCGCGCTGCGCCGGGTGATACGCCTTCCCGTCGCCGAGATGCCACTTGCCGAACATCCCGGTGGCGTAGCCGGCGTTCTTGAGAGCCTGCGCGAGAGTCGTCCGATCGAGTGGCAGCTTCGTTTCATTCTCCGGAACTTCCATGCGACGATCCGCCGCATTCCCGCGGGCCAGCGTTCCGGGAGTGTATACTCCGGTCCGTGGGGCATATTGCCCGCTGAGCAGCGCGGCCCGCGTCGGGGCGCAGTTCTGACATTGATAGAACCGCGTCAGCCGCATTCCCTGGCTCGCCAGCCGGTCGATGTGCGGCGTGCGGTAGTATTTCGATCCCTGGCAGCCGAGATCGGTCCAGCCGAGATCGTCCGCCATGATGAACACGATATTGGGCCGCGCCTCCGCTTGGGCGAACGAAGCCGAAGCGACGCAGGCGACGATCGACCAGCCGAACACGATCACGAAATGTCGGAACATGGGAACTCTCGATTCACTTCACGGTCAAGAGCCGCGCACGAAGTAATCGGCCGATCGCGCGAATCCGCTTACTTCGTGCGCGGCTCTTTCGATCGCGTGTGCGGCTCGTTCGGGTCGAAATACGCCATTCGCGGGCCTTGCTCATCGAGCGTGTAACGCACCGCCTCCATCACAGATCCTTCATCGAACAAGTGCCTGGTGCTGCCATGCCGCGTCCAGCGCCGGCGATCCGCGTCGTCGAACCCCGCCCGGTTCAAGTCGCGCGACTCCCGTGCCTTCAGATCGCTCATCAAGCGTCCGGGATCGCGATCCGCGGTGACGACCGCATGCACGTGATTGCTCCGGACATGCACCGCCCACAGCCGCCATCCCTTCTCCGCCGCCAGTTCGACGATCGCGTCCCGCACGATTTCCCGCCGCGGCGCGTCGAGCGCATACGCGGGCTGCGTCATCGCGTCCCGCGCCGCGGCGAGCCTGGCGGCGTCGGTTTCCACGAACGGGTTGCCGTGGACGTTGTGCGCCTTGTCCACGGATCCGAGACCCTTGTCCGTCCCGTGGAGCCACGTTCCGTAGGTGGTGAACGTGAGGAAATAGGCGAGCGCCATGGTTTGCGTTCCGCTTACTTCGTGCGCGGCTCCTTTGGGTTGCCCATAGCGTCCCGATTGCTCGATCGTCCGTCAAGAGCCGCGCACGAAGTAAGCGGTCG
>JBBDNT010000067.1:0-7028 GCA_040877445.1 Planctomycetaceae bacterium
CCCCCCGCCCCCGCGATCCACACGCCGGCATCGTGCTCACATCCCCGTCGGAATCCGCAACTCCGGCGACTCCGACGACCGCGTGCCCGGTTTCGGCGGGTTGTCCGCCGGGCGGAACGTGAACACCACGGAGTACTTCGTCGCCGCCGTGTGATTCCGCGTCGCCGCGTGGAACGTGCGGCAGTGGAAGAACAGCACGTCTCCGGGCTCGAGTTCGGCCGGAATCTTGCGCGTGATCAGTTCCTGGTTTTCCGGTAGGTCGTCGCGCAGAAACAGGTCGGCATCGAGCCGATCTCGCGAGAATTCCATGCGATGCGTTTGCGGGATGAGCCACAGGCAGCCGTTCTCCGGACGTTCCGGCGTGAGCGCCAGCCAGACGCTGACGAGGTCCGGCCGCTCGAACGACCAGTAGCGAATGTCCTGATGCCAGCCGGTGTCGCTGCTGTGCGCGGGCTGCTTCGTCATGATGCAGTTGTGATGCGCGAGCGGACAGAAATAATCCGGCCCGACGATCTGCCGCAACCGATTCACCAGCGGCGGATCGAGCAGCCAGTCGGTGAAGGCGATGTGCCGGGAGTGCGCCTGCTTGAGGCGGCGGACCGTTCGCCCCCCTTGCGAGGCTCGGCTCGGCGGCGCGCCGGGATAGTGCAGGTCCGCCTCGTATTCGAGCGGCTCGACTTCGGCGGCCAGATCGGCGTGAGTGGACGCGAGCATCCGTCCGCGCAAGGCCTCGTCGACGAGTCCCCGGACGACGACGTAGCCCTCGCGGCGGAAGTGCTCCGACTCGTCGGCCGTGAAACCGCCCCCGGCGGCCAGGCGCGCCGCGGCGGGAAAATCGGAAACGGCCGGCTCGGCGGACGACGCCGAGAGAACAGACGCGGTGATCGCGGACATCGTATTCCTTCGGTACGCGGCGAATCCCTGGCACGCGCGAAACGGCGCACTGCTCCAATCGTCTCGCCGCGGCGGAAAATTGCAAGGGGCGGGCGAGTGGAATTCGGCCGACGGTGCGCTTTCGGTCGCGAAGGCGGCGCGGCGGCGCTACGACTCGATCAACGTCGCCGCGTAGCGCACCAGGTCGCCTTTCTCGCGGGTGACGTGGAGCAGCGTCTCTCTTCTTCCCGCGCGGCGGCACAACTCCGCGAACGAGAAACCGAACTGGTCGTCGAGATCCTTCAGATGCGCCTCGGCCACGTCGACCGCTTCTCCTTCGCGGCCGGCGCGGCACAACAGGTCCGTCAGGACGAACGCGATCAGCTGGCGGTCGCGCTCGTCCGGCTCGGCGGCGAGCTTCTTCCGGAAGTAATCGAGTCCCCCCTCCACGTCCTTGCCGGACATCACGCGGAAGAGCTGCAGGTGGGCGGGGTAGAACTCCTCGAAGGGCGGGTCGCCGGCGTACTGGAAGGATTCGTGCAGCCGCGCGCCGTACTCGGCGAGTTGCATCGCCAGTTCGAGTTCGGGATCGTCCTTGTCGAGGGCGCGGGCGAAGCGGACGACCGAGTTGAGGTGCGACGTGTCGACATGATAGCTGTGCTCGCCGAACAGCCAGTCGCGGCCGGCGATCAGCTCGCGGATCGAATCGCCGTCGCCGGGCGAGACGAGGGCGATTCGGGATTCGACCTGCGAGCGCAGCGCCTCGCGGAGTTCGTAGTACAGGTGCCGGACCAGCAGCCGGGCCGCGCGCTTTTGATCCGGAGCGGTCATCTGGTGGAGTGTTTGATCGAACGCGGTGATGGCGTTGCAGGTGCCATGCGCCCGCAGCAGCAATTCGAGCCCCTTGGGCGGGTTCGCCCCTTCGTACAGGGCGACGTTGACGATCGCTTCGGCCGCTTCGTAGTCGAGTCCCGCGCCGTCGAGGTTTTCGACGGCGCTGCGGATCTTCTCGGTCTCGCGGATCGTCCGCAAATAAGGCCAGGCCTGCGGAATGTCGCCCGCGGCGAGAAACAGATCGCCCACCGTGCGAGCCGCGTTCACGTAAGCCTCCTCGAACTCCGCCCGCTTGTCCGAGGGAACGTCTTCCAGGCTGGACGGCCGGTCGAGCGGCAATCCCAGCTCGAGCTTCTTCTCGAGGAGCAGCGCGTCGAACAGGTTGAAGTAGTCCTGCCGGGCGCGAAGGGACTCGACGAGCTTGTCGACGACGGCGGCCGGCCCGGCGGATTCCTGGAGCTTGTCGAGCTGCGCGAAGAGGTCGGCGGTCATGGCGTCTCGGATGTCGTTCGAACCGTGGAGTGGATCCCGCTCGGCGCGCGATGCGTCGGGAAATACGAACCGGCAGCGCACGATCCACCCTATCGAATACCGCCTCGAAATTCGACCACGACCGGCAACGGACCACCGACGACCATCAAGTCCGCTGCATCCGCCCCGTCAGGAATGCCGAAAGCACCACGTCCAGCGGCTGGTCCGTGCGGACGAGCACGTGTTCCATTCCGAGATCGCGGCAGCCGCGGCGGGTCTGCGTCAGGAACTCCTCGAACTCGCGGCGATACGCCTTGCGGAGCGCCTTGGGATCCGCCATCTCGTCCGGCAATCCTTCCAAACCCTTGAACAGCGTGGGATCCTCGAATGGAAAATCCTGCTCGGCCGGGTCGATCACTTGCAGCACGCTCACGTCGTGCCGGCGATGGCGGAAGTGCTTCAACCCGGCGAGCAGCGAGGGGACGTCGTCGAACAGATCGCTGAGGATGACGACCAATCCCCGCTTGCGAATGCGCTCGGCCAGTTCGTGCAGGATCGGCCCGATCGCCGTCTCACCGCCGCCTTGTGCCTCTTCCATCACGTGGAAAAGCTGCTTCAGGTGCGACGGCTGACCAGCCGCGCGAACGAACTGCGACACGCTCGTGTCGAACGTCGCCAGCCCCGCCGCGTCCTGCTGCTGGACGACCAGGTACGCGAGCGCCGCGGCGACGTGCTTGGCGTAGTCGAGCTTGCTCAGCGGTGCATTCTCCGAGCGGTAGGTCATCGATTCGCTGGTGTCGAGCAGCAGCCAGCACGAGAAGTTGGTCTCCTCCTCGTACTGCTTGAGAAAGTAGCGGTCGGTCTTGCCGAAGACTTTCCAATCGACGTAGCGGATGTCGTCCCCCGGCGTGTACTCGCGATGCTCGGCGAACTCGACCGAGTACCCGTGAAACGGGCTTTTGTGCAACCCGGAAACGAACCCCTCGACGATCAACCTGGCCTTGAGGCCGAGGCCTTGCAGCTTGGCCAGCACGGCGGGATCGAGGTATTGGCGGGAATCGTCCATCTAGCTTGTCGGCTGCCGAAGGTATCGGCCGGTTCTGATGGAAGGCGGGTGCATGTACTCTCCGACGATCCGGCCAATGCAGGCGAACTGAAACAAGATACTCGGCGATGCACGCTTAGTTTAGTTTCCGGCCATTTTCTAAAACAAGAGACGGTTCCGCCGATCTTCCTGCAGCTTGGCCGGCATCGCCCGTCCCACGCTGGCGCGGAACCACCAGAGGACCATCACCACTAGACCCAACCCGACCAGCCAGACGAGACAACCGACGCTCGCCCGCGGATCGAGCCACACCGCCCGCCACCAATGACGGTCACACCACGCCCCGGTATACGCCATTAAGCCTGGGAAGTGGCGCATGTGGCCGGGGCGCCCGCAGACCTGACACATGCCGCAGTAGCCCCGCGGCAGGCCCAGCGCCTCGAACGCCTGCGGGTTGGTGTCCCACGTCCCGCAGTAGCAGCCTCGCTTCAGCGCCTGATCGGTCAGCGACATCGATGGCCCTTAACGATGAACGATGACTCCTGGAAGCGGCGTCCGGCTACACCCTGTCCGGGCCGCCCTGCCCTGCTTCAAACGACTCCCCGTTCCTTCACCCTCCGCCACCAGTCGCCGAGCGGCCCCTGTTCCGCGTTTCGACGGAACCACTCGATCTGCTCCGCCGGCGTCAGATCGCGGACCTCGTCGTGAATCCGCATCTGCGCCCGCCGCTTTTCCTGGATGCAATCATATGTCTTGGACGTTGTCGTCGTCTTCGATGTCGCCTTCATCCGATGGCACCTCGGCAGGTGTGATGATGAACAGATTGCGATATCCCATTCTGGCATTCACTTCATTATAGCCCTTCATCCGGTCCAACCGGACGATGTGCCGGAAGTTCCAGGAGACGATGGCATCCGCCTGCGCGACCGTCGCCGCAGCGACATGCCCCGCGTCGTCCAGCCAACGAGGCGATAAGACGTCGAAGGAAATGTAAGCATCGCGCAGCGCAAGTGCCTCCGGCGTCAAAGCAACGTATTCGACGGAAGTGAGCCGATGACGGATCGAACGTTTGCCGGCGCATGCTGCAGCTCCGCGACGACGAGATCGCTCAGAAGCAGAATGACTTGCCCCTGATCGACAAGTTGGAAGAATCGGTTCGATTCTTCACGGAACTCGTCATCGAAACAACCGCCGATCACCGACGTGTCGGCGTAGATCCTGAGGGCCATCGTTCTCGATTCCCGCGAACACGAAATCCTGCAACTTGGTGCTCCGCGCCGAAGATCGCCATCAGCGGGCGCGGCACGTTTTCGTCAAGGACGATCCACATCGGCTTCCCCGCGCGCCAGGCGGAGAAATTCCACCGCATCGTCGCGCGCGACGGTCGGGAACATCTCCAGGAATGCGTCGAGCGTGTATCCGTCGTCGAGGTGATCGAGGAGACTTTGGGCCGGCACGCCGCTGCCGCGGAACACGAGCGTCCCCCCCATCACCGCGGGATCCGACCGCACCGGACTATGATCGAGCGTCAGCATGATTCGAGATTATCGCCCTCGCGAGTAGCGGTCAATCGGCGAGAACCCGTCCGGAAGCGATACCGCTGGCGTCCGCGGTTGATTGCGATAGGCGCGGGCCGGGATCCCCGCTATTCATTCCTCACGAACTCGGCCAACGTTCGGCCCCACGGTTCGATCCGGCCGACTTCGTGGTGGTATTGGTGAATCGCGGTGGAATGGATCGTGCCATCCTCGTCCGCGAGGTATCCGAACACGTCGCCGTTGAACCAATCGCCGAAGCACACCATCCGCCGGGCGAGCGACTCGGACTCGGCGTCGTCGAACCAGCTCTCGTTGAGGCCCGCCGTGCGCTCTGCGATGCAATCGAGCGGCACGAGCCACCAAGCCGCTTCGTCATCCGCAACGCGCACGCCGACGCCGTCGAACTCGCGGTAGATCTCGCGAAATTCATCCGGCAGCGCGATCCGCATCCGCTGTTCGAGGGCGCGAATCGCGTCGTCGTCGGCCGGAAGACCAAATACGAATCCGCCGGAATTCTCGGCGTCCTTCGCCATCGCCGAACCTTCGAAGAGACGGCGCCATTTCATGGGGGCAATCCAGTAAGGGAGTTGGTCGTGATACCGCCGGCAACGCAGCGTCACGCGGCGGAGGCCGGTCGATCGGTCAGAAGCAACGATCCCCGGGCAACTCTGCCGCCTGCCGGATCCAACTCGCCACCCGTTCCTCGTCGATCGCCTCGTTCTCGTGGATGTGGAAGTACCGCACCTCTTCGTGCTTCGACTCGATGGGAGGCATCGGTCGCAACGACGTGCCGCGGAAGAAGGCCACTTTGATGTACCGCGTGATGCAATGGAAGCTGAGGAACCAGCCCTGCCCTTCGATGCCATAGAAGGGGGAGTTCCACCGCACGGCCTTGCGGACCGCGGGCACGGTCCGCTCGATGAGCGCGTCGAGCCGGCGGCCGACGTCGCGCTTCCAGCCCGGCATCGCCGCGATGTAGGACTGCACGGGAGCATCGCCGTCCCCCTTCGCGATCTGCGGGTTGCCGCCGGAGAGAAGTTTCACCCGCTTCGCGGCCGTGCGGGACGGCGACTTCGGCGCCGCCGCGCGCGGCTCGGCCCGCTTCGCAGCGCCCCGCCCGGCGGCGGCTTTCTTGGCGGCCTTCGCCGACTTCTTCGCGGTTTGCTTCTTCGCCGCAGCCTTCTTCGCCGTCTTGCGGGCCATGGTGTTCACTCCAGTCGTAGAAGCAGGTCGGACGATGCCAGCCGAACACGGCTTGTCCCACCGTCCCGGCGATTCGGCCGGCACGGCCGGCCCTACGCGACTTGGCAAGAACGCTATCGAAGCGGTTCGAGCTTCAGCTTCCGAATCTCATGCATCGGCAGGAATAGATGGCGGGCATCGTCCAACAACGACCGAAACCCGAACTTCAGGTAGAAATTCCGGGCGGCGTCATCGAGCGCATCGACCTCGACGGCTCGAATGCCGACCTGCTCGGAAATCCGCACCGACCGACGCAGGGCATCCACCAAAAGCAACGCTCCCAATCCTTGACCTTGCACCCTCTGGTCGACGGCCAGCCGACCGATCAGCACCACGGGAACGTCGAGTCGAGGCAATCCTTTGGCTTCGGCGGCAGGCAGAACCTCGTGGATCACCCGATGCGTGGAAATCGCATAGTAGCCGAGAACGACCACTTCATCGGGACGAGTAGCGACGAACGTGCGGGAGAGGTCACGGCGGTCGAACTGGCCGGCCCGATCCTTGATCCACTCGTCGAGCATCGGCCGGCAGCATGTGAACGTCGAGCGGTCGTGCATCTTGTCGAGGCGGCGGATGGTCCAAGTCGCCATCAGCCGACCTGCTTCTTGTACCGCTTCGCCGCCTTCGCCAGAGCGTCATTCGGTTTGCTCGACTCGTCATCCAGCATGGCCGCGAAGAGTTGCCGGTCCCGCTCGCCGAGGCGGGTGACCTGCTGATCGTGAAGAATCGTCCGGGCCGTCCGCACCAGGGTCGTGACGGCGAAATCGCTGACGGACTGGCCCATCTCGGCGGCGGCGTTCTCGATCGTCCTTTTGAGATCGCTGCTCAGCCGGAAGTTGATCCGGGCATCGCTCTTGGCTGTCGGCATGGTCGAGCCTTCCCGCAAACGTGTCGCATTCGGCCACCGGATTGTACGTCGATTCGACTCACGGAGCAAGACGCGGGCATGACGAAAACGTTCGGATGTCGCGGTGTGGCAATTTTCACTGGAGTGTGGAAAAAAGTCGGGTGGCGGGGGCGCTTCG
>JBBDNT010000068.1:0-36599 GCA_040877445.1 Planctomycetaceae bacterium
ATTGCCAATCCATCCTACGGAAAACCCACAAGATCAAGCTTGAAGGCGTACTACGCCCGACTTCGAGATCGACGTGGCACGACGGAGCGAGCCGCTGCGAGATCGGCCGCTTGCGCATCCTTCTCATCGACAAGCCGGCTCGATCCGCTCCACGCGGATATCGTCCCACCACAACCGAGTGCGGAAGGTGCGCAGGCCGAAGTGGCCGCTACGGTGCGGTTCGAGATCCTCCGCTTCGAGCAGCTTTTTCCCGTCGACGCGCACCGTCAGCCGCTTCCCCTGGCGGACGATCTCGAAGCGGTACGTGCGGCCCGCCTCGCAATGGTGGGCGAAGGTCTCCTCGAGCAGTTCGAAGCCGGGACAGCGGCGAATGCGAATCCGCGCCCGCGGATTATCGGAATCGGCATCTTCGCGGCCGCCGTTCAAGTAGGTGACGATGTAGCCGTGCAATTCGTGATAATCGCGGTAATCCGCATCGGCCCGCTGCGGCGCCGTCTCTTCCAGCGGCTTCCCCGAAGGGTCGGAGTAGAACAGGAAGAAGTTGATGTTGTTGGCCTCGACGCTGGAGGAAACGACGTGCGCGGCACAGGTGATCCGCACGTCCCCATCGATCGGCTGCTTGCACCAGACGGTGGCGACGTGCCCCTTCTCACCGGCGGGGGGATCGGCCGCAACGTGCAGCCGACCGTCTTCGACACGCACGCTCTGCCCTCCTTCGACCCACCAGCGATCCATGCCGGCAGAGAAGTCGTCGGAGAAGAGCGCCTCGGTCTTTCGCGCCGGTTGCGCCTCATCGGCACCGGCGGCCGAAAGGAACGGCAGGACGAACAGTAGCGGCATCAGGGATTGTTGCATGGACATTCCTTTCGCTGAGCGAGTCGGACGGAATTGTATTCCGTCCGCCGGAAGCCGGCCTTCATTCCGACAACCCCGCCGTACGACGGATTGCCGAATCCGTCCGCGGGACCATGGGGCGATCGGTCGGGCGGGTAGGACGAACTTCAGTTCGTCGTGCCCGCCATCGCAGGCCAACGACTGCGCCGTCGATAGCGCCGTCGATCAAGATCGGCGAAGTTCCACGGGCTTTGCCAAGTGCATGGGCGGGCTTCGCACGGCGAACTGAAGTTCGCCCTGCGAACCACTCACTCCCCCCAGCGGCGGGTCAGTTGATGCTCCACACCGAGTTGGTCGGCGATCCGGGCGACGACGAAGTCGACCAGGTCGTGGATCGAAAGCGGGTTGTGGTAGAAGCCGGGGCTGGCCGGCAGAATCACCGCCCCGGCGATCGACAGCTTCCGCATGTTATCGAGTTGGATCGCGTCGAGGGGCGTCTCCCGCGGGACGAGAATCAGCTTCCGCCGCTCCTTCAGGTGCACTTCCGCCGCGCGGTGGATGAGGTTCGACGAAAGCCCGTTGGCAATGCTCCCCAGCGTTCCCGACGAACAGGGGCAGACGACCATTCCCCCGGTGCGGAACGATCCGCTGGCGATCCCCGACAGGAAATCCTGATGATGATGGTAGTGCAGTTCGCCGCGCCGCGCGGCCGACTCGGACAGCACCGAACTGAGGGCCGAGCCTCCCTGCGGCGGCCGCAACAGCGATTGCAGGCCGGAGTCGTTCGCGAGATCGGCGTCGCTCGGAGCGAGCTGCGCCGTGTCGAAGTTCTCGAGATCGACTTTCAGCCCCAGCTCGTGTTCGAGCACCTGCGCCGCGGCGGGGCTGATGACGACGTGCACGTTCCGCCCGGCGGCGAGCAGGAGTTCGAGCAGCCGGACGGCGTAAATCGCCCCGCTGGCGCCGGTGACGGCGACGACGAGATCGGGCATGGGGTAAGGATGAAGAAAGAAGAAGGAAGAAAGAAGACGAAGAAGAACCGCGTAGCAGTCGCCAGTCCCATCGCGCCTCGGAACAACTCACTATCCACTATCCACTTCCCACCGTCCACTCCTCCGTTCCAGTTTCGTAGGGCGGGGTGGGCGCGAAGTAAGCGGCCGATGCGGCCAATCCGCTTACTTCGTGCGCGGCTCTTCACGCCCGCTTCCGTTGAAGTCGCGCCGGCTTTCCCTATAATCCCAGCAGTCCGCGGCCGCCCCGGCGATCGATCGAAGGAACTCCGACCTTGAAGTGGCTCCTGAATGCACTCGCTTCCTCCCTGGGGAGGAAGTTCGTGATGGCGATCACCGGGCTGCTGTTGTGCGGATTTCTGGTCGCGCATTTGTTCGGAAACTCCTTCATGCTCGTGGGGAGGGGACCGTACAACGATTACGTCGCCGCCCTGCATGGGCAGGAATGGTTCGTCAAGATCGCCGAAGTCGGGCTGGCGATTCTCTTCCTGCTGCACATCTATCTCGCGATGCGGCTGACGATCGAGAACCGGGCCGCCCGCCGGAAGCGCTACGCCGAAAAGCACACGAAGATTTACGATCGCAACTTCGCCCCCGCCGAGTTCTCTCCCGAGCGGTGGATGTTCATCTCCGGGGCGATCGTCCTCGGCTTCCTGCTGCTGCACCTGGCCGATTTCACCTTCGAGGTGCGGCCGGGGATTGATTACGGCAGCCTCGATCCGTTCGACAAGGCGGTGGCGATCCTCAAGGATCCATTGAGCGCCGTCGTGTACCTCATCGGCTCGATCGTGCTCGGGTTCCACCTGGGGCACGGGGTGATGAGCGCCTTCCGCTCGCTGGGGCTGAGTCATCCTGCGTACAACGGCCTCATCAAGTGGGGCGGCGTGATCTTCGCCGTCGTGATCGCCGCCGGCTTCGCGTTGTTCATCCCCTGGGCGTGGCTGACGCATTGACGATGAAAGACGGGAGAACGGAGTGGGAACGTAGTGCGAACTTCAGTTCGCACGCGAAAGAACGATGAGCGATGCGGAGAACGATGAACGATGCGACGGGCGTGCGAACTGAAGTTCGCATTACGGAATCGTCGACGAGACCGACAAGAGACTCGCGAACATGCCACAGGTGCTCGAACGAACGCTCGACGCGAAAGTCCCCGCCGGCCCCATCGCCGAAAAGTGGGACAACCGCCGCTTCGACATGAAACTCGTCAACCCCGCCAACAAGCGGAAGTACGAGATCATCGTCGTCGGCACCGGTCTCGCCGGCGCTTCGGCCGCGGCCTCGCTCGCCGAGTTGGGCTACGACGTCACCGCCTTCTGCCTGCAGGATTCGCCCCGCCGCGCGCACAGCATCGCCGCGCAGGGAGGCATCAACGCCGCCAAGAACTACCCCAACGACGGCGACAGCATCCGCCGCCTGTTCTACGACACGGTGAAGGGGGGCGACTTCCGCAGCCGCGAGGCGAACGTGTACCGCCTCGCCCAGATCAGCAACCAGATCATCGATCAATGCGTGGCGCAAGGCGTGCCCTTCGCGCGGGAGTACGGCGGCACGCTTTCCAATCGTTCGTTCGGAGGAGCGCAGGTCTCGCGGACGTTCTACGCTCGCGGACAGACCGGCCAGCAGTTGCTCTTGGGCGCTTACGGCGCGCTGATGCGGCAGGTGCGGGCCGGCAAGGTCAAGGTGCATATCCGCAAGGAGATGCTCGACGTCGTCGTGGTCGACGGCGTCGCCCGCGGGATCGTCACCCGCTCGCTCATCGACGGCCGTTACGAAGTCCACACCGGTCACGCCGTCGTGGTGTGCACCGGCGGTTATTCCAACGTGTTCTACCTCTCGACGAACGCGAAAAGCTGCAACGTGACCGCCGCCTGGCGGTGCCACAAGCGGGGGGCGTTGTTCGCGAACCCCTGTTACACGCAGATTCACCCCACCTGCATCCCCGCGAGCGGCGACTATCAGTCGAAGCTCACGCTGATGAGCGAGAGCCTTCGCAACGACGGCCGCGTGTGGGTGCCCCAGCGCGAGGACGACGGTCGCTCGCCCGACTCGGTCCCTGAAAGCGAGCGGGACTACTTCCTCGAACGCCGCTATCCCGCGTTCGGCAATCTCGTGCCGCGCGACGTCGCCTCGCGTGCCGCGAAGGAACGTTGCGACGCCGGCTACGGCGTGGGCGAGACCGGGCACGCCGTCTATCTTGATTTCCGCGACGCCATCCGCCGCGACGGCCGCGCGACGATCGAGGCGAAGTACGGCAACCTGTTCGACATGTACCACAAGATCACCGCGGAGAACCCCTACGAAGTTCCGATGCGGATCTATCCCGCCCCGCACTACACGATGGGCGGCCTGTGGGTCGATTACGATCTGCAAAGCACCATCCCCGGGCTGTTCGTCGCCGGCGAGGCGAACTTCTCGGACCACGGAGCGAACCGTCTCGGCGCGAGCGCCCTCATGCAGGGACTGGCGGATGGCTACTTCATTCTGCCCTACACGCTGGGGAACCATCTGGCGACGCACAAGTTCGAGGCGGTCTCCGAAGATCATCCCGCTTGCCGGATGACGCTCGCCGAAGCCCGCGGCCGGGTCGCGAAGATTCTCGCCGTCGACGGCCGACGCACCGTCGACAGCATTCACCGCGAACTCGGCCGGGTGATGTGGAACCAGTGCGGCATGGCCCGCAGCCGCGAGGGTCTGCTCGACGCGCTCGACAAGATTCGCGGCCTGCGAGAGGAATTCTGGAGCAACGTCCGCGTGCCGGGACAGGGGCAGGAATTCAACCAGAACCTCGAGCACGCCGGCCGCGTGGCCGATTTCCTCGAGTTCGCCGAGTTGCTCGTCCGCGACGCGCTGCACCGCGACGAGTCGTGCGGGGGACATTTCCGCGAGGAATTCCAGACGGCCGAAGGCGAGGCGATTCGCGACGACGAGAACTTCTGCTACTCGGCCGCCTGGGAGTTTCAGGGCGTCGACGAAGAGCCGACGCTGCACAAGGAACCGCTCGAATTCGAAGAAGTGCCGCTGACGACGAGAAGTTATAAGTGACGAGTTACGAGTTACGAGTCGTGAAATGCGAGCCTCCCGCGTCAGCGGGGGGAGGACAGACCGCTCATCGCGCCGGTTGGCACAGCCCACCCTACGAATCCCATGCTCGCCACCACCGACCATCGCCTGAATCTCACCCTTCGCGTCTGGCGGCAGCCCAGCGCCGAGGCGCCCGGGGAGTTTCGCGACTATCGCCTCTCCGGCATCTCGACGCACATGTCCTTCCTCGAAATGCTCGACGTGCTCAACGAGCAACTCATCGAGCAAGGGGAAGAGCCGATCGCCTTCGACCACGACTGCCGCGAGGGAATTTGCGGCACCTGCGGGATGATGGTCAACGGCCAGCCGCACGGTCCGGACAACAAGACCACCGTCTGCCAGTTGCACATGCGGCGGTTTCGCGACGGCGACACGATCGTCGTCGAGCCGTGGCGGGCGGCGTCGTTCCCCGTGGTCCGCGATCTCGTCGTGAACCGCTCGGCCTTCGACCGGATCATCGCGGCGGGGGGTTACGTCTCCGTCAACACCGGCCACGCTCCCGAGGCGAACACGCTCCCCGTTCCCCGCGACCAGTCGGAAGCGGCGATGAACTCGGCCGCGTGCATCGGCTGCGGCGCGTGCGTCGCGGCGTGCAAGAACGCCTCGGCCATGCTGTTCACGGCGGCGAAAGTCTCGCACCTCGCGCACCTCCCGCAGGGCCAGCCGGAACGCCGTCGCCGGGTGGTCGCGATGGTGCACCAGATGGACGCGGAAGGATTCGGCAACTGCACGAACACGGACGAATGCGAAGCCGCCTGCCCGGCGGGGATCCAGGTGAGCGACATCCACCGCATGAACCGCGAATACTTCCGGGCGAGCCTCGCCGCGGGGACGTGATCGGCGTTCGAAGCGCCGCGCACGAAAAAAAGAGCCGCGCACGAAGTAAGCGGGAATCGTCACGCCCGCCGCTTACTCCGTGTGCGGCTCTTCCGCGGAGACATATCGAGGGGATCAAAGCGAGTCCGGCCTCATTTGCTCCCGGATGGCGTCGACCCATACGGCATCGAGCCATTCCAAGTCGCTGAAGGGGACCACTCGTTCCACGCGCCAACCTTCTGACTCCAACGCGGCCACCATTCCGGGAGCCGCATAGGAGTTGGTCGTGTGGATCAGCACCGGACAACACGGCGGATGAGTAGCAATCGCGTCCACGACATCGCGACCGGTGCCGGGGTCGAACACCGCTTCCCCCTCCCGACGATCAGGTCCCAGGTCGTGATCGAGACACAAGAGTGCGACTTCGCCGAGATGCTTCTCGAGCCACGCGACCATGCCGGGCGCATCGTCGAAGAAGACGGCCGCGTATCCGGGCAAGACCTTCGGCAGCAGTTCCTCCATCCGTTGCCGGCGGCGATCATCGTCTTCCAGAATCGCTACGTACACGGGTCGGTCTCCGAGCGCTGGGCGCAATCGGCCACCTGATCGAGTTCGCCGTCGGTCACCTCTCGTTGGCTCGTCTTCCATTTTACGGCCGGTTCCGCGCCAGGCGAGCGCCTCGGGTGGCTGAATCGGCGGGACTCAACCAATTCTGTGCCAAGCCAACGGATCAGTTCAACGCCACCAAGGCGTCGCACAGCTCCGACGCCGTCTCATAGCGATCGGCGATCCGCGGCGCGAGGCAGCGGCGGCAGATCGTTTCCAGTTCGCTTGGAATTCCTTCGCGAATCGCGCTGGGCGACGGGGCGTGGTGTGCCGCGAGGATTTGCGCGAACACGTCCGCGGGGCGTTTTCCGTCATACGGCGGACGTCCCGTGAGGAGCGCGAACAGCACCGCTCCCGCGCCGTGAATGTCGGTGTGCGGGCCGATCGGGCCGCAGGCCGGCTCGATCTGCTCGGGCGCCATGTAGGCCGGCGTTCCCCCTGCCAGGAGTCGCGACTCGGGATCGGCGACCGCGGATTGGGCCAGCCCGAAATCGGTGACCACGATCCGTCCGCTCGCATCGCGCAGCAGGTTCGCCGGCTTCAGGTCGCAATGCACGATGCCGGCCGCATGCGCATGGACCAGCGCGTTGGCGAGTTGGCGCGTCCATTCGATCGCATCGGCGATCGCGGCCGGCACGCCGCCGAGAAATCGGGACAGATCCGGCCCGGCGATGAGGTCCATCGCGATGAAGCGGCCGCCGCCGGGCGTTCCGCCGATGCCGTGCACGCCGATGATGTGCGGATGGTTCAGGTCGGCGACGATCCCGGCCTCGTGGACGAAGCGATCGACCGCGCGCGGATGTCCGAGAAACTCCTTGCGGAGAAACTTCACGGCGACGAGCCGGTCGCGGCTGTGCTGCCGCGCTTCGTAGACCTTCCCCATCCCGCCCGCGCCGATCATCCGCCGCAGGGTGTAGTCCTCGAAGCGGAGAGACATTCGCGGATCCTCGGCGGTCGATCGCGGCGAGGACCGGCGTGACGAGACGCGGCCGCTCCGCATTTCACGAGCGGCCGATTCGCGAGGGCGATCGGCTTCGGCGACGGCGATCCCGCGGCCTCCACCATCCCGTTCGAGCCGCGATTCGAGCCGCCCGCGCATGGCGGCGAGCGCGCGGCGCACGGTGCGTTCCGACCGGCCGGTGTCCCGGGCGATCTCGCTGGTCGTCGCTCCCTGCAACCGGAGTTCGATCACGCGGCGATCGAACTCCGGCAACTCGCGCAGGAACGCCTCCAGTTCGTCGGCGAGCGCGGCCGATTCCTCGACCGCGGCATCGTCCGCCCGCATGGCCGGGTCGATCAGCTCGGCGTCGAACGGAACCTCGCGGCCGACCGCGCGCTTTTCCGCGGAGTGCCGGGCCGCTTGCCGCCGAAGCTTGTGCAGCGTGATCGCCGCAAGCAACCGCCACAGGTCGCCGCCGTCGCTCAGGTCGAACCGGCCGTCTCGCGCGCGGATGAAGAAGCTGCGATACGCGGAGAGGACGACGTCCTCGGGGTCGATCCGCGCCCGCAGGCGGTTCGACAACCGGCTTCGCGCGAGCCGCGTCAAGCGTTCGAGATAGCGGCCGAACACCTCTTCGGCGGCGGCTTCGTCGCCGTCGCGGCAGCGGGCGAACAGTTCGAGGGACGTATCGGCGGTCATCGGCCGGTTTCTTCGAATCGTCGAAAAACTTCCGAAAGGCTGGCCGCGATGCACGGTGGAATCGCATCGACTTGGTGGAAAGCGCGGCGTCGCGTCGCGCGAATCGCCGCGTTCACCGCTCGACCGGAGGAACCCGATGGCTTACGTAGTGACCGAGCCATGCTTCGGCTGCAAGTATACCGATTGCGTCGTCGTCTGTCCGTGCGACTGCTTCCACGAAGGGGAGCAGATGCTTTACATCAATCCGGACGAGTGCATCGACTGCGACGCCTGCCGGGTGGAGTGCCCCGTCGAGGCGATCTACTTCGAGGACGACGTTCCGCCCGAGTGGCGGGAATACGTGGAGTTCAACGGGGAGATGTCGAAAACCTGCCCGTCGATCGTGGAACGCCGGGCCGCGCTGCGCGATTGCCGGAAGGAGTGAACCGCCTTGCCGGGAGAGTTCACGCGATGGATGGCGGGGCGGCGCATTCGGCCGGGCGGCGTTCGATTCGATGCCGAGGCAACTCGACCAGCAGCCGCCGACGTCCGGCGATGCCGTTCCGATCGGATGGAACGTCGCATCGGCCCGGAGACCGCATGGCGCGGCCTCTCGTCGCTTCGCGACCACGGCCTCCGGCCGGGCCACCCGTATTTTCGCTGCGGACGGACTGGCAGTCCGTCCTACGGCAGCGCGTCGAGGAATTCGTCGAGCGCGCGGGCGTAGTCTTCTCCCGGTGGGTCGTTGTGGCGGCCGCCGGCGATGGTGACGAATCGCTTCGGTCCCGGGGCGGCGGCGTGCAGCTTGCGGCCGTGTTCGAAGGGAATGACTTCGTCGGCGTCGCCGTGGCTGACGAGCAGCGGGCCTTCGTACTCGGGGATTCGTTTCAACGATTCGAAGCGGTTCCGCATGTTGAGGCGGGGCAACAGCCACGAGGCGTGAACGCGGCCCACGTCCGGGGCGGACGTGAACGTGCTTTGCAGCACGAGTGCCCGCGCGCCGTCGTCGGCGGCGAGTTGCGTGAGGACCGCGCCGCCCAACGAGCGGCCGATGAGGACGATGTCGGTCTCGGCGACGCCGGTCCGCTCGGCGAGCCACTTCCGCGCGGCCCGCGCGTCTTGAATCAGTCCTTGTTCCGACGGCGTCCCTTCGCTGTCGCCGTAGCCTCGGTAGTCGAACAGCAGCACGGCGAGGCCGTGCCGATCGCGGAGATCGCGGGCGGTTTCCATCCAGGTGTGGACGTTGCCGGCGTTGCCGTGGGCGAAGAGCGCGATCGCCCGCGGGTTTTCGTGCGGGGCGAACAGTCCGGTCAGCCGGGCGCCGTCCTCGGCGGTGAACCGCGCTTCCTCGAATTCGAAGGTGCGCGCGGCGCGGGTCGCCTGTAAGTCGGCGAGCGTGACGGGGGTCGGCTGATAGAGCAGCGCGTCTTCGAGCGGCGCCAGCGGCGATCGATCGCCGAGCGAGGCGCAGCCCGCGAGGGCGAAAAGCAGGAATACGAGATGGCGCATGGAGACTCAACGGCGTCGGGCTAACCGAACTCCGGGCGGCGTTGGTGCAGTTGGTCTTTCAGGCGGGCGACGATGCTGGAGTGCATCTGGCTCACGCGGGACTCGGACAACCCCAGCGTGTTGCCGATCTCCTTCATCGTCAGTTCCTCGTAATAGTAGAGGATGATGATCAGCCGCTCGTTGCGGTTGAGTCCGCGGGTGACGAGCTTCATCAGGTCGCGTTTTTGAATTCCCTTGGTGGGATCCTCGCCTTTGACGTCTTCGAGGATGTCGACCTCGCGGACGTCCTTGTAGCTGTCGGTTTCGTACCATTTCTTGTTGAGGCTGACGAGATTGACGGCCGAGGCCTCGTTGCGGAGTTTTTCGTACTCTTCGAGCGGCATCTTGAGGTGCCTGGCCATCTCGAAGTCGGACGGGGGGCGGCCCATTTGCGCTTCGACCTGCTTGCGGGCCGCTTCGAGCTTGCTGGCCTTGCTGCGGACGAGCCGGGGCACCCAGTCCATCGTCCGCAGTTCGTCGAGCATCGCCCCGCGGATGCGGGGAACGCAGAACGTCTCGAACTTCACGCCCCGGCCCATGTCGAACGCGCGGAGCGCGTCCATCAGTCCGAACACGCCGGCGGAGATCAGGTCGTTGATGTCCACCCCCTCGGGGAGCTTGCTCCACACGCGCTCGGCGTTGTACCGCACCAGCGGCAGATACCGCTCCATCAGCGCGTTGCGGAGCGGCTGGCTGTCGGGGTTCGCCTTGTAGGCGTGCCAGAGGCTCGTGATGTCTTCCTTGACATGCGCGGTCATTCGGGAGCTCCCGGGTGATTCTTATTGATCGTCAAGTCGGTTCGGGCGCGGTGCGGAGCTTGGTCGATTCCCCGCGGCGATCCGTCGTCCGGGCGAGTTCGGTTCGCGCGCTCTCTTCGGCGAGTCGCCGCGCCAGGTCGCCCAGCACGAGGCCCAATCCGTAGAACACCGCCAGGGCGGCCAAGGCCGCCCACAATGTTCCCCGAAAGTCCCCGCCCTCCAGCAACCCGCGCAGCGTCGCCGTCGCGAACGCGATCAGCGCCAGCCGGCTTGCGAATCGTGTGGCCACGGCGTCGTGCCTCGGCGGTCTCGAACGTCCCGTTCCGAACCGCGACCGTCGCGGCAGCGGATGAGGGACAGGCTCCGCCGGTTTCATATCGGCATCCGCGGCCGTCGAATCCAGTATTTCTCCTACAATCGTCACGAACGGAAAACTCGGCGGAAATCACCCAGTTCATGATTCAGCCCGCCTTTCGGGAAGCGCGCTCGGCCAGCCGCGCGAAGAACGGCGGACGGTCGGAAACGTTTCCCGCGATGCTTCTCAATCGCCCCGCGAGTTGCCTGATCGCCGCCGCCGCCGGGCTGTCGGGATGTCGGCGAAGCAACGGCTCGCGGGCGCGAACCGCGTCGGCGACGTGCTGGTCGTGGGGAATGAACCCGGCCGATTCGACGTCCCGCCGCAGAAACGTGCGCGCGGTTTGCTTGAAGCGCTCGATGATCGTCCGGGCTTGCTGCGACGATTCCGCCTGGTTGACCAGAATCTGCACGCGGAGCGATTCGTCCGCTCCGGAAAGCGATTTCACGGTGGCGTAGGCGTCGGCGATCGCGGTCGGCTCGGGAACCGTCACCACCAGCACCACGTCGGCGGCCGCGAGCACGCGACGAATCGCCCGATGAATGCCGGCCCCCGTGTCGAGAATCACCACGTCGTGCGTGCGTTCCAACTCTTCGAGCTGCCGGAAGATTTCCTCTTGCGCTCGGGGGGAGCAATCGGCGAGATCGGCGAGGCCGCTGGCCCCGGGAACGACGTGCAATCCCGCTGGTCCTTCGAGGACGACGTCGGCCAGCCGCCGCGCGCCGCTCACCACGTGCGACAGGTTCCAATACCCGTTGAGACCGCACAGGAGGTCGATGTTCCCCAGACCGAGATTGGCGTCGAGCAGGCAGACGCGGCGATCCTGCTCGGCGAGCGCCAGCCCCAAATTGAGCGCGATGTTGCTCTTCCCCACGCCCCCCTTGCCGCTCGTGACGGCGATCGTGCAGGCGGCATGGCCCACGGCGACCGAACCCGCGGCCCGCGCGTCGGCGACCGAGTCGGCCGACGCGAATTGCCGTCGCTCCATCAACCCGCGGAGAATCGTGGCTTGGTCGGACATGGGGGGAGTTGAGAGTGACGAGTTACGAGTGACGAGTTACGAGTTACGAGTTACGGGTTGCGAAGCCGTGGAAGATTGGGCGCGAAACCGCAAGCGTCCCGGTTCCCGGTTCACTGACCTCTGACTTCTGACTCCCCCCGCTCACGCGGGAGGCTCGCTGTCTACTACCCTCCGATCTTCTCGCGGCCCAGCACCAGTCTTGCCAGCCGGGGGGCGTTGGCGGGTTCGATGTCGTCCGGCACGTCCTGGCCGGTGGTGACGTAGCTGATCGGCAATCGCAGCGAGCGGCACAGCGACAGCGCGCTTCCCATTCCCGCCGCTTCGTCGAGCTTGGTGAGAATCAGCGAGTTGGTTCCCACGGAAGCGAACTTCTCGGCGGTCGCCCGCAGACTCTTCAAGCTCGACGTGAGGCTCAGCACGAGATGCACGTCGTCCACCTCGGCCTCCGACAGCAGGCTCCGCAACTCGTTGATCTGCAATTCGTCGCGGGGACTGCGGCCGGCCGTGTCGATCAGCACGAGATCGAGACCGCTCAGCTCGTCGAGCGCCCGCCGCATCTCCGGCGGACTGGTGACGACCTTCATCGGCAGGTCGATGATCTCGGCATAGGTCCGCAATTGCTCGACGGCCGCCACGCGGTAGGTGTCGACGGTGACCAGCCCCATCCGCACGTCGTCGCGGAGGCGGAAGTTCGCCGCGAGCTTGGCGATCGTCGTCGTCTTGCCCACGCCGGTCGGTCCGACGAGTCCCACCACCTTGCGGCGTCCGGGGACCGGGCGGATCGGCTCGGCACAGGCGATCTCGGCCTCGACCATCGCCGCCAGCACCGCGCGGGCCGCTTGCGGATCGCGAAGCTGCTCGGGAGCGGCGTGTTTCCGCAGCCGGAACACGAGGTCGCGGGCGAGATCGTCCTCGACTTCGGCGTCGATCAGTTCGGCGTACAGTTCGAAGAGTTCGCCCGGCAGCTCGTCGCCGCCGCGGGCGTGACTTGTCCGCCCCAGGTTTTCGAGCAAGCGGTGGATCGCGTCGAGCTTCTCGCCCAGTTCAACGTGCGGCGGAGCGCTTGCGGATGCGGTGGCGACGGGCGCGGGCGCCGCCGCGAAACGCTCCGTCGTGTTCGCGCTCTCGGCCGCGGCCCCGGGAAACTTCGGTGTGGGATTCGCGGCGGGATTCGCCGTCGGGGGCGCGGCGCGGTCGACGGGAGCGCGAGCGATCCTCGTCGCCGCGCCGCCGAGCGACAGCGTGTCGGCGCCGTTCATCGCGCGGGCGAGTTGCTCCGCGAGCGACTCCGCTCGGGAAGCGGCGATCGCCGACGGTGTGTCCCGCGCCGGGCCGGCGGAGCGAACGAGCGGCGTCTTGGGCTTGGCCGGCGGACGACGGCCGAGATTGATTCCCAACCCGGCGGTGATTTCGACCTGCTGCTTCGGCCGTCCCCACGGAAGGAACCGCCGCTGCGTGACCTGCTTCGTGTGCAGGATCACCGCGTCGGAGCCGAGCTCCTTGCGAACGCGATCGAGCGCTTCCTGCATGTTGCGAGCGCAAAACGTGCGAATATCGGACATGGGTGTTGAGTGGCTAGTGGATAGTGGATGGCGAGCCTCCCGCGTGAGCGGGGGGGTGGGTTGGTTGTCGGTTGTCGGTTGGCAGTGTCCTTGACGCTTGCGGTTTCGCGCCGTTTCAGCGCAGTCCCGCGGCGGCCACTTGTCCCAGCGATTCCACCTCCGTGTCTCGGGTGATTTCGTTCAGACTGATGATCGCCAGCTTCGGCAGCGATCCCGCGGTGATCTGCCGCAGTCCGGCGCGCACCTGCGGGCCGCACAAGACGACCGGCGGGTGACCCTGCGCGACGAGCGGTTCCAATGCCTTCGCCACTTCACGGGTGATCGCCTCGGCCGTCTGCGGCGCGAGCTTGACGACCAGTCCCCGCTCGCCGTAGTCGAAGCCGGCCGCGAGCACGTCTTCCATCGCCGGGTCGAGCGAGATCGCCCGCAGCACTCCGTCGCGGTCCCGGTACATCCGGCAGATCGTCCGCGCCAGTCCGTGCCGGACGTACTCCGTGAGAATTCCCGGCTCCTTCGTGCGGTCGGCGTAGTCGCCCAGCGTCTCCAAAATCGTTTCGAGGTCGCGGATCGGGACGCGCTCCCGCAACAGGTTCGAGAGCACCTGGTGGACCTGAGCCATCCGCAGCACGTCGGGCACCAACTCTTCGACGACCCGCGGCGAGGTCTTCTTCAAGTGGTCGAGCAACTCATGCACCTGCTGCCGGGTGAGCAGTTCGTCCGCATGGTCGCGGACCACTTCCGTCAGATGGGTGATGACCACGGCCGACGGTTCGACCACGTTGTAGCCCAGCATTTCGGCCCGTTCGCGCTGGGCCGGCTCGATCCACTTCGCGGGACGGCCGAACGCCGGCTCGACCGTCGCGATGCCGGGCACCTGCCCCGACGTGGCGCCGGTGTCGATGGCGAGCAATCCGTCGGTGTAGACTTCGCCCCCCGCGACGGCCACGTCGCGAATCTTGATCTGATAACGCCGCTGATCGAGACGGATGTTGTCGCGGATGCGAACCTTCGGCAGGATCAGCCCCAGTTCCTGCGCGACCTTGTGCCGCACGCGGGTGACGCGTTCCAGCAGGTCGCCGCCGGAAGCCGGGTCGGCCAGACGGATCAATCCCACGCCGAGTTCCAACTCCAGCGGATCGACGTGCAGATTGTCTTCGGGCTTCGGTTCGACCTTCGCCGGCAGCGCCTCGGCGATCTCGCGTTCCTTCCGCACGACCGATGCGCGGGCGTTGTTCTTCCGCAGCGTCAGTCCGATGACGGCGCAACCGGCGGCGAGCATCAGCATCGGCAGCGTGGGGAGTCCGGTCGCCGAAAGCGCCACCAGAAACGCCGAAGCGAGCAGCAGCGCCTCGGAGTGCCGGAACAATTGCCCCACCACGTCGCGCGGCAGATTGCTTTCCGACGAGGTGCGGGTGACGATCAGGCCGGCGGCGAGCGAGATCAGGAACGCGGGCACCTGCGTGACGAGGCCGTCGCCGATCGTCAGCGTGGTGAAGATCTTCGCGGCTTCGCCGAAGGTCTTGCCCGATTCGACCATGCCGATGTACAGGCCGCCGGCGATGTTGATCAGCGTGATGACGATGCTCGCGATCGAGTCACCGCGGACGAACTTGCTGGCCCCGTCCATCGACCCGTAGAAGTCGGCCTGCTGGGTGATTTCCTCGCGGCGGGCCTTGGCCTGCTCCTGGGTGATGAGGCCGGCGTTCAGATCGGCGTCGATCGCCATCTGCTTGCCGGGCATGCCGTCCAGGGCGAAGCGGGCGGCGACCTCGCTGATCCGCGTCGCTCCCTTGGTGATCACCAGAAACTGGATGACGATCAGAATGGCGAAGATGATCAGCCCGATGACGAGGTTTCCCTCGGCCACGAAATGCCCGAAGGCCTCGATCACGCCGCCGGCGGCGCCGGTGCCGTCGGTGCCCCCGCGGCTGAGAATCAGCCGGGTGGAGGCGACGTTGAGCACCAGCCGCGCGAGCGTGGTTCCCAGAAGGATCGCCGGAAACACGCTGAATTCCAGCGGGCGGCGGACGTAGATCGAGGTCAGCAGAATCACCACCGACACGGTGATGTTGGCCGAGAGCAGCAAATCCAGCAACAACGGGGGCAAGGGCGCCACGATCACGAGGATCGACGCCAGCATCAACATCGGGAAGATCAGCCCGCGACTGCGCGACAGCAACCCGCGCAGACCGGGAGAATCGGCCGGTGGCATCCTTGCCTCCGCCTTGTTCGATCGAGAGTGGGAATTCGGGAGCGGTCGAGAGTCGAAATGAGAGGCGGGGGTGATATCGAAAACCGCCGCCGATGTCCAGCCGAGTTGCCGGCCTGTGGAAGCGACGGGCGTGCGACGCAGTCTGCGCGGCATGATTCGGCCGCGTCGCATGGAAGTCGCCCTGAGCTGACGGCGCGCGCGGCCGAAACCGAAGAGTCATTCGACGCCCAGATCGCGATGGCGAAGAACTGGAGTCCGGCTCGGGACGAGGCGTGGGAAGCATCAATCGAGATCGCCGATCGAAATCTCCGCGCCCTCGGCGTTCTCCGCGGTTCGATTCCCTGCGCCGCGGAAAGATCGAACCGCCGAGTGCGACGAGGACGCGGAGAAGACGGGAGAGACGGCGTTCGGCGAACACCCTGGCCCTATGACATCGTCAACCTTGATCTTGTGGGCGACCGATGGGTTCCCGTGGTGGGCGTACGTGCCTCGGACGGACTGGCAGTCCGTCCTCCGGCGGCTTCGACTCACAAGATCGAACTTGAAGGCGTACTATGGCCCCGGCATTTTCCCGCGTGACCTTCCGGGGATCCTCCGGTAACATGCATGCTAGCGGTCGCATAAAAGTGCGAGGCGCAGGACTCCAGCCGAGCACGGTGGGGACGGGCTACGTGATCGACGCGACGTGGTACAAGGACGCGATCGTTTATCAACTGCACGTCCGCGCATTTCACGACAGCGACGGCAACGGCGTGGGGGATTTCCGCGGGCTGACGCAACGGCTCGATTACATTCGCGATCTCGGGGCGACCGCCGTCTGGTTGCTTCCGTTCTACCCATCTCCGCTCAAGGACGACGGGTACGACATCGCCGACTACACCCGCGTCCACTCCGCTTACGGGACTCTGGACGACTTCCGCGAGTTCCTGGAAGAGGCGCACCGCCGCCGGCTCCGGGTCATCACCGAACTGGTGCTGAATCACACGTCGGACCAGCATCCGTGGTTTCAGCGCGCGCGGCGCGCGGCCCCGGGCAGCCCCGAACGCGACTTCTACGTCTGGAGTGACGATCCGCACCGCTACGCCGACGCCCGCATCATCTTCAAGGACTTCGAAACCTCGAACTGGGAATGGGATCCCGTCGCCGAGGCGTACTTCTGGCATCGCTTCTACAAGCACCAGCCGGACCTTAACTTCGAGAACCCCGCCGTGCGCGCGGCGATGTTCGACATTCTCGATTTCTGGCTGGCGATGGGGGTCGACGGGTTGCGCCTCGACGCGGTGCCGTATCTCTTCGAGCGCGAGGGAACGTCGTGCGAGAACCTGCCCGAAACACATGCGGTGCTGCGCGATCTCCGCCGGCACGTCGATGAGCGATTTCCCGGCCGAATGCTGCTCGCCGAGGCGAACCAGTGGCCGGAAGACGCGGTCGCGTACTTCGGCGACGGCGACGAATGCCACACCTGCTTCCACTTCCCGCTGATGCCGCGGCTGTTCATGGGACTGGAGCGCGAGGACCGGTTCCCGATCGTCGACATTCTGGAGCAGACGCCGGAGATTCCCGACAACTGCCAATGGATGACGTTCCTGCGGAACCACGACGAACTCACGCTCGAGATGGTGACGGACGAAGAGCGGGACTACATGTACCGCACCTACGCCGCCGACCCGCGGGCGCGAATCAATCTCGGCATTCGCCGCCGTCTCGCGCCGCTGTTGGGGAACGATCGCCGGAAGGTCGAATTGCTCACGATTCTGCTGCTCACGCTGCCGGGCACGCCGGTGATCTACTACGGCGACGAGATCGGCATGGGGGACAACATCTACCTCGGCGACCGGGACGGCGTGCGGACGCCGATGCAGTGGAACATCGACCGCAACGCCGGCTTCTCGAAGGGTAACCCGCAGCAGCTTTATCTCCCGGTGGTGGTCGATCCGCAATTCCACTTCAGCACGGTCAACGTCGAAGCGCAAGAGGGGAACCCGCACTCGCTGTTGTGGTGGACCCGCCGATTGATCGCGCTGGTCCGCAAGCGCTACCGCGTGTTCGGCCGCGGAAGCATCGAGTTCCTGTATTCCGAGAACTCGCGGGTGCTGGTGTTCGTGCGGCAATTCGGCGAAGAGACCGCCCTCGTGGTCGCGAACCTGTCGCGGTTCTCGCAGTACGTCGAACTCGACCTGTCGCGGTTCCAGGGGCGGATTCCGGTCGAACTGTTCGGGCAGGCGCACTTCCCGCCCATCGGCGAATTGCCCTATTTGCTCACGCTGGGACCGCACGCCAGTCTGCTGTTTTCGCTGGAATCGCAATACGAGGGGCCGCAGGGAGAAGCGCCCCGGCTGCCGTCCATCGAGTGGGGGCCGAACTGGGAAGACCTCGTCTATCACGCGGGGCGCGACCGGCTCGAGCACGTGCTGCCGCAGTTCCTGGAACGCCAGCGCTGGCTCGAGGATCGCCCGCGGAAGGTCCGCAACGCGCGGGTTCGGGACGGCTTGAGGCTCGATCGCGGCAGCGAAGGGGCGGCGCTGCAACTCGCTCTGGTCCAGATCGACTACGCCGACGCCGAAGCCGAGACCTTCGCCATTCCCCTGTGCTGCGCCTGGGACAAGTGGGCGGCGCAGGTCGCCCGCGAGCATCCCGCCGCGGCGATCGCCTGGCTGCGCGGCACGCCGGAAGACGCCGAGCAGCCGCGATTGCTGTACGACGCGAGCTTCGAGGTCGGCACCGCCTCGGTGCTGCTGCAGGCGACCTGCGGGAACAGGTCGGCGGAGAGCGAATCGTCGCGGC
The DNA here is from genome assembly GCA_040877445.1 of Planctomycetaceae bacterium. Classification (GTDB taxonomy): domain Bacteria; phylum Planctomycetota; class Planctomycetia; order Planctomycetales; family Planctomycetaceae; genus JBBDNT01. The sequence continues at coordinate 18,209 of JBBDNT010000068.1, forward strand.
TGGAAGCCGGCTTCCGCGACGAAACCATCGGCGAGCAATGCGCCGACGCCGGTCCGCACCGTCCGATCCGCTGGCTGCGCGACGAAACCTTTCGCGTGACGGCGCGTCTCCACGAGCTGTTCAGCGTCGACGAGCGGATCGTGGCGAAGGTCTTTCACAAGATGGAGCCGGGAATCAACCTCGACGTGGAACTGGGACGATTCCTCGAAGAGCACGGCCCGCCGGGCCTCGTCCCGCGGATTCACGCCACGCTCGACGTCGTTCGCGGAAGCGAGCGCTCCACGCTGGCGCTGTTCCGCGAAGCGTTTCACGGCGAAGGCACGGGGGGCGGCCTCGCCGCCGCGGAACTCTGCCTGTTTCTGGAACGCGTCGGCTCCGAATCGTTCACCGAGCCGCTGTTGGGGCTGCTTCCCACGGAACGCTACTGGCTCAGCGGCGAGGGGGCCGAATGTCCGCCGGAAGTCTGGGAGGTCGTCGGCTCGTTTCTGCAGGATGCCGAGCGAATGGGAGAACGAATCGCGCAGATGCACCTGGCGCTCGCCTCGGACCGCGAGCATGCCGAGTTCGCCCCCGAGCCGTTCACCAACTTCTATTGTCGCGGTCTCTACCAGACCATGCGGGCGACCGCGCGGCGGACGTTCGACGAGCTTCGGCAGCGGCAAACGAAGTGGCCCGCTCCCGAGCAGGAACGTGCCCGCGAATTGATCGAACTCGAACCCGGGGTGTTGCAGTGGTACCAGCAAGTCACCAGCCGGCGACCGGCGGCGCTGCGGATTCGTTGCCATGGCGATCTGCACCTCGACAAGCTGCGGTTTACCGGAAGCGAGCTCCGCATCATCGACTTCGAAGGCGACAGCACGCGTTCCTACGGCGAGCGGCGGATCAAGCGCTCTCCGCTGTGCGACGTGGCGCGGCTCGCGCAGTCCCTGTACCGCATCGGACGCAGGGCGGTCGCGGGCGATTTGCCCGGCAGCGCCGCGTTCGCCGCCGATGCCGAGCATGTGTCGCCCTGGGCCGATTTCTGGTACGCGTGGGTGGCTGCCACGCTGCTGCGAAGCTATTTCCGCGCCGCGGCCGCCGGAGACTTTCTTCCGCGGCGTCCGGAGGAATCGCGCGATTTGCTGCACCTGTTCGTGATGGAGGCGGCGATCGAGGAGCTGCGCCGCGCGCTGCAGAATCGGCACGATCGCCGCGATGTCGCCTTGCAGGCGGCCCTGTGGCACTACGAAGCCCGCGGAGGAAACCCGCAACACGCGCCGGCGTAGGTCAATGATCGTGCAGGAGTTCGACAAAAAGCCGCGAAGGGCATAGCGCGGCGAAGCCGCAACCAAACTTCGTCTGGAGACAGAAAGATTGAAGACGGAAAGATTGAAGACGGAAAAATGACGGGCGGAAACATGACGACGCGGCAGATCCACCTTGGACTCGAGGTCACTGGACGAGCCGCCGAATCGATCCGCCGCCCTTCGCAAGACGGACTGAGCAGTCCGTCATACGAAGCTCCCGATCAGGTTTTCCACCTCCCCGAGTACCGACTCGCTCGTCGGCATCTCGACATTTTTCTGCCCCTCATTTTTCTGCCCCCCATCGACGGTTTGGTTGCGGCTTCCAGCGCTGTTCTTCAGATCATCTTTCCGTGCAGCATTTTTCTGTCTTCAATTTTTCTGTCTGTCGTTTCGCGTCAGGTTGCGGCTGGGCTGCGCTGAGGCTTTGCGTCGAAAAAGCAACCTGCTCACATTGCTCCATTTTCAAGTCGTTTCGAATATGCCCGCTACTCGACTCTTGCCCGGCAAAGCTTATCCGCTTGGCGCCACCTGGGACGGCCGGGGGACGAACTTCGCCATCTTTTCCGAGAACGCCACGCGGGTCGAACTCTGCCTGTTCGATTCCCCGCTGGCCGAGCGCGAGGCGCACCGCATCCCGCTCCCCGAGCAGACCGACCTCGTGTGGCACGGCTACCTGCCGGACATCGGGCCGGGGCAGCTTTACGGCTTTCGCGTTCACGGCCCTTACGCGCCGGCGCAGGGGCATCGCTTCAATCCGCACAAGATCGTCCTCGATCCGTATGCCAAACTGATCGGCCGTGACGTGCGGTGGTGCGACGAGATGTTCGGCTATCACGTCGGCGACCCGCGGGAGGATCTCTCCTTCGATGAGCGCGACAACGCCGCCGCCGCGCCTCTCGCCGAGGTCTTCGAGCCGAGCTACACCTGGCAGCGCGACGTGCGGCCCGACCTTCCCTGGAACAAGGCGCTGATCTACGAGGTGCACGTCAAGGGGTTCACCGCGTTGCACCCGCGCGTTCCCAAGGCGCGGCGGGGAACGTATTCGGGACTGGTCTCGAAGGCGGCGATCGATCATCTGCAGAAACTGGGAGTGACCGCCGTCGAGCTGATGCCCGTGCATCACTTCGTCGACGATCGCCATCTCGTCGAACGCGGGCTGACGAACTACTGGGGCTACAACACGCTCGCCTTCTTCGCGCCGCACCGCGGCTATTGCACCACCGGCAGCGCCGCCGAGGGCGTCCGCGAGTTCAAGCAGATGGTCCGCAAGCTGCACGCCGCGGGAATCCAGGTGATCCTCGACGTGGTCTACAACCACACCGCCGAGGGGAACCAGATGGGGCCGACGCTCTCGCTGCGAGGCATCGACAACGCCGCCTATTACCGCCTGCAGGACGATCGCCGCTACTACCGCGACTACACCGGCTGCGGGAACACGCTCAACATGCAGCATCCCCGCGCGCTGCAGCTCATCATGGACAGCCTGCGGTACTGGGTGCTGGAAATGCACATCGACGGGTTCCGCTTCGATCTGGCCAGCGCCCTCGCGCGGGAACTGCACGACGTCGATCGCCTGGGCGCGTTCTTCGACATCATCCACCAGGATCCGGTGCTCTCCCAGGCGATCCTCGTCGCCGAGCCGTGGGATCTCGGCGAAGGGGGTTACCAGGTGGGCAACTTCCCCGTCGGCTGGGCGGAATGGAACGGCAAGTACCGCGACGCCGTCCGCCGGTTCTGGAAGGGAGACGGCGACGTTTCGGAACTGGCGACCCGCATCTGCGGCAGCAGCGACCTGTACGAATACAGCGGCCGCCGTCCCCACGCCAGCGTGAATTTCGTCACCGCGCACGACGGGTTCACATTGAACGACCTGGTGACTTATCACGAACGCCGCAACGATGCCAACGGCGAGGGAAACCGCGACGGCGAAGCGCACAACCTCAGTTGGAACTGCGGCGTCGAAGGCCCCACGAAGGATCCCCAGGTCGTCGAACTGCGCGACCGCCAAATGCGGAACTTCATGGCCACGCTGCTCAGTTCACTCGGCGTCGCGATGATCCGGCATGGCGACGAATTCCGTCATACGCAGCGCGGGAACAACAATGCTTACTGTCAGGACAACGCGATCAGTTGGCTCGACTGGAAGCTCGACGCGAGGCAGAAGGCGTTCTTCGATTTCGTGTGCCGGCTCGTCGCCTTCCGCCGCGAACAGCCGGTGCTGCATCGCCGCAAATTCCTGCAAGGCCGCCCCATGCGCGGGGCGGAAATCAAGGACGTCACCTGGTTCGACGAACGCGGCGTGGAGATGACCGACGACAAGTGGAACTCCCACGAGACCCGCTGCGTCGCCCTGCGGCTCGCCGGCGACGTGATCGGCGAGGTCGACGAGCACGGCAACCTCCTGTATGGAGACACGGTGCTGTTCATCCTCAACGGCAGCGACGTCGAAGCGGCCTTCACGCTGCCGGAAGTCGAATCCGGCCGTCCGTGGCAACTGGAGTTCGACACCGCCCGGCATTCCGAATCGGGAACGCAACATGCAGGCGGCGAGAATTACGACGTGCTCCCGCGATCGACCGTCATCCTCCGCACGCCGACCGACCCGCCGGCGGCAAGCTGACGTTTCCCGCGAGAATCACGAGCGGCGGATTCGTTCGGTACGTAGCGGAATTCGCAAGAATTCCGACGACTGGAAGCCCGATTTCGGAATTCTTGCGAATTCCGCTACGAAATCGGCCATCACGCAACGACACGACGACCGGCGAGCCGGCGGATTGATTCCTTATGACGAACCACCCCCCCTCGCCCCATTCACTCACACCCGCGGAGCGCGATCTGCGGCATCTCGCGCGACTCTACGGCGTGATCGTCGAATACCGCGACGTCGACAGCCGTCCGCAGCGGGCGAGCGAAAAGGCGCTGGTCCGCGCGCTGCAGCTTCTCGACTGTCCCATCCAGAACGCGAACCAGGCGGCGGAGTCGATCGCGACTCGCCGCACGGAATTGTGGAACATGCCGCTGCCGCCGGTCGTCGTCGCCTGGGACGGCGAACTGGAGATTGCGGTGCGACTGCCCGCATCGGCCGCCAAGGGAAAGGCCCGCTGCCGGATCGAACTGGAAGAGGGCGAGCCGATCGAGTGGGACGCCGACCTCGCCGCCGCCCCCGCCACGCGCGCGAAGAAGATCGACCGGACGAGCTACGTCGTGAAGCGCATCCGCGCGCCGCGCGAACTTCCCAGCGGCTACCACCGCCTGCGGATCGAACTTCCCGCAAACCACTCACGCACCGCCGCGCGCGCGCCGGCGAGCCTCCCGCGTCAGCGGGGGGAGCAGTCCCACGAAGCGCTCGTCCTCTCCGCCCCGCGCGTCGCCTATGCCGATGAGAAGACCGACGGCGGCGACGCCTGGGGCGTGTTCCTGCCGCTGTACGCGCTGCATTCCGAACGAAGCTGGGGGGCCGGCAACCTCACCGATCTCGAACGGTTGATCGACTGGGTGTCGTCGCTGGGCGGGAACCTCGTCGCGACGTTGCCGTTGCTCGCGTCGGAAATCGAGTTCCGGGGCGACCCGAGTCCCTACTCCCCCACCAGCCGCCTCGTCTGGAACGAACTCTACGTCGACATCGAGCGGGCCACCGGCATCGACGACTGCGCCGCCGCGAAGAAACTCGTGGCGAGCCGTCCCTTCCAACGTGAACTCGGCGCCCTCCGCCGCAGCGAGCTGGTCGATTACGACCGGCAATGGAAACTTCAGCAGCAGGTGCTCGAGCTGCTCGCCGACGACTTCTTCGAGCGAGCCGACGTCGATCGCGTCGAGTTCGACGAATTCGTGAAATCGCATCCCCGTGCGGTCGATTACTGCCGCTACAAGGCGGTCCGGCAGCGGAACGGAGCACCCTGGCCGATCTGGCCGGCGCGGCTGCGGAAGGGCGACGTCCGCGAGGGGGACTACGTCGAACGGACCTTCCGCCGCTATCTCTTCGCGCAGTGGCAGATTCATCGCCAACTGCACCGCCTGGCGGAGAAGGCCCGCCGCGACGAGTCGCTGTGGTATCTCGATTTTCCGCTCGGCGTGAACCGGTTCGGGTTCGACACCTGGCGGAACAGCGAGCTGTTCGCGCTCGACGCCAGCGGCGGCGCGCCCCCCGACGCGTTCTTCACCAAGGGGCAGAACTGGGGTTTTCCGCCGCTGCATCCGCGCAAGCTCCGCGAGGATGGCTATCGCTACTTCATCGACTGCCTGCGAATGCACTTCGAGTACGCCCGCATCCTGCGGATCGACCACGTGATGGGGCTGCACCGCCTGTATTGGGTGCCCGAGGGATTTCCCGGCCGCGACGGCGTCTATGTGCGGTATCATCGAGACGAGCTGTTCGCGGTGCTGTCGCTGGAATCGCACCGCTACAAGGCCCGAATCGTCGGCGAGAATCTCGGGACCGTTCCCGACGCCGTGAACACCGCGATGGAGGCGCACGGTTTGATGGGCATGTACGTGCTGCAATTCGCGGCCAACTCGACGAAGCGGGCGATTCACCCGCTGCCGCCGGAGAACGCGATCGCCAGCCTCAACACGCACGACATCGCCCCCTTCACGACTTTCTGGACGGGGTTGGACATCGACTCGCGATTCGACCTGGACTTGCTCGACGAAGCCGAGGCTCGCGACGAGCGGGATGAACTCGCCCGCGTCCGCCGCGCGATGGCGGCATTCCTGAAGAAGAAGAAACTGCTCGGCGAAGACATCACCGACCCGCGGCGGGTGATGCAGGCCTGCCAGAACCTGCTGGCCTCCAGCCCCGCGAAATGCGTGCTGCTGAATCTGGAAGACTTGTGGCTGGAGACGCTGCCGCAAAACACGCCCGGCACGTCGTTCGAACGTCCCAACTGGCGGCGGAAGGCACGGTATGCGCTGGAGGATTTTTCCACGTTCGGGCCGATCGTGGAGATGTTGAAGGAGATCGATCGGCGGCGGGGGGGGAGGATGGAGGCTCGATGATAGTGGACGCCTATGGATGGGGTGTGATGTCGATGATGGTGATTTCGCCCTTGTCGGGACCGTAGCACCAGAAGATCCGGTCAGCGCTCGGCGTGCGGTTCTGGGCGTAAGCCTCCCAAACCTTTTGCTTCGGATCGTAGGGGTTCTCGATGCGACTGTATTCGTGAGTGTTCAAGCCGGGATGCTTCGGGTTGTCGAGCAGCAACCGGAGCGTCTTATGGACCTGCTTGAATAACCCCTCGGATTTCGTCGATTTCGTCTTCTTTTTCTTGCCGGATTTGGTGCGATTTCGCAGCGATCGCTCGGCTTTCTCCCGTAATTCGTCATACTTCGCCCGGGCGACTTCGGTCCATTGTTCGGAAAAAGGCATTGGAGAAATCTCCAAAACACCGTCAATCCTCGAGTTCCGCAACCAGCGCCTCATCCGCCTCCAAGTCGGGCGGCTGGGCGAAGTCTCCCGTCCGGGCCTGCTCGAGTCCCCGGCGCAGCGATTCGAGCGCTTGCTTGTCGGCATAGAGCCAGGCTTCCCGCTCAGGAATGACGACCGCAGGCTCGATCATGATTTTTCCTTCGACTTCGCGGACGATGAACGTCTTGCCCGCGAAACGGCTGCCCAGCGCAATCCGACCCTTCGTGTCGGCGGTTTTCGTGAACATGCTCTTGCTCCTGAATGTAGATGTCGGCATCATAACCGAGGGTGGGAAAGTGGTCAAGTGGGTCTTGCCCACTTCGGTTGAGGATTGAGGGCGATGGCATGGTTGATCGGCTCCGTACGGAATACTGGGTATTCGGTCCTGTTCGCCGATTCCCAACACGGACTCTCGGACGACGACTTCTGATGTCTTACCTCTGATCTCCGACCTCTGCCTTCTGAATTCTCCCCCCGCTCACGCGGGAGGCTCGCTGACTACGTTCAATGCCGACTGCCGCCATGACTTCGACTCCATCCGACTTCGATCTGCCCCACGGCGCCATCTCGCTGGGAAACGGCCGGGTGCTGTTTCGCGTCTGGGCGCCGAAGGCCGAGCGCGTGGAACTGGTGCTGCACCCGGAGCGGGCACCGCGCGAAATCGCGATGCAGGCCCGCCCGTTCGGCTACTTCGAGCACGTCGAAGAGAACGCGGCGGACGGCTTGCGGTACGCCTACCGTCTCGACGAAGGGCCGCTCCGGCCCGATCCCGCTTCCCGCCATCAACCGGACGGCGTGCATCAACCGTCCGCCGTATTCCTGCCGGAATCGTTCGAGTGGACCGACAGCGAATGGGCCGGCGTCGCCCGCGATGAGCTCGTCATCTACGAGCTGCACGTCGGCACGTTCACCCCGGAAGGGACCTTCGCCGCCGTCGTCGAACGCCTTCCCGAATTGCGCGAACTCGGCGTGACGGCGATCGAGATCATGCCGGTCTCGCAGTTCCCCGGCGAACGCAACTGGGGGTACGACGGCGTACACCCCTACGCCGCGCAGGACAGCTACGGCGGACCGCGCGAACTGCAACGGCTGATCGACGCCGCGCATCGCGAAGGTCTCGCCGTGCTGCTCGACGTCGTCTACAACCACCTCGGACCGGAGGGGAACTACCTCGCCGAGTTCGGCCATTACTTCACCGACCGTTACCACACGCCGTGGGGACTGGCGATCAACTACGACGGCCCGCACAGCGAACCGGTGCGGCGCTACGTCATCGAGAACGCCGTGAGCTGGGTCCGCGACTTCCACGTCGACGGACTGCGGCTCGACGCCATCCAGACGATCTATGACCTGAGCGCCCGGCACATCCTCGAAGAACTGCAATCCGCCGTGCAGGGCGAAGCCGAGAGGCAAGGACGAATCGTGCACGTCATCGGCGAGACCGACCAGAACGACGTCCGCCTCGTCACGCCGAAAGAACGCGGCGGCATCGGCCTCGACGCCGTCTGGAGCGACGGGTTCCACCACGCGGTGCACTCGCTCCTCACCAGCGAGCGCGACGGATACTTCCAGGATTACGGCGGCCTCGAGCATCTCGCGAAGTCCTATGACGACGTCTTCGTCTACGACGGCGGATACAGCAAGCTCCGCAGGCGACGGCACGGCAATCCCGTCGGCGACGCCGAGCGCTCGCGGTTCGTCGTCTGCCTGAAGAACCACGACCAGATCGGCAACCGGGCGATGGGAGACCGCTACGCGGCGATTCTCTCGCCCGAAGCGCTCCGCCTCGCGTGCGGGTTGTTCGCATTGAACCCGGGAACGCTATTGCTGTTCATGGGCTGCGAGTACGGCGAGAAGCGGCCGTTCCCGTTCTTCTGCTCGTTCGGCGATCCGGATTTGATCGAAGCGGTGCGCCACGGCCGCCGCCGCGAGTTCGCCGAACTCGATTTCGAATGGGGAGGCGAAATTCCCGACCCGCAGGATGCCGCGACATTCGAATCGGCGAAGCTGTCGTGGGACTGGCCGGACGGGTCGCGTCACGCTCAGACGCGGCAGTTGATGCGGGATCTATTGCACGCCCGCCGCGGCTGGTCGGGCCTGCGCGATCGCCGCCACACGAAGGCGCGGATCGTCGAAGGCACGAGTGTCGAACGCAACGATCCGGGTACGGAAGCTTCCGCGCGACTGTTGCTGATCGAGCGCGGCATCGACGCGGCGCTGGTGGGCTGCGCGAACATCAACGAGTGTGCGGCCGTGTTGCCCGCGTATGAAGTCGAAGGCCGCCGCCTCTTGCTTTCCACCGCCGATTCCCGGTATGGAGGGGACCGCCGGCCGGACGAATCGCCGCACGAACTGCATCCGTACGAACTCGTGCTGTTCGGTCCGGCGGAATGGTCTCTCGCATAGCCGACGGACCGCGAAGGTGAGACGGCGATTGTTTCGGTTGGCTCCGCGCGATACGATGTTGCTGGTACAGCGGCTTTGGCGGTATCGTGATGATTCACGCTCGGCCAAGGACGGATCGAGATCGACCGGCGTTTGCGCGGTTCGACCGATCGCGTCCGAGTGGAGCCTTCGGCTCCGCGGCCATCCATCCCATTTCGCAACACTTTACTCGATTGGCGGAGGTCGAGTTCGACGCGGTGGCCTTCGTAGGGCGAACTTCAGTTCGCCGTGCGAAGGCCGCGCCCCGTGCGCTCCGCATAGCTCCGCAGATTCTCGCCGATGTCGATCGATGGTGTTTTCGACGTCGGGGAGTTCGGTGCGCGACGGCGGGCACGACGAACTGAAGTTCGTCCTACCCGCCCGATCGTCGACCGACAAGTTCGAATCGGCCGCTCCGCCATCCGCGTAAAGTATTGCCCCATTTCAAGAGTCCGACCGATGCGCGAGGATCTCGCTTATACGATCGACGTCGACGAATCGGAGATCGTGGTGCGGCTCCGGAGCGACGTGTTGAATCGGGACCAGGTCTCGAGGTTCCTCGATTACCTGGAACTCGAATCGATCCGTCGTCTCAGCGCGCTCTCGGAGACCGATGCGGCGGCGCTGGCGGACGAGGTCGATGCGGCGATCTGGGGGCGTCTTCGTTCGCATGGGGAGGCGTCGTAGGTGCTCGACGTTTGCCGCACGCGCGACGAATGATCCTCGCAAACACACCTTCGGTTTCCGGGGCGTCGAAGACCGTACCGCTCGTGATGTGCCTGTTATAATCGCCTCGTGAACGACCCCATCGACGACACCGACCGTTTCGTTGACGAACTCGTGGAGCGCGTGATCCGGCGGTTCGACCGCCCGCGCGTGCTTCCCCGCGCCACGTATCGCCTGCAACTCGAGCGCGGTCGCTTCGGCTTTCGAGAGGCCGCCGCGCTCGTGCCGTACCTGCGCGACCTGGGCATCAGCCACGTCTACGCCTCGCCGTTCCTCACCGCCCGCTCGGGCAGCGCGCACGGGTACGACGTGGTCGATCACACACGGATCGACCCGGCCCTCGGCGGCAATGAGGAGTTCGCCCATCTCGTGGCGGCGCTCCACGAGCACGAGATGGGACTCGTCATGGACATCGTCCCCAATCACATGGGGATCGTCGGCGAGAACGCGCATTGGAACGACGTGCTCGAAAACGGCGCCTGCTCCCCGTCCGCCGCGTGGTTCGACATCGACTGGGATCCCATCAATCCGCTGTTGAAGAACCGGCTGCTGTTGCCGGTGTTGGGAGACCAGTACGGCCGCGTTCTCGAAGCGGGCGACCTCCGCGTCGAGTACGACGAGGGGGCGTTCTTCGTCCGCTATTTCGACAACCGCTTTCCGGTCGATCCGCGAACCTACGAGCAAATTCTCGGCCGGCGACTCGATGCGTTCCGCGAACGACTGCCCGGCGACGATCCCTCGCGGCTGGAACTCGAAAGCATCCTCACCGCGATCGAGTACCTGCCGAACTATTCCGAGACCGATCCCGAGCGGATCGTCGAACGGAACCGCGAGAAGGAGGTCGTCAAAAACCGGCTGCGGCGGCTGGTCGACGCGTTTCCCGCGGTTGCGGAGTTCATCCGCGAGAATCTCACGGAACTGAACGGCGATCCGGACCAGCCCGACAGTTTCGACGAGTTGGACCGCTTTCTTTCGGCGCAGGTGTATCGGCTCGCGCATTGGAAATCGGCCGGAGACGAGATCAACTACCGCCGGTTCTTCGACATCAACGAACTGGCGGCGATCTGCATGGAAGAGCCGGCGGTCTTCGAGCAGACGCACCGCCTCGTGTTCGAACTCCTCGCCCGGGGAGACGTCGACGGCCTCCGCATCGACCACATCGACGGCCTGTTCGACCCGCGGGACTACGTATGGCGGCTGCACTGGAGCTACCTGCGGGCGCTCGGCGAGCGGGAGTGGGCGGCGATGCGGAACGGGGGCGACGATTCGCAACCCGGCTCGATCAGCAAGCCGGCAGTACTCGGTACTCAGCACTCGGTACTCAGTACTCGGTCGACGACGGCGAACGGCGACGCTCCCCTTCCCGACGACTTCCTCCCCCGCCTGTGGGGCCGGCTGCGCGGCCCCGACCTGTCCGCCGCCGAGGCCGCCGGTTGGCATCACGACTGGGCCACTCACCTGCACGAGGATCCCCGCGGGCGCATCGATCTTTCGCGCGTCGATTTCGCCGGCGGGCGATTGCCGTTGTACATTCTCGTCGAGAAGATTCTCGAAGCGGACGAGCCGGTCCCGACGTGGCCGGTCGCCGGCACCACTGGCTACGAATTCCTCGACGCCTGCGCGCGGCTGTTCGTCGATCCCGGCGGGTTCCGCGACGTCGAGCGAAAGTACCGCACCTTCGCCGAGTATCGCGACGACTTTCCCGAAATCGCCTACGACTGCAAGAAGCTCATTCTGCGGGTGGCGATGTCGGGCGAATTGCAGATGCTCGGCTACCGGTTGAACCGGTTGTCCGAACAGCAGCGCCGCGCCCGCGACTACACGCTGAACAACCTCACGGCGGCCCTTCGCGAAATCCTGGCGTGCTTCCCGGTGTATCGCACATATCTCGCGCCGGACCGCATCGTCGATCGAGATCGGCGTTTTCTCGATCACGCCGTCGGCCGGGCGAAGCGCCGCAACCCGGCGATGGAGGCGCAACTGTTCGATTTCGTCCGCGACACGCTGCTGTTCGAGCAGCCTCCCGAGCCGGACCGGCATCTGCGGATCGTGCGGCGGTTCTTCGTCGGCCGATTCCAGCAGACCTCGAGCGCGGTGATGGCCAAGAGCGTGGAGGACACGGCGTTCTACCGCTATTTCCCGCTGGCGTCGTTGAACGAAGTCGGCGGCGCGCCCGAGCAGCCGCGCGACGCGCTGGAGCGATTTCACCGGGCGAACGAAGAGCGGCTGCGGCTGCGTCCCGAGGCGCTGCTGGCAAGCACCAGCCACGACGCGAAGCGCAGCGAGGACGTTCGCGCCCGCATTCACGTGCTCTCCGAAATCTCCCGCGAGTGGGGAAAGACCGTCACCCGCTGGGCGCGGCTCAACCGCAAATTCATCGCCGATGTCGATGGCGAACCCGCCCCCAGCCGCAACGACGAATACCTCTTCTACCAGACGCTGGTGGGGATCATGCCTCCCGCGGGTATCGAAGGATTCGATCATGCTCGTCTGATCGAGCGATTGCAGGGCTACATGGAAAAGGCCACGCACGAAGCGAAGCAGCGGACGAGTTGGATCAGCCCGGTCCCCCGCTACGACGACGCGGTCCGGCAGTTCGTCGCCGCCGCCCTCCGCGACGAGCCGCGCAACCGCTTTCTGGCGGACGTGCGCGAGTTCTGCGCCGCGATCGACGGCCCGGCCCGTTATACGGCGTTGTCGCAGGCGTTCCTCAAATTGACGTCGCCGGGCGTGCCGGACACGTACCAGGGACAAGAACTATGGGACGACAGCCTGGTCGATCCGGACAACCGCCGGCCGATCGATTTCGATCGCCGCGCGTGGTTGCTGGGCGAATTGCGGGCGGCCGGCAAGTCGGACGACGAATGGCCCGGCTTCGTCTCCGAGTTGGCGCGGAATCCGCAGGACGACCGCCTCAAGCTGCTGGCGACGTGGCGATTGCTTCAATTCCGGGCCGCGCATCCGGAGGCGTTCACCGCCGGAACCTATTCCCCGCTCCGCGCCGCGGGGGCGCGGCACGAGCACGTCTGCGCATTCATCTGGCGATGGAACGCCGGCGACGGGCAGCGACTGGCGATCGCGATCGCCCCGCGGCTGCTGTTCGCTCTCTGCAAGGGAGCGAACGGCGATGACGCGCCGCGACCGCCGCTCGGCCGCGACGTGTGGGGAAACACGTCGCTCGCATTCGACGATCCGCTCTCGATGCCGCTCGTCGATCTGTTCACGCGCGCCCCGCACGAAGCGACGGACGGCGCGCTCGACCTCGCCGCGCTCCTCGGCGACTTCCCGGTCGCGTTTCTGACGAACGCGGAAGGGAACACTCATTAAGAGCCGTTATCCTGGGCTGCGCAAAATGCGTGTCGGTTCCGATATGTCGGCGAAATCTCCGGCAAGTGCGTGCCGAGATGGAACTCGGAACTTCGGAACTTGGAACTACTGAATGAGGCGAACCGCAGGACGTTGCCGGGATCGTTCCCGATGTCGTGGCTTTCAATCCTGAAAGGGTTGCACTCCAAAATTCGCCGCACGGCCGCATTTCCGCGCCCGCGGTCACGGGTCACCATCGCGGTCATGGAGGAAGTGGAGGAACACGGCAGATCGCCTCGCCCGGAGTGCAACCCTTTCAGGGTTGGCGGACGGAACGGGCCTCGCGCCCGGGGTGCGCTCCCTCCGGTCGCGACCCCGGGCTGTGGAATCGCACCCCTTCAGGGTGCCCCGCGCCGTGCGTCCAATCCGGAAAGCATTGCGTGAGACCTTCGCGATTTGCCCATTCGACGTGTCGGGAAACTTGGACCACGGAAGACACGTTCGATGCGTCACGATTGAAGGGGGAAGCGCCACTGTTGTTCGACCATCCTGCCGCGCAAAGCCATTTCGGCGCGAGCGTGTTCTGGGTTCGGAGATTGGCGGCTTTCGATGGCGAGCAGGCGACGATAGAATACTGGCAGGTGAAACGCGGAGGCGGGAGGAGGGGCATCGTGGAGATCGTTCCGGAGTCGACATGATCGCCGACGATCAGGAACTGTATGCGACGTTGGAGCGCATTCGCCGCTTCCAGGATCAGCTTGCGCATCTTCGGAAGGCGGAGACGAACCCCGCGAACTACCGCTTGGCGGCCTCCGGCTTTCTGACGGAGATCGATCGCATGCAGTTGGAGGTGCGCGAATATCTCTCCGCCCATCCCGCGGAATTCGTCACGAGCGCATGACGGGGCCGTTTCGTCGGACTCGCCCGAACGCCACAGCGCATCCATGCCCAAGAAAACCAAAAAGTCGAAGGCCGGCCACAAGGCCGAGCTTCTCGAGTTGCAAATCGAACTCGTGAAGCTGCAAAAGCACATCATCGCCGCGGGCGAGCGGGTGCTCGTCGTCGTCGAGGGCCGCGACGCCGGCGGGAAGGACGGAACCATCAAGCGGATGATCGAGCACCTCAGCCCGCGCGAGACGCGGGTCGTGGCGCTCGGCAAGCCCTCCGACCGCGAACGCACGATGTGGTATTTCCAGCGGTTCGTGCCGCACCTTCCCGCCGCCCAGGAAATCGTGATCTTCAACCGCAGTTGGTACAACCGGGCGGGGGTCGAGCCGGTGATGGGCTTCTGCACCAAGGACGAGCATCACGAATTCCTCGACACCGTGCAGAGCTTCGAGGAGATGCTCGTCCGCTCCGGCATCCGGCTGATGAAGTACTATCTCGACATCAGCCGCGACGTGCAGAAGCAGCGGCTCGAAGCCCGCCGCGACGATCCGCTGAAGCAATGGAAGATCAGCCCGATCGACGAGGCCGCCCAGAAACGCTGGGACGACTACAGCCAGGCCCGCAACCTGATGTTCGCCCGCACGCACCACGCCGACGGACCGTGGAACGTCGTCCGGGCCGACGTCAAATGGCCCGCCCGGCTGAACCTCATCAAGGACGTGCTGTTCCGGCTCGACTACGACGACAAGAACGAAGAACTCCTCCTCACCGACCCGAACATCATCTTCGAGTACGCGGAGAGTTGCCTCACCAACGGGATGATCGCGGAGTGAGGCAGTTACTGGCTGCGCAAGACGCTGTCGGCGAAATGTCAGGAAGAGACAAGGAGCCGAGGGGTTTGGAAAAACCTCGCGCGGCGATCGCATGCTCGCCCATTCCGAGTCGATCGCGATACGCCCCGCTTGACGGTCGGCGGCCCGGCGGTTGGAATGGACGCGTGGGGGCACCGGTCCGGATCGTCTACTGACGGGAAGCTCATGTCCAGTCGAATCTCCAATCGTTCGGCGACGCTCTTCCTTGGCTTCTCGGTCGCAGTCGTTCTGACCCTGATCGGGATCTACTTGACCGGCGGATTCACGCGCAGTCCGATTCGCGATGCCGAGAATGCTACGGAGTTCGTCCTTTATTCGCTCGATCCGCTGGCGGTCGCGGAAACGGATCAGTCGCCGACCGCTGAGAAACTCGGCACTTGGCCCGTCCTGGGAAGAGTCGCGATCCTCGAAGCGGAAGATCGTGCGCAGATTGCGGCCGAATTGAATGCAGCGATGCGCGACAATGGCCCGCATCCCGCGTGTTTTCTTCCACGACACGCAATCCGAATGGTGGTAGGCGGCCGCACGACGGAGTATTTCATTTGTTTCGAGTGCTTCCAGGTTGAGATTCGAAGTGATGCGAAATCGAACATGAAGGTGATCAACCCGTTGCCGCAGACGACGCTCAACCGATACCTCGTCGAAGCCGGCGTTCCGCTGGGTGCGGGGATGGGCGAGGTCGATTCAGTCGTCGCACTGGTGCGGGTCGGCATGACGGAATCTCAGTTGAAGGCCGCCATGCACGGCGTCGCAATCGACTCCGGGACTGCTTACCTGGGAGGATCGGGCAGCCGATTGCGCTATTTCGAACTTCCAGACAGTCGGCAGGTGAGCTTTCTGGTCGGGTCCGACGAGGACGGCTGGAAAGTCCTGTCGCCGGGAAACATCGAGCCGAAGCAAACCTGGATCCGCCACGACGGCGACAGCATTACCGTCGAGTCGATTTCGCCTGAAGAAGTACGCGATTGAAACGAAGTCACGCCGGGAAACGATCATGCACCGCCTCATATCCAACGCCTTCGCCGCGCTCGGCTTGATTGCTGCATTGCATTTCCATCCACCGATCCGTTCTGCGCTGGCGGCAGAACCCGACACCGCCCGCGGCGATCGCATGTTGGCGGAGTATTTCCGCGTCGAAACGAAGCGCCTCGAAGATCGCTCGCTCGCCGACATCCAATCGGCCGACGACTGGAACGCACGCAAAGGGGAATACCGCGCCCAGCTCTTCGACATGCTCGGCCTCGATCCGCTGCCGGAGAAGTCGCCGTTGAAGCCGGTCGTCACCGGCACCGTCGAGAAGGAAGGCATCGTCCTCGAAAAGCTGCACTTCCAGTCGCTCCCCGGGCTGTACGTCACCGGCAACCTGTATCGCCCCGCGAAAGTCGATGGCGAACTGCCGACCATCCTCTACGTTTGCGGCCACTCGCGGCAGGTGGAAAACGGCCGCAGCTTCGGCAACAAGACGGGCTATCAGCGGCACGGCGTGTGGTTCGCGAAGAACGGCTACGTCTGCCTGACGATCGACTCGCTGCAGCTCGGCGAGATCGAGGGGCTGCACCACGGCCTATACGATAAGGACATGTGGTGGTGGCTGAACCGAGGCTACACGCCGGCCGGCGTCGAGGCGTGGAACTGCATCCGCGCCCTCGACTATCTCGAAACGCGCCCCGAGGTCGACGCGAAGAAGTTCGGCGTCACCGGCCGCTCGGGAGGCGGCATCTACAGTTGGTGGCTCGCCGCGCTCGATGACCGCATCGCAGCGGCCGTGCCGGTCGCGGGCATCACCAGCATGCGGAACCATGTCGACGGTTGCATCGAGGGGCACTGCGATTGCATGTACCACGTCAATTCGCGCGGCTGGGACTTCGAGCAGGTCGCGGCCCTCGTCGCCCCGCGGCCGCTGTTGATCCTCAATTCGGATGCCGACCGCATCTTCCCCGAAGACGGCGTGCGGCAGGTGCATCGCAAGACGCGGCGAATCTACGAACTGCTGAACGCGGGCGACGACATCGACATCGCGATCACGAAAGGCGCGCACCAGGACACGCCGGAACTGCAGGAACTCGCCTTCCGCTGGTTCGACAAGCACCTGAAGGGGGCCGAGTCGAACTACGAAGCGATCGGCGAAGAGCCGTTCACGCTGGAAGAGCAAGCGGTGTTCGGGAAGCTGCCGACGGATAGCATCAACGCGAAGATTCACGAGACCTTCGTCCCTCAAGTGGGAGGCGTTCGTAGTGCGAATTTAAATTCGCACGACGAACGCGCCACCCTTCCACCGCCGAAAGTGCCGAAGGACGCGGCCGAGTGGAAGGCGACGCGCGAGCGACTGCTGCGCGAACTCCGCGAGAAGACGTTCGCCGCCTGGCCGAAAAACCCGCCGCCGGTCGAACCGAAACTCGCCTTCACCGCGACGAACAAGGGCGTGACGCTTTCAGCTTACGATTTCGTGAGCCAGGAGCCGTGGGAACTGCGGCTGTTCGTGGCGACGCCGGCGGGGGTGGAGCCGAAGGACTTGGAACTGATGTTGGTCACGGCCTTGGACGAAGAATCTTGGAGGCAATTCCTCGGAATCTACCGGGTGGGATTCGAGGGCCAGTTGAAGGAATATGTTTTACCCGAAGCGCAGCCGGCGGAGTTCGCAAAGCTCGCCCGCTCGATTCGCGAACAACCTCCGGCAGGCAGTACACTGCTCGTGGCGCGCGGCATCGGCCCAACCGCCTGGACCGAGCCGGGTCGCAAGGGGACGCATATTCGCCGGCGATTCATGCTGCTCGGGCAGACGCTGGACAGTGCGCGAACATGGGACATCCGTCGCGGAGTGCAATCGGTGCGCTCCATTCCCGGACTCGGTGAAACATCGGTCTGGCTTCAGGGGACGGGCGACGTTGTCGGGCCGACGCTGTACGCGGCCCTGTTCGAGCCGAAGATCGAATTTCTGACTCTCCGTCAAGTTCCCGTGACGCACCGGCAGGGACCGTACCTGCTCAATGCGAGCCGCATTCTCGACGCACCGCAGGCGGTCGCGCTCGCCGCGGAGACGTCGCTGGTGCAAATCATCGGCGACTATCCCGCCGATGTCTGGAAATACGCGGAGGAGGTCGGCCGCGCGCTCGGGCACGAAGATCCGCGAATCGAGGTGCGCTCGGCCAAGCCGTGAGTGAGTGAAGGGGAAAGAGGGTCGAACGGGAAAGGGGGGCGGGGCTTCAGAAATTGCCTCCTCACCAGAATCTGTGGGTGAATTCCGGTTCGGGGAGGGATGCCAGGTTGTGGTAGAGCGAGAGTTCGATGGCTTTCGCGGTGCGGAAACCGTAGGACTTTCTCATGGTCAGTTTCACTTTGTTGTTCATTCCCTCGACCACGCCCGCCGAAATCGTGCCTTTCGCCCGGAACCAGTTGAGCAGCAGCTCACGGTGAGACCGCAGCGTGCCACTGGATTTCGTCGACCCCGATCGACTCCACGTCGCTCCGATCGGCGTGGACGACGC
>JBBDNT010000069.1:0-5235 GCA_040877445.1 Planctomycetaceae bacterium
CTTTCGACCATCGGGTTTCGCTCGTCGGCGAGGGTCGGACAGCAGATATCCGTGTGGATCCGTGCGATCCGTGTGATCCGTGGTGAAAACCGCTTCGGTTGCGCTGTGCCGCGCTGGGTCATCCGTGGTCGAAAGCTCGCTCACGACGTTCCAATCCCCAACTCGTGCACCGGTTGCGAAGGAATCGAACAGAAGGTCGCCAAGGACGCGATGAAAAAATCTCGCAGGAATGGCGAAAGTGAAACGATTGCACGGCAGAGCGGTCGGTGGTCGGCAGTGGGCGGTCGGCAGTTGGAAGTCGAAGGTCGGAATGGCGCGGCGCTCCCCATCCTCCATCCTCGCGGTCGCCCCTCTCCCTCAACCCTCTCCCTCAACCCTCTCCCTCAACCCTCTCCCTCAACCCTCGACCCTCGACCCGCGACCCTCGACCCGCGTTCCAACCGTCCGGATAATGAAGCCATGTCCGCGATCACCACATTCTCTCCCGCTGCGCTGGCCGCCGGGGTGAGGGAGCGCGCGCGAGAGGTCGGCTTCGATCTCGTGGGCGTCGCCCCGGCCGTCGCGCCGGAGGGTTTTCACGATCTGCTCGACTGGATCGAGCGGGGCTTCGCCGGGGCGATGGAGTACATCCCCCGCCGGGCGGAGGCATACGCGCATCCCGAGCACGTGCTCGCCGGGGTCCGCAGCGTCGTGATGCTGGCGATCAATTACCGCACCGCGGACCCGCGGCCGCCCGCATCCGGCGAGGGGCGCGTCTCCCGCTATGCCTGGGGCGGGCGGGACTATCACGACGTGCTTCGCGAGAAGCTCGCGCACCTCGCCGACTGGCTGCACGAAGCGGTCCCCGGCTGTCGCACGCGGGGCGTCGTCGACACGGCCCCGCTGCTGGAGCGCGATTTCGCCCGGCTGGCCGGTCTCGGCTGGATCGGCAAGAACACGGTCCTGATCGACAAGCGGGCGGGAAGCTGGCTGTTTCTCGCCGCGTTGCTCACCGATATCGAACTCGAGGCCGATGCCCCGCACGAAACCGCCCACTGCGGCACGTGCACGCGCTGCCTCGATGCCTGCCCGACGGACGCCTTTCCGCGCCCGTACGTGCTCGACGCCCGCAAGTGCATCGCCTATCTGAACATCGAACTCCGCGACCGACCGGTGCCGGTCGAACTGCGGGAGGGGATGGGGGATTGGCTGTTCGGGTGCGATATCTGTCAGGATGTCTGCCCGTGGAATCGAAAGGCGCCGCGCGGAATCGAACCGGCATTCATCCCACGTCGCGACCTGAACCCCGCCGATGCCCGCGAACTGCTGCGGCTGAGCGAGCACGAATTCCGCTTACGGTTTCGCGGCACCCCTTTGGACCGCCCCCAGCGCGCGGGACTGCTGCGGAACGCGGCGATCGTGCTGGGCAATACGGGAGACCGCTCGGCGATACCGGCCCTCACCGAGGCGCTCGCGGATTCGGAACCGCTGATCCGCGGCGCCGCCGCATGGGCGCTGGGGCGGCTTGGCGCGACGGAGCCGCTCGCGGCCCGGCGGAACGTGGAATCGGATGGCGACGTGCTTTCCGAAATCGACGATGCGCTCGCTCGCTGACCGACCGGCGAGTTCGGTACGCTCGCCCGCGCAACGGGCGCAGTCGGCACAGGTTGCCGCGCGATCGGAAACCTGCCGCTGCGCGCCCTTCGGCGTGTGCAGTTTCCGAGGCTCGGCGTCCGATGAGATCCCTGAGAGCGGTCCACGAGCGGACGGCGGGGCGGCGCCCACACACGGAACAGGTGGAGAAATCAGCGATGTTGAAATCGTCGTTTTTCGCGGGAGGATTGTTCGTCGCGCTGTGGGGCGTGTCGCTGTTGTTCGTCGAGCAGATCGTGCTCAAGGAGAGCCGGGGGCCGCAGCAGCGCCAGGAAGGCTTCCGGGGCATGTTCGCGCCGGGCGACTCCGGCGGACGCGGCGCCGCGAAAGACAACGTGATCCAACCGCCGGACTGGGCGGCCTTCAGCCTGATGTCGGTGGGGGCGGTGACGATGCTCTACGCCGCGGCGCTGCCCAAGCCGAAAGGAGCGTGAAGACCGTCGGCGTCGTCAACCCGATAGACCGGCGGGTGGCGGGGGCGCTTCGCGCAGCGAAAGCCCCCGTCGCGCGCCACGGGGGCTTCCGCGTTGCGGAGCGCCCCCGCCACCCATCCGCCGTTCCACCCGTCGCCCCGACGAGCCGCGTCACTCCGAGCGACCATCGCGGAGCGCCACGATCTCGGCGCCGGGATAATAGTGGCGGAGAATGTCGAGGCATGTGCGTCCCGCCTCGGCCTGGCCGCGCGCGCCCCACTGGCACAGTCCGACGCCGTGCCCGTGGCCGCGGCCCTCGAACACGAATCGCTCTCCCTCTTGCCGCACGCTGAAATGAGGGCTGTGCAAAATGCCCGCCGGCAGTCGCCGCCGCAGCATGGTCGACGAAACCCGCGCGGTGCGAACGCCGTTCGACACGACGAACTCGGCCGAGCCGTCGTCGGCACGGGCGGTCGTTTCTTGAAGCGAAGTCACCGCGCGGCCCGCGTCGCCGAGCACGTCGCCCAGGCTCGCCGCCAGTTCGGCGCCGCTCAGTTCGTTCGACCAGCGATACCGCTCGGCGGTCCGGCACCAGTCGCACGCGACCGGAACCAGCGGCGGAGCGGCGTCGGAGAAAACAAGGTTCCCGCGCACCGTCCGCCCGCCGCACACCGCCGAGTAATACGTGCAGAACACTTTGCCCGCATGCGCGCAGACGACGCCCGCGGTCTCCAGCGCGGCCCGGCGGCCCGCGGCGGTCTCTCCCGCGAGCTTCCGTCCGCGCGCGTCGAGATACTGATGGCCGAGATACTTCTGGCTGCGGACGTCGGCGTACACGTCGAAGTGCGGATGCCTCGGCCCGGTCGTCATCTGGTAGAGAGCATAGGTGCGGGCGGCGATCGCCTGCGCCTGCCGCGCCGCCTCCGGAAACGACGCCGGCATCTCGCTGTCGACGACGCTCGCGACGTACTCTTCGAGCGGCAGCACGTTGACGGCGACCAGCTTGCCGCCGGGACGACGAAAAACTCTTAGGCTGCCACGATACCAGCGATCCCCCACGCGCAAGTCGGGTGGCTCGTTCGGAACGATCTCGATCCGCGAGACCGGATACTCGCGCGCGCCGACTCGCACGCCGATCGCCGTCGCCGAGACCGTCACGGAATCAAGCCGCGACGGTCGATCGAGAATCTCGATTCCATCGACGGGACGAACGCGGCAACCGCGTGCGACCGTGACCGTGAGACTCTCGACCGGCGCGGACGTGACGCTCACGCGCACCGAAATTCCGCCGCGCGCGGACCGCGCGGCATTCGCGCCGGAAACATCCAGGGTCGGCAAATCGGCAGCCGTCACCGCTTGCGGTTTCGCGCCGGCCGGCGATCTCGCGGCCCGCTCCGACTCGGCATCTCCGGAACACGACAACGACGCACCGAGCAACGTCGCCGCAACGACGACTCGTGCGGTCGCGCGCGCGGCGCATGCGGAGATCCGTCTCGGCATTGGTCGTTCAGTCGTTTCGCAGTTTCAACCCCTGTTCGCCGAGCTTCGCGCGAATCTCGTTGAGTGAAGTGACGCCGAAGTTGCGGCTCGCCAGAAGTTCGTCCGGCGTGCGGTGCAGCAACTCTCCCACCGTGGTGATTCCCAGCCGCGACATGCACTTGCGGGCCCGCACCGACAGATTGAGTTCCGAGATCGGCGTGCCGAGAACCGCCTGCTCCTGCGGCGACAGGTCGAGCGGAGGAACGCGGTAATCGGGAACCGCCTTGTGCAGGTTCTGGCCCACGCGCAAGCCGTGCGCGCCCATCACCTCGCGGATTTCCGAAAGCGAGGTTTCCCCGAAATTCTTGCCAGCCAGCAGTTCCTGCTCGGTGTACCGGGTGAGGTCGCCGAGCGTGTGGATATTCATCCCCTGCAGGCAGTTCCGGCTGCGGACGGAGAGCTCGAAATCGGTGATGGGGCGACTGAGAAGTTGTTGCATCCGCGCTTCGTGGCGGGCGGTCTCCTCGTCGTAGTACATGTCGCTGGTGGCTTCGATGTCCCGCAGGTACAGCCGGGCCCGCTCGTGAATCGGGTCGGATTCGAGAATCCGCCGGAAGCAATACGCCGCCGCCGCGTAATTCGACTGGTCCTCGTACAGCAGCCCCAGGTTCAACAGCGCCCCCAGGTGCAGCGGCGGCTTCGACAGCGATTGCTCGTAGCGGCGAATCGCCTCGTCGTCGTTGCCGTGCAAGGCGTTGATCGCCGCCAGCCGGAACTGGGCCCGCGAATGGAACGGCTCCATGTCGACGGCCCGCTCGTAGTATTCCACCGCGCGGTCGGTGTCGCCGCGATCGTCGAAGATGCAGCCCATCTGGTAGGAATACTCGGCCCGGCCGGCCGCTTTCGAGGCGACGCCGCGGATCAGTTCCTCGGCCTCGCCGATCCGCCCCAGGCAGCGGAGCGCCCCCGCCCGGCGGAGGGTGCAGTCGATCTTGTCGTACCCGAGCTTCGCCGCCTGCTCGAACCGCTCCGCCGCGGCGGCGTGGTTCTCGAGGGAGAACAGCGCCTGCGCCAAATAGAAACAGGCGTTCGGATCGTCGTCGACGACCGGTTCCAGGTAATGCACGGCGCGGCGATGCTGCCCGAACAGGAACGCGCCGATTCCGGCGCGCGCCGCCAGCCCCTTGTCCGACTTGTTCGCGTCGGCTTCCTGTTGCAGGGCGGTCAATTCCTGCCGAATCTGTCCGAGCTGCGCGCTCGACAGGGCCCGATCCAGCCGGGCGATCGCCTCCGTGTCGAATGGTTCCTGTTCCCGCAACAGCTCCCGCGCGTCGACTGGTGCTTCTGCGACTTTCGCCATTGTTCCTCTGATTTCCGAATCCAGGCAAAGGGGTGAGGCGGATCGGCGATCCATCCGGCCGAGTCGCGCCCCGAAAGATGGTTCGCCGATTCGCCCGCACCACTGCGGCAGGACCGGCGGGCGCAACGTCATCCTCGGGCCGAGGCCGAAGGACAAGTATATCCTCCCGAGGCGATCTTGCAACCGGAGACGCGCGTCGCTCGCCCGACAATCCGGCGCGGTCCCCTCTCCGCCGGGTGCCGTGGGCGTGGCAATGATCACTGGCATGTGGAAAGAGTTCGGGTGGCGGGGGCGCTTCACGCAGCGAAAGCCCCCGTCGCGCGGCACGGGGGCTTCCGCGTTGCGGAGCGC
>JBBDNT010000069.1:5245-6994 GCA_040877445.1 Planctomycetaceae bacterium
GGGGGCCCCCCCCCCCCCCGCCACCCATCGCCACACAGACTTGGCATTGCCGAAGACTTTTGCCACACCCGGGTGCCGTTCGCCAAGGACATCGCCCTCCCCCCTCGGCGGACGAAACTGGTATGATCGTAAGCGCGAGGACGCGTTTTCCGGACTCCGCAACACCGCATTTCGCCACGCCATCCGGGAGGGTCCGACGATGCTCCGCCTGTCACGAGTTCCCCTGTTCGCCGCCGGTTCCTTGCTTCTGTCCGCCTGCGTGATGACCGAACGGCCGCTCTCCGACGAGGAATCGTCCAAGGTCGACGAGCGACTCACCAACGCCGTCTGGGAAGAGGTGCTTCCCCCCGGCGAAACGCGCGAGGCGGCCCGCCTCGAATTCACCCGCCACGACGACCAGCCGAACGCCATGCGTCTCGTCCGCCGCGTGACCAACGAAGAGCCGCGGTACTACACGGTGTACGCCCTCGAACGGCCGGCGATTCTGAGCATCGGCCTCGAGAACGACGAGGGAAAAGTCACCTGGCTGCCCATGAAGTACGACATCGACGAGCACGGCGACCTGAAACTGGCGGGATTGGATCGCCAGCTGTTCTGCCCGGCGGTCGCCGACGGAAAATTGCGGGGCGACCTCCGGAAAAACGACGACGGCGAATGCGTCGCCGCCACGCTGTCGTCCGACCCGGAAGACGTGCTGAAGTTCATCGCCGACCACGCGGACGAGGCTTGGGCGCCGCCGTCGATCTACCGCAAGCGATAGCTCGGCCGCGCGGAATTCGGCGTCCCGATCGCATTGCGGCCATCCGACCCACGAACGCCGTCGACGTGACGTTTCGACGCCGGATCGCCCCGGTTCGATTTCCAGGACTTTTTTCGAAAAAATCGAAAGATTCTCGCGAACACCGTTGCCGAATGCATTCATGTACATTAGCATTTCCATTGACAGACCGATCGGCAGTATGGACGGGCGCGCTGCTTCCGTTCGTGCGGCGAGGGCGATGGAGCCCCGTCGTGGCCGATGGGTGAAGCGGTTCGGCAGGCGTGCCGCTTCCTGGCTGCTGTCGCGACGGGTCGTTCAATCGAGGAACACAGCATGCCGTTGAAGCACAAGGTCAAGCCGAAGCTCACCGCTCGCCAGAAGCAGATCTACGAGTTCCTGAAGGACAAGATTCTCAACCGCGGTTACGGGCCGACCGTGCGCGAGATCGGAACCCAATTCGGGATCCGATCGCCCAACGGGGTGATGTGCCACCTCAAGGCGCTCGAAAAGAAGGGCTTGATTACCCGCGAAGCGCACATGTCCCGCGCGATTCAGCTGACCGACTCGCCCCGCCAGAGGCTGCAACTCCCGCTCGCCGGGCAGATCGCCGCCGGCAAGCCGTTGCTCGCCGAAGAGCAGAAGGACAAGGTCGATTTCCGCAAGCTGTTCGACAACGAGGACCACTTCTGCCTGAAGGTGAAGGGGGACTCGATGATCGAAGACCAGATCGCCGAAGGGGACTACGTGGTCGTCCGCCGACAGGAAACCTGCCGCGACGGAGAGATCGTCGTCGCCCTGGTCGGCGGGCACGAGGCGACGCTCAAGCGGTTCCATCGCGAGAAGGACCGCATCCGGCTCGAGCCGGCCAATTCCAAGATGAAGCCGATCTACTCCACCGACGTCGAGATCCTCGGCGTGGTGGTCGGCGTCGTGCGTCAGTATTGAAAGTCGCAGGATGGGCTGCGCCCGCCAAGCCGCCAGTGACCCCG
>JBBDNT010000070.1:0-6967 GCA_040877445.1 Planctomycetaceae bacterium
CTAACCCTCTCCCCCGCAAAGCCGGGGGAGAGGGGACTTCGGCCGCTCGCGCGGCCTACCCGATCTTCGCCGCCACGATGAAGTCGTTCTCCGACAGTCCGCCGATGGCGTGCGTCGAGAGTTCGATTCGCACGTGGCGATAGCCCTCCAGATGCAGGTCGGGGTGATGCTGCTCCGCCTCGGCGATCTCCGCGGCCTTGTTCAAAAGCGCCATTCCCTCGACGAAGTCCTTCAGCTTCCACTTCTTGAAGATCTTCGTGCCGTCGTCGGAAAGCCGCCAGCCGTCGAGGTGGTCGAGCTGCCGGCGGGCCTCGTCGTCGGGCATCTTGTCGACGCCTCCCTCGCATGGCTTGCAGGTCTGCTGCTTCAGTTCGTCGCTGGTTCGCACGGCCATGAAACACGCTCCTTTCCGAAGTCGATCGTCGTCGATCGTCGAACCACGAATCTCGGATGACATCATCGTACCCCCCGATCGACGCCGCGCACACCCCGGCCTCGGGGTGGTTCGACTCACCGATCGACGATGATCGTGCGGCAGCGCGGGCAGCGGTGGCCTGCGGCTCGCGGGCGGGAGAGCAATCCGGACTTGCCGACCTTGCCTCCCTCGATGGCGAACAGACCGAGGAACAGCAGCCGGTCGAACGGCAGCCACGTCAGTCGGCGGCGATCGCTCCCGCCCGCATCGGGACGCCGCAATAAGGACACGGCGGCCCGTCGCCGATCGGGACATTCGAGTTCCTCCGGTCTCGCTCCGAAAGGCCTCGATCGAGCGACGTCGCTGAGTTGTTGCCCAAGCCATTCAACGATGTCGTCCACGATTCATTCCCCGCGCCCATGCCGATACACCCACACGCGGTCACTGCTGTTGTAGACCACGAAGACTTCGTGCCGCGGATCGAAGTAGCCGGCGAGGCCGCCGTAGGGGATCTTCTGCACCATCTCGCCTTTCGGCGTAATCGTCTCCCACTTCCCCGTGGCGAGGCGGAAACCGCGGAGTTCGACGTCCGGCTCGTACTGTCCCTTCGGGCGGTTGAGCAACAGGAACAGGTCGCTGACGCTGTCGTACGCGAAGACGGTCGAGGCGTCGTGGGCCTTGTTTCGCTCGTCGGTGACCGCGTGCTTCCACTCGTTCGCGCCGATGTCGTAGGCGAACGTGTTCGGCCCGAGCACCGCGACGATCTTCTTGTGCCGCGGGCTGTACGCCATCTGCACTTCGCTCGATGGGGCGGCCTTCTGCTTGTGGACCACGTCGAACAGCGAGTCGCCGCCGTTCGGCTTGAGGTCTTTCCATTCGTTGGCGACCGCATCGTAGCTCCACATCGCGAAGTCGTTGGGGCTGACGTTCTGAGCCGCGCAGTACCAGATCGTCTTCTTCAGCTCGGGCACATAGGTCAGCGAGCCTCCCATGCCGCGGAGATACGGCTTCGGCCCGTCGGTCAGGCTGCGGGACCAGCGGTTCTTCTCCGCGTCGTAGCGATACAGCCCGACGCCCGGTTTCATTTGTGAGAGCACCTCCTCCGGCTTGCGGCCGGTGTGGCGGGCGTATTGCTCCGCCTTGCTCCGCAGAACCTGGTCGGTGTCGAGGACGGCCCACAGCAGCATGCCGGCGGCCGCGTCGTAGGCGATTCCGTCCCACGTGTGCCACGGGCCGACCGGACCGCCGTTCGCCACGGTCTGCAGGTAGCCGTCTTGTACCGCGGCATGCTCGCCGTACCACTCGCGAAGGAACTGCTCATTCTTCTCGACGTCTTTTCCCTCGCGGATCGCGCCGTGCGCGCGGTCGACGCGGCCGTGATCGCCCCCCGCGGGAGGCAACAGCAGACGCCACGTGTTCGAGCCGAGATGGTACTCGGAAACGTCGTTGAGCCGGCTCGGCGCCCCGTGATTCGCGCCGCAGTACATCGCGGTTTGCCGATCGGGGGCATAGACCAGCTTGTTCCCGTAATCGCGCACGCCGGGACCGCGGCGGTCGAATCCGTAGACGAGTTCCTGTTGCTCGCCGGCGGTCTTCAGATTGGGGAGCTGCAGCCCGGTGTTCGCCTCGAGGTTTTCGAGCAGGCGGACGATCTCGGGATCGTCCTCGTATTTCGCCGGCTCCACCGCGTGCAGCGAAGTCGTCGAAAGCCGACCAATAACCACGACGAGCAACGCGAGGCCGAGCGCGACGGAACGGAGCATGCTGAACCTTTCGGATCGAACGACGGGCGCGAAGACATCATACCCGTCACGACATGGCGGGCCAATTGTCCCGCCAGTCTCCGAAAGAATTCGCTACGGGCCGAACCCGACTCCGCCGCCGGCCCCGAATCCGCCGAACGTCCCGATGTTGTTGCCGAAGTTTCCGAAGTTCCCGAACCCGCCGCCGCGAGTCGTGATGAAGCGGTGGTAATCCAGTTCGGCTTCCCGCGAGTTCATCCCCTTGCCGTAGGCCGGAGCGACGATCGTCCGCTGATCGGCGTCGGGATTGCCCATGTCGGCGAGGATCGTGGCGATGATGCGACGCCGATGCGCGTCCAACTCGGGATCGGTGTTGTTCTCGACCCGCTCGATGATGACCGGGAACGGCGTGCTCCGCATCCGCGCGGCGACTTCCAGCACGTGGTCTTTCCCGTATGGAGTCAGTTCCGCCGTGTAGCCCACGAACTCGTGGTCGTGGAAGATGAAATCCGACGCCTCGGCGTTGGCCTGCATCGTGTGATAGTGCGCCCGGTTGACGCTCCCCAGCGGATACTGGTCGGGGATGGCGAACGAGCGCCGCTCCGGGCAGCAGTCCACGCGCTGCCATTCGCAGCGGAGGTTGGGCCTCCAGCAACCGGGCAACGCCGCCGCCAGGGCGACCGCCGAGAGCACGATCCATCGCGTACGGGGCTGGGTCATCACGCTCCTCACTCGAAATCCGCCGCCGCGGTCCGAACCGGCGGATTGCGGGTCCGCCCGACCGTGACCGTTCGAATCGACCGCATTCGTGCGGTCCTGTTTCAATATCGGCCGCGGGGGGCGCGGTCTGTGCCGAACCTGTCGAAGTTTCGGCTCGTCCGGGATGTCGCGGCGGACGTCGGCGTGACGCCGCGCCGCGCCGCGTCGATCGGCGGGGCCGGCAGGGGAGGCGTCGAGTGCCCGTCCCTGTGGTCCGGCACGGGCGGAATCGGCCGAGACCCCGGCGAGGTGGGCTGGTTCCAGCGGGCGGGGGGCGCCTGCGGTTGTTCATACGGCGATGCCGCGCCGGGAACGTAAAGCGGCGGTTGACCGTCGAACTGGCCGGGCTGACCGGCGGGACCGGGTTGTCCATACGCCGGCGGCCCATACTGGGGCTGACCATATGCCGGCTGACCGTACGCGGGCATGCTGTGCCCGTAGCCGTCCGCGGAAGGCCCGAATTGCGACGACGGTCCGTAGACGACGCCCCCTTGCGATCCAGCTCCGTATGGATTGGTCGGGACCGGGGCGTACTGCGAGGATGCCGGGGCCGGTTCGAACAGCTGATAGCCCATGTCGATCCCGCGGCCGTTGCCGCTGCCGTAGGGCGCCAACTGGTAGTATCCCGTGTCGGGCGCGCCTTGCGTCTCGGCGCGGAACCACAGCCCGTGGTCGTCGGGATGAGTGACTTCGAACCCGGGGACCGGGCCGACCTCCTCGGCGTCCATGGGCCGCACGATCTCGGGGGAGACGAGGATCAGCAGTTCGGTTTCGTCTTCCGTGGACTGCTTGGCGTTGAACAACAGCGGGCCGATCTTGGGGATCTCGCCGAGGAAGGGGATCCGCGTCACCTCGGTGGTGGTGCGGCGCGAGATCAATCCGCCGATCACGATCGTCTGGCCTTCCCGCAGTTGCACCGTCGTCTGCACGCGGCGGGTGTCGACGCCGGGAATTCCCTGCACCGAGTTCCCCGGGTTGACCTGGCTGAACTCGGGAACGACGACCATGCGGATCAGGTCGCGATCGATGATCTGCGGGGTGACGATGACCGACGTGCCGAACCCGCGAAAGGTCGTCGTCTGGCCTTGCGCCCCGTTGATGCCGAGGATCGTGGGGACGGCGAACTCGCCGCCGGAAAGGAAGCTCGCCGAGTGCCCGCTCATCACGGTGAGCACCGGTTCGGAGAGAATTTTCGCGGTGCCGTTGGACTGCAGCCAGTTGACGAGGACATTGATTTCGCCGTTCTCGAAG
This sequence comes from Planctomycetaceae bacterium, assembly GCA_040877445.1. Taxonomy (GTDB): domain Bacteria; phylum Planctomycetota; class Planctomycetia; order Planctomycetales; family Planctomycetaceae; genus JBBDNT01. Next base: position 4,168 of record JBBDNT010000070.1, read on the forward strand.
ATGCCCGTCAGCGTGGCCGCGGCTCCGCCCATCGACGACGCGACGAGGTGCCGGCCGCCGTTGAACAGCACGGTCCAGTCGACCCCCATCTGCCGCAACTGCGAGCGATTCAGCTCGGCGATCCGCACGCGAAGCATGATCTGCGACTCGCCCGGCACGTCGAGCATGTTCACGATGTAGGACGAGCCGAGATCCCAGGCGTCGACGCGATCGACGGTGTTGTAGCCCAGCGCGGCATCGACGATCGGCGCGACCGGCTGCGGGCCGGCCAGCGCGCCGAGTTGGTTGATGACCTCTCCGCGGACGATTTGCAGGATGTTCGCCGCCTCTTCGGGATCTCGGGCCTGTCCCTTGACGACGATCTTCTGCGACAGCGGGATGAGATACACCTTGCTGTTGGGAAACAGCTCGGCGATCTTCCGTTCGAGGTGACCGTAATCGACCCGCCGCTGGTCTTCGATGCTCGGGTCGCGGATGACCGTGACGTCGTGGATCAACGGCTGCGAACCGTCGTCGAACCAGACGGTCAGCGTGGTCGATCCGAGCGCCAAGCCGATCACCGCGACTTCACTGGGACTGTATTGCACGACGTCGATGATCGACGGATCGGCGATCGCCATCCGCACGACCGGGCCGCGGGTGACGATCAACTGGCTGCGGCGGTGGATGACGTCCATCTCTTCCGTCGCCCGTGGAAGGCCCACGATGCGATGGTCGAGCGGGCGCTGAGCGACGGCCTGCGCGGGCGGCCAGACGAAACCGGCCAGCAACACCGCCCACACCCCCGCGGCCGCCGGAATCGCCGACAGACCGCGAGCGGCGGGTGTGACTCGAAGAACCCCCATCGACATTCGAGGCTGCTCCCTCAGGCACCGCGCCGTCGAAACGACTGGCGCGTGGTTGCGCTTTCCGGGATCTCGTCCGAACGCGATCCCGGAGCGGCGCAAAGGTGCTGACTCCCTGCACCCATTCCGCGGTGTGAGGGTTGTATCGGTCGTTCGCTCTGAAGGAATTGAAGCGGAACCGCGGGTTCGGTCGAGTTTTTCGGTCGTCAGCGGATCACCACGCGAAATTCGTATCCCGGTTCCAAACGGCCGGCCCCGGGAAATACCACGGTGCGCGATAGGTGTAGTACGGGAAACGATCGTGCCCGTAGTTCGAGTGTCGCTGGAAGCCGGGGCCGAAGTGGGCCGTGTACGGATCGCCTCCCATTCCGTAACCGGATCCGGGTCCATATCCGGTCGAATGCCGGGTTGCGTATCCGGGACCGTCTCCGGCCGAGTAAAGGCCGCCGCGCGGACGGTCCCATCCGCCGCCGCCGGGAACGTACGCGGCGTGCGCGGGAGTTCCCGCCATCGCGCCGTACCAATACTGCCGACCGTTCCCCAGCGGGCTGTAGTAATACGGCGAGCCGATGCGGCCTTCATAGCCGCCCGGCTGCCAATAACCGGGTCCGCCGCCGTACCCGCCGCCGGCATACCCCTCGGCGATGGTCGTTCCCTCGTCCGCGGCATACGGTCCCGGCACTCCGATCGGCGCGGGGGACGCGGTCGGAACGGCGTCCCGCGCGCAGCATTCCGCCGCGAGTGACGAGGCCGAGTTCAGCATCGCGGCCGAGGCGAATGCCATCGGAACGATGAATCCAACGCGGCGGAAACGAATCTGGCGAATCATGGGCAATCTCTCGATCGAAGTCGAAGTTCAAGGACGGGGCATCGGAATCATGCGTCACGCCTCGCCCGGATGAGCGAGATTTCATCCGCCGCCGACGATTGGGGAAATCTTGGCGCGCGGGGCGCGGGAATCGCCGACCTTGCCGGTTGCGGAATTCTTGCCGGAGAAAACGAAGCCCGGCGCCCGCGCGAACCGATAATCCCTTCCAACCGTGCGGATTCCTCTCGAGCGGCGCGGAGCTTGCGCGGAGTACGCGAAGTCGCCGGCGAACGGGACCTTCCGGCGAAACAGGATCTTCCGGCGAAGAGGTCGAGACATGCCCAGCGGAATGCTCGTCGTGATGCTGTCGGCCGCCCTCGGCGCGGGCCCGTTCGGCTATGGTTCCGCTGGCCCCGTATCCACCGGTCCGGTCTACGAGGAGTATCCGGCCGAAATGGGGGCGGTCGAGACCTACGGACCGGGACCGGTCGGCGGGTTCGGCGGAGGTTACGCCGAGGAGTTGTATCCCTTCGACGCGCCCCACGCCTGGCAGCACGGATACTTTCAGGAGATTCCGGCCTACGGCGGTTACCACGCCTTCCGCCCCTACAACTACAAGCACGTGCTCTCGCAGTCGCAGGCCGCCGGCGGATGGGGCATGTCCCCCACCATGCCGTATTCGCAGCAATACTGGCATCGCTATCAGGACCAGGCGGCGATGAAGCAGCACCTGTCGCGGATCGGGATGTCGGAATACATGGCCGAGCAGGCCCGCCTCCGCGCTCAGCACGATTTCAACGTCCAGCAGCAAGTCGCTCGCGAGCAGCCCTCCGGCGTTTCGCCGCATGCGGCGCATGCCCCCGAGCGTTTCCAACAGGCTCAACCGGTCCGGCCGTCGAGCTACGGGGAACCCCACCCCATCGTTCCGGTCGATCACCGCCGGGACGATCGCGTGGACGATCTGGAATATCAGCTTCGACTCCAGGAGCGGCAACTTCAAGCGCTGCGACACGCGTTGGAGCAGGAGCGTCGGCGAAACGGGCAGCCGGCGTTCGCTCCGCAGCGCTGAGAGCGTGTGAAACTTCGTTTTCGGGGTGTGGCAAGAGTTTTTGGCGACGCCAACTCTCTTCGGCGATTGCTGGCGGGG
>JBBDNT010000071.1:0-6953 GCA_040877445.1 Planctomycetaceae bacterium
CATCCTCCATCCTCCATCCTCCATCCTCCATCCTCCATCCTCTATCCTCCCTCCGCCTGGGCGATCGCCTGGTCGAACAGATGCCGGGCGGCGCGGCCGCTGATGGTCGGGCGGCGCAGCAGTTCCTCGGCGATGCGCTCCGTCGCCGTCCACACGCCGGGTCGATCGAAGAGATGCTCGGTCTTGTCGAGCATCCGCCGCTCGAGGCGATCCGCCTTCCGCTCGTCGGCCGTTCGCCCCCGGCTCAACGACCGCACTTCGTACAGGTCGTGCTCGGCCGCCTCCCAGGCATAGCTGCCGGTGCGGCGGGCTTCGGCCGCGAGGCCGGCGAGCAGAATCAGCATCGCTCGCTCGACTTCGTCCTGCGTCGGCCGAAACGCCCCCTTGGTGAACTCGCACTGCCCCAGCCGCAAATGGTTCGGCGCCACGCTCACGCGGTGCACGGGCCGGCCGAGCAACAGCGCCATCACGGCATGACCGGCTTCGTGGAACGCGGTGGCGATGGCTTCGGGCGACGCGTTCATGCAACGCAACGACGTTTCGGAAAGCCGATTCCGAGTGGATAATCGACCGTGAATTGTTTCATGTCGGCGAACGCGGATCAACCGAGTGTCGCGAAACCGAATGCGACCGGGCTGATCCATTCTCAGTAGTTCCAACTTCGCGCCGGTGCCTTCCGTCATTCCCGCGCAGTGCCTGCCCTCGTGGAGGCGGGGGCGGGAACCCAGCAATCGCCAGGGCGGCAACCCATTGTCATCGCTGTCCGCGCATCGACTGGATTCCCGCCTGCGCGGGAATGACGAAGTCGCGTTCTTGGTAGTCCGTCTTCCAGATTGAATTTGGACGTTGGCGGCATGTCGGACGGATTGGCAATCCTTCCAACGGCAAGCGAGCCGGCAGATCGATCGACTTCCGGCGACGTGGAGGCCTCACCGCCGGATTGCCAATCCATCCTACGGAAAACCCACAAGATCAAGCTTGAAGGCGTAGTAGTACTGATTCTCGATCTTTCAGCCACTCGTGCGAGGTTCGACTTTTCGCACGGCGCGACGGATGGATACGATGCCGTCGAGGATGACGAACGCGCCGGTTCGACCGCGCGGTGGCCAGTCGCCTGAGGGGAGCCTGATGAAGTCCTTCTCGGAAGTCGTCGATGCGGCGGACGATCTGACCGTCGATGAGCAGGAGACGTTGATCACGATTCTGCGCCGCCGCGTGTCCGAGCGGCAGCGGGCGGCGCTGGCGCGGGAAATCGCCGAAGCGCGAGCGGAACATCGCCGCGGCGAGTCGAATCCGGCTTCCGCCAGCGGCATCATGGCGGAGATCCGCGGTGAACCGTGAACTGCTCCGCACGTCGGCTTTCATCCGCGCCGATCGAACGCGAACACTTCGTCGCGCGAGGCGGTCGGCGGGAGTGGAGAGAGGTCGCCGCGGATGACCGCCAGTTCGCGCGCGATGCGCGATCGAGCCGACGCGACCGGGACGCGCGCGCCCGGCGGCCAGATGTCGCGCGAGCGGCCGTCCGACGCGCACCATTCCCCGTAACAGCAGACCCAGCGGGCGAGTGGGAACCGCGCGATCGCCCGTTCGACGACGGTCCGCGGGAACTCGTCCGGCCAGCTTTGCAGCGCGACGACGAGATCCGGTTCGTCGTCCAACGGGAACGCGGCGCGGTCGATGCCGAATGTGTCCGAGGAGGGGACGATCGCGACCGGCAGCGAGAGCAGGTGCAGCGCGACGGGACGCATCTCGACCGGGGTCGGGTCGCCCCACAGGAGGACGCGGATCGGGTCGGGCATCGTCGTCGCGCGGTTGTCGATTGCCATGGGAACCCCGCGAAACCGCAAGCGTGTCGGAGACGCGTCAGTCGCGGGGGTCGGTGTGGTCGGGATAGTCGTCGATGTCGCGGGATGAGGAAGCGCGGGGGGTCGCGCCCGGCATCGTGAGGTCGGTGACCTGGCGCAGCAGGTCGCGGATGACGCGTTCCGCTTCGAGCTTCTCCTGTTGCCATTGATCGCGCGATTGCCGCCAGCCTTGCTCGCGCTCTTCCAGGCGGTCGAGTTCTCCGCGCAGCCGCTCTTCCCAGGCGCGCAACTGATCGTCGCGCTGGGCGACCCATTCGGTCAGCGTCTGCTGCTCGTCGCGAAACTCGTCCTTCTGCGCGCGGAACTGCGACTGCGACCGTTCGAGGTCGCGGCGTTCGCGGCCGCACGCGTCGCGGAGTTGCCGAAAATGGTCGGAGAGCGCCTGGCGGGCGTCTTCGACGCGCTGGGCGGCCGCATCCGAACCGCTGTCCTGCACGAGCTGCGCCCACGCCTCTTCGATCGCCATCCTCATTTCGAGCGTGCTGCGGTGCGTCTCCTCCAGGTCGGACCGCAATTCGTCCAACCGAGTGCGGCGGGCCTCGATATTTTCGGCGTGCAGCGAGAGCATGTCCTGTTGGCGGCGCACTTCGGCCCGTTGCGACTCGCGCTCCTGTTGCCACGCCGCCCGTTCATCCGCCAACCGCTCGCGGTCCCGCGCCGCTTCGGCATCGGCGACGTGCCGGGTGCGGGAAAGAACCTGCCGCTCGCGCTCGACGGAGCGTTCGCGGGCTTCGATCAAGCCGCGGCAATGGTCGAGCTGACGTGCGCGGAGGCGGAGGACCGATTCCCGCGCGGCGAGTTCGCTCCGCTCGCGCTGGGCCAGTTTGCGATGGGCCGTCCGATCGCGCTCCAACTCGCGCCGCGTCTTGTGGAGATGCTCTTCCTGGAAGCGGACGCGGTGCTCGAGCGTCGCCCGGTCCTGCCGCAGGCGGACCGCGTCCGCCTCGTTCCGCTCGCCGATGCGGGCGGCTTCCTCTTCGGCCTCGCGGATGCGGGCGTCGCATTCGGCTTCGACTTCCGCCCGCCGCGCTTCCAGTTCGGATTGCAGCGCCTCGCGGCGGGCGTCGAGATCGGCCGTCTGCCGCTCGCGCTTCGATCGCAGTTCCGCCTCGGCTCGTTCGCGCTCGCGGCTCAGTTCGGCGTCGTGCTCTTCGCGGAGCGATTGCAGCTTCTGGTCTTGCCGGTCGCGGTTCGCGCGGAGTTCCTCGTCGTGGCGGCGGCGGGCGACGTCGAGGGCGTCGTCGTGGATGCGGCGCTCCTCTTCGAGTTCCAGTCGCTGCCGCTCGCGGGCGGCTTCCAACTCGGCCTGAAGGCCATTCGATTCCTCATCGAGCGCGGCGCGGTCCGCCGCCAGTCGCGCGCGCTCGCGGTGGAGTTCTTCTTCGAACGCCGCCCGCTCGGCGGCGAGTTCCGCGCGCGCGTGCCGCGACTCTTCGGCGAACGCTTCGCGATCCTTGTCGAGCCGGGCCTGCTCCCCGTCGCGGGCCGCGTTCCAGGCTTCGCGTCCTTCGTCGAACTCGGCCCGGGCGCGATCGTACTCCTCGTCCAGCTCCTCGCGATACGAACGGCGCTCCGATTCGAGCAGTTCGCGGTCGCGGCGGAGCGCGAGGCGCTCGACTTCCACCTCGCGGCCGAGCTCCTCGCGCAGGTCCGCCCGCTCCCGATCGAGCGTCTCGCGAAGATCCTCCAGTTCGACGCGGCGGCGCTCCAGTTCGTGGCCGAGCCGGCGCGACTCCTCGAGCCGGGCCGTCACGTCGCGATCGCGCTGGTCGAGCCCCTCTTTGCGCGAGTGGACCTCTTCGTCGAACTGCAGCGCGCACAGGCGGACGCCGCGGCGCTCGCGGTCGACGGCCGCGAGTTGCTCATTGAGCACGCGTTCGCGGCGGTCCAGCTCGAGGAACCGGGCGCGCAAGGCTTCGGCGATGCGGCCCGCCTCGCGGAGCAGATCCTCGGGGCGGGTGGCCGATTCCGCGGCAGTGGCGGCATGGGCCGCGTCCAGCCGGTGCGACAATCCCCGCAAGGCCGCGGGCATTTCGCGCGGCGCTCCCGGCGATGGGCCGGTCGCGACGTGCGGACCGGCGCCTGCCGACGCGGAGGCGGCGCGGCGCGCCGCTGTGGTCTCTTCGCTCATGCCGGGAATCCTTTCCCCGCGATCGTGCCGTGGAATCCGATCCTTCGGAGGCGGTCGCTACGAGCTTGCGGCCGTCAGTTGCTTGTCGAGCGCGGCCGAATACTTCTGCTTGGGCGAAACGCCGATGAACGTCTCGACCACCTGCCCCCCCTTGAAGAGCATCACGGTGGGAATCGACTCGACCCGGTAGTTCATCGCGGTCTGGCGGTTGTCGTCGGTGTTCATCTTGCCGATGCTGACCCGCCCCGAGTATTCCGCGGCCAACTCTTCGATGGCGGGGGCGATCATCCGGCAGGGACCGCACCAAGGGGCCCAGAAATCGACGAGCACCGGTTCCTGCGCGCCGAGGACTTCGGCTTGAAAGTTTTGATCGGTGAATTCGCGAACGTTGCCGGCCATGACGGCTCCCTTCTCGACGAGCGACATTGAAGCTGAACGAGTCGATCCGACGGTTGGATGTTCGATAAGCTGGGTTGCGGGCGAATTATAGAAAGATCGCGAATGGTGTCAACGTCCGACCGCCGCCGTCGCCGATTCGTAAATTCCGTCCAGCTCGAAAGATGCGATCCGGCCGCCCCCGCCCTTCGCGTGAAGGCCCCGGCGGCTCGACATCTCGAACTTCCATCGGAACAATGAACGATCATGCTCCCGAACTCGCGCGCCGCCTTCGTTGTCTCCACGCTTTTGCTGACGGCGGCGACCGCGCCCGCCCGCGCGCAGGAGGCGGAACGCCCCCAGGAGGCGCATCGCCCCTCGGTGCTCGACCGCCCCCTGGTCGAAGCGACCTTCCGCGACGACTCGCTCGACGCCGTCGAAGACGGAACCCCCGGCGTGCGGCCGGAAGAGCGCCCCGCCCTGGCGAAGCTGATCGCGCACGCGACGCGCCTCGACCGCCCGACGCGCGACCGGGCGATTCGCCGGCTGATGTCGACGCGCCGCGAAGCGTGGAACGACCCGGAGAAGAAGTTCCGCCCGCTGACCGACCTCGCGACGCATCCATCGGAATACCGCGGACGGCCGATCCGCGTGTGGGGGACGATTCGCCGCATCGCCCGCCATTCCGCGACGGACGACCTGCCGGAACACTACGCGCTGTCGCTCGTTCCATCGGCGAGCGAGGATGATTCCGCGTTCGCCGAACTCCGTCTCGTGGCGCCGCGACTTCCCGAGGGATTGTCGCCGGGGGATGATCTCGACGTGCCCGCGCTGGCGAGCGCGTGGCTGCTCAAGCTGAGCGGCGGCGGCGAACCGGCGGAAGCGGACGGCGGCGGACTCGTCCCGACCATGGTCGCCGATGAACTGATCCCGTTCGACACGGACCTCGCCGAGCCGATTCTGCGTGAAATTCGATCGCGGCGTTTCACGATCCTCCCGCAGGAACGGGACGCGTATCTGCAATCGCTTCTGCAAGCGCGGCTGGTGGACCCATCGCGGTTGGAGGCGGCGGCGGACGAATTCCTGCGAAAGCGGATGGCCGAACGCGGTTCGAACAAGTCGCTCGCCACCTACGAGCGATACCTCGACGCGTACCGGCAACCCGAAGCGTATCGCGGCCGGCCGGTGACGTTTCGAGGGCATGCCCGCCGGATCGCCGAGATGGAGGTGGAGGAAAACGAATACGGCATCGACACGATCTATGAGGTCTGGCTGTTCACCGAGGACTCGCAGGGCAATCCGCTGGTGGTGGCCTGCACTTCGATTCCCGACGGAATTCCCACCGGCCGCGACCTCGTTCCCGCGGTCGAGACGGTCGAGGTCACCGGTTATCTGTTGAAGATGACCGGCTACGGCGCCCGCGACACGAACCGCATCGTGCCGCTGGTCGTCGCGGGACGATTGAAGTGGACGATTCCGCCCGAGTCCCCGACGGTCGGCGCGCTGTGGTGGGTTCTGGGACCGATCACCGGAATCGTTCTCGCGGCGATCGCGTTCCTCGTGCTGCGCTCGCGCGCGGAGGAGCGAGCTTTCCGCGCCCGACGTGCTCGGGAGACCGGGGAAGGCGCAGCTCCGGATTTCGATGCGCTTGCCGAGAGGCCGCGGCCCGACGATGCGCCGCGGTGAAGGAAGTCGGGGCACGTTCGAGACTCGCCGCGAAACCGCAAGCGTGACTGGGGGCGCGATGGCGCGGGTGCATCAGGGAGTGTTGATCGTGTCGACGCTGCTTGCTTCCTGGCTGGGGATGCAGGCGGTTCACGAGGCAGGACACGTACTGGCCGCGCGGGCGACCGGCGGGGTGGTGGAGCGCGTCGTGCTGCATCCGCTGACGATTTCGCGGACCGATCTCGCGGAGAACCCACGGCCACTCTTGGTTGTGTGGGCGGGACCGCTGTTCGGCGTCGCGGCCCCGCTGCTGGCGTGGGGCATCGCCTGGTTTCTGCGTTGGGAAGGCGCGTTCCTGCTGCGGTTCTTCGCCGGGTTCTGCCTGGTCGCGAATGGCCTCTACATCGCCCTCGGATCGTTCGGCCGCATTGGCGACGCGGGAGACATGATCCGGCACGGCGCGCCCGCATGGTGGTTGTGGCTGTTCGGCCTGGTGACCGTTCCCGCCGGGCTGTGGCTGTGGCACGGACAGGGAAGGCACTTCGGATTCGGTACGGCACACGGCCGCGTGAACCGCACTGCCGCGTACATCATGCTCGCGGCGTGCGTGATCCTGCTGGCGCTGGGATTGGGAATCGGCGGACGATGATTGGCGGAGTAGCGAATGAGCCAATGAGCCGAGGAGGTCATCCTGGGCTGCGCAAAATCTCGAATCGGCCGGGAGATTCGAGATGTGCGATCGTGTGGGAATCGTTCCATGGCCGGCACGGCCGAAGGCCTACGCCGAAGGCGTTGCACGACACAGCCCAGGGTCGCTCGCGGAGCAAGCGCACCCTGGGTCGGACGGCCGCCTGTCGTGAGTACCCTGAAAGGGTGCGTGAGCCGCAGTGGTTTGGGGTTGAGTCAGCATGGTTGAT
>JBBDNT010000072.1:0-6883 GCA_040877445.1 Planctomycetaceae bacterium
GGCTGTGTTGTGCAACGCCTTCGGCGTAGGCCTTCGGCCGTGCCGGCCATGGAACAATTTCTACGATCGCAAGTCACGGATCCCCCGCCGAATCCGAGATCTTGCGCAGCCCACGCTCGCCTGGCCCGGATTATTCACCTGCAACTTCGAGCCATGCATCCATTGGAGACTCGCGAATTACCCGCTCTTCTACACTCTCGGGGCGAACGACGGAGTGTCGCCGGCCATTCGCGTCATTCCCGCGAACCATTCGCGTCATTCCCGCGAAGAGCCTGTCCCCAGCGAAGGCGGGGACGGGAATCCAGAACCACGCGGAAGCGGCATCGAAGCACGATTCCCACTCCCGCATCCGCTGGATGCCCGCCGTCGCGGGCATGACGAATCGCAAGACGCATGAATCATCCGGGCTGGTCGCCCGAGACCCGCTGATGCGGGTCACTACGAACGGCCACTACGAACGGCCATTACGAACCTTCGTTACGAACGGTTGCGGCGTCTCGTCGCGACGGACAACAGCGCGGGAAGCAACACCAGGTTGCTGACCAACGCCACCGCCAGCAGCAGGCAGCACAACGCCCCGAATCGCGAGGCGGGAAGGAAGTCGCTCACCAGGAGAGGCAACATCCCCGCGATGCAGATCAGAGTCGTGCGAAGCATCGCCGGACCGCACTTCGCATGGACGCGCATCAGGGCGTCGGCGACGCGGCTGCCGTTCTTTCGCTCGTGGTCGTACCAGGTCAGGTAATGGACCGTGTCGTCGACCGAGATCCCCAACGCCACGGTCGCCGTCAACAGCGAGCTGATGTCGACGTTCAGCCGCATCCAGCCGGCCAGTCCGAACACGATCACCGCGGGGAACACATTGGGAACGAGCGCCAGCAAGCCCGTGGACACGTTGCGCATCGACAGGGTGAGAATCAACCCGATGGCGGCGATCGCGCCGACGTAGCTCCACGCCAGGTCGTGCAGCAGTTGCCGTCGCGATCCGGCGATCAAGGGAAGCAACCCCGTGATCGTGACCGTAACGCGCTCCGCGAACTCCGGCTGGTCGTCGAGCGCGGCGCGCACCGCGTGGTGCAGCGCGTCGAGCTGTTGCTCGTAGGTATCCGGCGAGAGCGAATAGGCCCGGGCGGTGATCCGCCACAAGTCGGCCTCCGGCGCTTCGAACAGGTAACCCGACGACACGAACCGGCTGCGATTCCGGTCCAGTCGCTGCTCGACCATGCGATGCCGGAAGAGGCCGGCGAAGTCGCTTGCGGAGTCGATCGCGGGCGCGAGATCGGCGGCCGAAAACGCGCCTCCCAGATGCGGATCCGAATCGATCGCGCTCGTGATGCGGCTCAGCAGCGCGAGTTGGTCGTGCATGGTGATCGGCGACGCGCGATCGATGCCGATGACGACGTCCACGGGCAGCAGCGGGCCGATCGTTCGCTCCAACCACACCTGGTCGCGGACGACCTTGTTCCGCCGCGGCAGGAAATTGTCCATCTTCATGGTGGCCGACGCGCGAGGCAGCCCGATCAGTCCGACCGCCACGAGAATCCCCGCGGTCCACATGACGGTCGAAGGGGACCGCGCGATGAACGCCGCCCAACGCTCCCAAACGTGCCTTTCGGCGGCGGGGTGGCGCGGCGCGGAAGGCCCGGGACCGAACAGCAACAGCGCCGCGGGAATGAAAGACAACAACGCGACCAACGCCAACAGCACGCCGGCCGACGCGAGGTACGCGAAATCGCGAACCGGCTCGATGCGGCTGGTGCACAGCGAAAACACGCCGGCGGCCGTGGTCAGCATCGCCAATATGCAGGGTTTCCAGGCTTCCGACGCGGCCGTCACGATCGCCGCGCCGCGATCGAGCGTCCGCCGCGCGTCGTGAAAGTAGTTGATGAAATGCACGGCCCCCGAGACGAGCACGACGAACACCAGCGACGGCAACACGATCAGAATTCCCGTCATCCGCAGATCGAACGCGCGGATGAGCGCCAGCGTCGCCGTTTCGCACCAGAAGGCGGCCAGGCAAGTCGCCAGCACCAGCCGCAGGCTCCGCAGCGCGGGCCACGCGATGAGAATGACGAAGATCGAACTCGGCAGCAGGCTGCGGTACAAGGTGCGCACGCTCTGCTCGTCGACTTCCGCGTTCTCGATCGGGAATCCTCCGACACGCAGTTTCTCCGCCGCGACGCCGCAGGATTCGCTCGCGACGTCGCGGACCAGCGCGGCGATCCGCGAGTCGCGGACATCGGCCTGGTGGTCGATCCGCACGATCGCGCACGCCGTGCGGCCGTCGAGGCCGAGCATCACGCCGCGGAGCCGATCCACGATCTCCTCGTCGGTGAGGCCCAGCCGGCTCTCGCGATATTCCCGCACGACTTCGGGCGTGGTGACGACTTCGCCGATCGCGGCACGTCCCGACGAGTCGTGCAACTCGACAGCGGCGCGACGGCGCAGCGTTTCGGCGAAGCAGGCGAGGCGCGGATCATCGACCGTGCAGCCTTCCCACGAGACGAACACCGGGTTCTCGAAGCCGAAGCGTTCGACCATCGCGTGGAAGCGGGCCTGCTCCTCCGGGTCGCCGGGCGTCCACAGGAAAACGTCGTTGTCGATGGTGGCGAGCGCGCCGATGCTGCCGGCGACGGCGAACGGAAGGGTGACCGCCGCGACGATGGCCGCCACGATTCCGCGCCGGCGAAACCGCACGAGGGCCGCATTGGTTTCGACGTTCGCCGACCCGCCCGCCATGAGACCCCGCATTCAAGAGCCGCCGCTCGAATCGTTTCCATCCGGCTTTCGAAAATCAGTCGTCCGACGGCCCGGCGGACTCTCGTCGGGCGCGGTACAAGGAGAGCGCCCACAGCGGGAACACCGTCGAGTAACTATCGTACTGCACCCCGCAGGTCTGGTTGAAGACTCCGTTGATTCCCGCCGAAGGCCACGTTCCATCGGGCGATTGCTCCTCGAGAAGGTAGCGAATCCCCCGGCGAACGGGGAAGGATTCCGACCTTCCCGCGCGGATCAGCGCCAACAGCGCCCAGGCGGTCATCACGGCGTGGCCGCCGGGAAGCGGCACGTAGCTCCCCTTCCAGCAACTTTCGATCGATTCGCTCCACGATCCGTCGGGCCGTTGTCGATCGAGAAGGAATTCGCACGCGCGGCGCACGGCGGGATGATCGTCCGGCAGACCCGCGTCCAACAATCCCCAGACGCCGAACCACGTCGCATAGGTGAAGCACACGCCCCACGAGCCGATCCACGACCCGTCGGCCCGCTGCCGCGCGAGCAGAAACCGAGCGCCGCGTTCGATGGCTTCTCGAATCTCCGGAAGCCTCCGGCCGGCTCGATCGCGACGCGAAAAGGCGGCCAGCGCCTGCACGCAGGCGGACGTGCACTCGACGTGGGAATAGTCGATCATCACGTCGGCGAACAAGCTGGTGGCGTTGAGCTTTTCGAGCCACCGCGGACCGCGCGTCGGTTCATATGTCGCCCAGCCTCCGTCGCGGTTCCGCATTCCGAGAATCCACTCGACCGCTTCCTCCAATCGCGTGTCGGAGACGGCGGGAATTCCGGCGTCCGCCAGACACAGCGCGGCTTTGATCCCTTCCGCCGTGCAGTCGCTGATCGGCCAACCGTGCTCGAGCGTCGAAAAAGGCCATCCTCCCCGGGCCGCGTGGCGATGAAACCGCTCGGCTTGCGGAGGATCGACGCGGACCTGCGTTTCCGAGACGAACCGGCCGGCCCGTGCAAGCATCCTTCCGACCCGCGGATCGGCATGCGATGCGCCGGCCGTCGCCGCCTGAATGGTGAAGGCCGTGTCCCAGAACGCCGAGGAGTTGTACGCCTTCCCGCGGATTTCCGACCCGCACTCCCAGAGGTAGTCGTCGAGCTTCACGAGATGCCGGGCGACCGCGTCCGGATCCCCGCTGAAGTGGCGACACAGGAGATTCAGCCCCTTGTTGACCGGCCCGAGACACACGAACGACGTCTGCTGGTCCTCGTACTCGATCTGCTCGAGGGCGAGATCGCAGGCGCGCCGCCGGATCGACGCGGGGGCGAATCGCTCGTATGCGCCCAGCAGTCGCGCCCCCCAGCGGAACACTCGCGACTCCCGAACCAGTCGATCGGTCGCCGCGATGCTCGTGCGGCACGCGCGCCAATCGATCCGATCGTAACGCTCGACGAACAACTCCTCCCGCAACGAACGGAGCAGATCGTCCAGCGGCGCCCGCGCGCGGACGCCATACAAGTACGACAGCGGAAGCATCACCATCCGATTGTGGCACCACCACCGCCGCGGATGAAACGGCAATCGCTCGGAAAGCAGCCACAACTCGGGCGAGACCGGGGGAACGCCGCGATAGTCGTACAAATTGAGAACGCACAACAGATACTTGCCCCACAGCGGGACGGCGGCCGCGCCTCCGTGCTCGATGATCCACGCGCGGCTGCGCCGGCAGACCGGATCGGTCGCCGGTGTTCCCAACAGCCGCATCGCGACATGGCAGAGCACCGTCGAATACAGCGTGGTCGTTCCGCCAGGGAACAATCCCCATCCCCCGTCGTCGTTGCGGGAATTCCGCAGGAAGTTCAACATGCGGTCGCGGCGGTCGGCCGCGGGCAGTTCCCCGACGACGTACCAGGCGACGACGAACCCGGGCAGCACGAAGGTCGGCCCGCTGTAGTCGTGATGCCATGCGCCGTCCGGCCCTTGCGTTTCCGCGAGATGACGCATCGCCCGATCGGTCGCGTTCGTCGCCTCGCAGCCGCTGGTCTCGTCCCGTCGATGGCCCGCGGCGAACGGGGTCAGCATGGCTCCTCCCGATTCCCGGCCGCCGCGGCGATGGCGCAGGCCCGCGGCGCCGAGACCGCGGCCTCGAATGCGCCCGGCTCGTCGATGTGCGGCCGCGGTGCGCGCGCCCCGTTCGTCCCGCCGGAATACTTTCCGAGCAGGAACGCGGCCAGCCGCCGCCGCAGTCGCGGGCGACCGACGCGGGGAGCGGCGGCGATCAGCGGCCATGTCAGCCAGGGAAGAAGTCGGCCGACATCGCCGGCCGACGACCATCGCTTCGTCGAATCGGCGGACCCGGAGAGCGCCCGGCGGGCCGCCCGCAGCGAGATGTCCGTCATCATCCGCGCGAAGCCGCCCCAGCCGTCGAAATCGCCGGAAAGCATCCGGATCAGCGAGTCCCGCATCGCGACGTCGCCGCGCAACTTCGAGAACGCCGCCTCGCGAAGCCGCTCCGCCGAGGAATCTTCGCGAGTGAACAGTTCATAGAGCATCAACGACGCCAACTCCGGAAGATACGTCTCGCGCTCGCGCTGCGCGCGATACGCCGCGAGGCCGATTCCCGACGCCAGCGCCGCGGCGTCCAGAAATCCCATCGTCAGCCCGGTCGCCGTCAACGGGTGGAAGTGGCCCACCGCGTCGCCGGCGAGCGCGCGGCCGTCGTTCCCATAGTCGACGCGTGCCCGGAAGCTCGTTCCCGCCCACCGCAACTCCGCGCCTCGCATCGCCCGCGTCAAAGCGCGCAGGAAGTGCGTCGAGAGATGCCGCTCCAATCCCCGCACGAGGCGCGTCGGGTCGCGCCGCGCGCGGGACATCGTGCTCCGCGGGACATCCATCGTGACCCGCAACGAATCGGGACCGATTCGATACATGAAGACCGGTCCGTCATCCGCGAGCAGGACGTTCGCGAACGACTCGTAGGGCAACTCCACGCCCCGCACGACCGTCCCGACCATGTACGAGATGGGATGGCTCCGCCGGCGAGGATCGTCGCCCCCGGGCCGCATCGAACGCCGGACGACGGAAGCCCGCCCATCCGCTCCCACGACGAGCGGCGTTCGCACCAGGGACGATTGCGTCCCGTGCGCGCGGGCCAGCCGAACCTCGCCCTCAGCCACCTCGACCACCCGCCATCCCGATGCGAACGTGATGAGTTCGTGGGATTGCGCCGCCTCTCGCAGCCTTCCGACGAGGTGCTCGTGCTCGATGCTGCAGCCGGCTTGCCCGGAGCGGTAAGGCAGCACGATCTCCGGCCCGTCGTCCGCCGGGTGCAGGACGAACCCTCGGCCGGGAATCGCCTCGTCGGCGAAGCCGTCCGGATCGAGACCGGCGGATTGCAGAACCCGGAGCGCCGAGGGATGCAGCCATTCCCCTGCCAGTTTGCCCGTTGCCTGCGGGCAGGCCTCGACCAACAGCGTCCGCGCGCCACGCTTCGCCAACAATCGTGCGGCCACACACCCGACCGGGCCGCCCCCAACGACGATGGCGTCGTACGATGGATCGAACATGCATGATTCCAAATCGAAAAGCCAGACTTACACGAATCCTCCTTCGCTTTCAAGCGGCAGGCGCCGCCAGGGAGAACCGCCGCGAATCGCTCGTCGCCGCTCGTCGAAGGGGCCGCGTCGTCGGCTTTACCGCACAGGCGCGATCGGTTAAACTTTCCCGGCAAGCCGCGGTCCGTCGCAAGCCGCGGGTCGTTCCCGGAGAGATGGCTGAGTGGCCGAAAGCGCCGGATTGCTAATCCGGTATGGTGCGTAAAGCGCCATCGGGGGTTCGAATCCCCCTCTCTCCGCTTGCCTGACTGCCCATGAGCCTTCCGCGACGTGTAGACCCGGAAACCTGCGGCGGCTTTCCAAGCCCCCCAACTCGTCTCCCGCCCGGACATTCCCATCGGCTTCAACCCCGCCTACGAACACGCCGCCTTGCCGGACACCGCCAGAGTGGTGGAGGCGGTGCGGTTGGTGATGGAGTAGTTGAGAGTCGAGGGTCGCGAACGGCGCGAGTCGAAAGCGGGCCTCCCGCGTGAGCGGGGGGAGGCGTTCAGAACGAGGCGGGATCGATGATCGTGACCGGCAGGCCCTGAAAGTCGGCCGCGTTGAA
>JBBDNT010000073.1:0-36025 GCA_040877445.1 Planctomycetaceae bacterium
GTGCCCACAGCGGCCTACGCGCGGCGACCGGAACGCTGTCTGGCGAGAAACGGAATCGAGGACGATGGTCCCCTATCTCCCCGTACACAACCCTTTGCCTGAGAGTCGGCGCGAGAGCGCGGCGAGAACGGTGGCGCAAAGAGCCGTAGGTTGCTACGCAGCAGGGAGATGCGACGGAACCGTGCAGCCGGCGCGATTCCCGCGCTCCCCGACAGAGCCAAGGCTCGATCGTCCGGGCCTGCGGTGCGATTCGCTGGCCGGGTTAACCGAACGTCGTGCCGGGGAACGTCGGGACTGGGTTAATACGACGTGCGATCGCAAGCGGCGGTCGCGAGCACCGGCCTGCTCCGCGACCGCCAACCATTCGACTGCGCGAAGCTGGGCAGGCTGCACCGTCCGACGCCCGCAGATCCGAATTTCGATCGCGCCGATGCGTCGCCCGCGGGTGCGGCCAGCTTTCCAGCGGGGTACAAAAACGTCGTCACTCCCGAGAATTACCGGTCCGAGCAATCATACCGCGATGTCCTGGATATTTCACCCGCTGCTCTATCTCCTCGCGAGTTCCACCCGGCAGGAACTGGCTCGGCAGGTGCAATACCTGAAGACGGAGAACCAGATCCTCCGCAGCAAGCTGCCGAAAAAGATCACCGTCACGGACGACGAGCGGCGGAAGCTGGTGAAGGCGGGGAAGAAACTCGGGAAAGCGATCAAGGAACTGGTCGCGATCGTCACCCCGCGGACGTTCGCCCGGTGGTTGAGCGGCACCGAGGAACCGGCAAAGAAGAAACCGGCGCGAAAGCCGGGGCGACCACGACTTCCGGAGGAAATTCGCGAGTTGGTGGTGAAGATCGCCAAGGAGACCGGCTGGGGCTACACGCGGATCCTCGGCGAACTCCGGAAACTCGGCTACCGCAAAATCTCCCGGCAGACGGTCGTCAACATCCTCAAGGAGCACGGTTTCGATCCCGGCCCGAAGCGTGGGAAGGGAAGTTGGGACGAGTTCCTGAAGATCCACGCGCAGACGTTGTGGGCGTGCGACTTTCTATCGAAGAAGACGTGGACGCTGGGCGGGCTGGTGGACATGTACCTGCTCGTCTTCATCCATGTCGGCAGCCGGCGGGTGTGGATCTCGCCGGCCACGGTGCAGCCGGATTCGGCGTGGGTCGCCCAGCAGGCGCGCAACGTGTCCACGATGTTCCAGGAGGAAGAGCATCCGCCGACGTGGGTGATGCACGACGCGGACACGAAATTCACCAAACAGTTCGACGCGATCCTGGAGAGCGAGGGGCTGAAGGTGAAGCGGCACACGCCGCGCTCGCCCAATCTGAACGCCTACGTGGAGCGGTTAATCCAGACGATCCAGCAGGAATGCCTGGACCACTTCGTGGTCATCGGGGAGCAACACCTGAACCACATCGTGCGGGAATTCATGGCTCATTACCACGACGAACGGCCGCACCAGGGGCTCGGGAACGTGCCGATAATCGAAGCTTCGGCTTCGGCCGAAAGCGGGCGACCGGCGGTCGGCGCGATCATCCGGCGGGACCGGCTCGGCGGGCTGCTGAAGCACTACGAGCGGCGGGCGGCGTGACACGGCGGCGACCTTGAAGTTCGTGGCTGGCGTGCCGATTGACGTCGTCTCCGAGACGTTGGGCGCACAAGGCGGCATGACCCGGCGAGGTTCGAAATTGCGGGCACGAGGGGGGATGGAGGGCCCGTCGCGTTCGTTTTGGGGCGACGGACCTCCCCGCGATGTACGAAAGGAATAAGCACTCTCACGTCGTCGATCGACGCAACCCGAGCAGCCGAGCGATCTTCGCGTTTCCGCGGTTTGGCGCGAGTTTTCGGTCACCCGAAGGGGTGTCTTGCGGCCGACCTGGGCCGACGCCCGCTCGCCCGCCCTCTCGTTTACTCGGCGCGAGAGAGCGATGCCAACTCTCAGTTCGCGGCCAATTCGGGAGGTTCTTTCGCCGAGAGCGAAGCGGCCGCGCCATCAGCCGGTAAACACGGGGAGACCGGGATTTGTGGCGTCGTGATGCTGTGCGAATACTGGTCTTGGCTCGTGGTCGAGTGCCCGCCGACTCGAATGCGGTGGAATGCGCGAATCGATGCCGGCGGGGACGAAGGGAGCGGTATAATCGACCCCGTTGCCGCTGTCGATCGAGTCGTGCGCCGGTGCGACCGTGCTCGAAAACGCCCGAAGGGAGGAAAGATCATGAGCGGAATCTCGCGGCGTGACTTCGTGCTGATGTCCTCGGGTGCGGCCGCGGGGAATCTGCTGGTTGCGGGGCTGGCATTCGGCGACGAGACTGCGGAACACGGTCCCGCCTGGTCGGAGAGCGGGCGCGTCACCGGCCAGCCGAAGCCGCTCAAGCAGGAAGCGATCCCCGGCTTCCTGAGCGCCGAGCAAATCGCCCCGCACCACACGGCGCATTATGGCGGAGCGCTCAACGGCTACCTGGCCGCCGACAAGCGGCTCGAGGAAAGTGCCCGGAGCGGAACGCCCCTCGACGCGGCCGCGTTCGGGGCGCTCAAGCGGACGATCAACAGCCGCGGGAACAGCGTCGTCCTCCACGAGCTGTACTTCGACGGGATGGCGGCGAAAGCTCCCGACCCGCAACAAGACCTCCGCCGGGCGATCGAGCAGCGGTTCGGCTCCCTGGAGACGTGGACCGCGGACTTCACGGCTTCGGCGAAGGAAGCGGCGGGCTGGGCGATGCTCGTGCGGCATCCCGTCAACGGCCGGCTCTACAACGTGGTCAGCGACGAGCACGCGCAGGGGGTGCTGTGGATGGCCGCGCCGCTCGTCGTGATCGACACCTACGAGCACGCCTTCTACATCGACTACCACAACCGCAAAGCGGAGTACGTCGAGAAGTTCATGGAGCATATCGACTGGAACGAGGCCAACGCTCGCTTCCAGAGCGCTTCGCAGTAGCGTTCACAGCTCCTTCGGCCCCAGCCAGAACCAGAGGCCGATCGTCGTCGCCGCGAACAGCAACCCCAGCCCGAATGCGCTCCAAAAACCCAGTCCCCAGCGCTCTGCGAACGCGAGTGGCACGAAGAACGGCAGCCCGAGCGGAACCAGCACCAGCGTTTCCTGCGCCAGGCGACTGATCGGCGGCAGCTCGCGGTATTTCGTCCAGGCGGAGACGAAGGCGACGATGCTCACCAGCGGCAGCGTGAGCAGCAGCGCCCCCGCCCGCGGAAACCGCCTTCCCAGTTCCGTCACGCCGATCACGACGAGGCCCGCGATCACGCCCCGGAGAATGAGCTGCCACATCCGGTCGCTCCCGGCCTTCGGCCGAATGAGTGAAGGTGGTTCGCATCAGTCGAATCGAGCGGCGAGGCGGTGCAGGTCGGATTCCTCGACGGCAGCGGCCCCTTCGCCGAGACCCTGCTCGGCGGCAATCTTCCGCCCAAATCGCCAGAACAGCGCCGGCGTCACGATCTGGTCGAGCAGTGTCGAGCTGAGCAATCCGCCGATGACGACGATCGCCAGCGGGTGCAGGATCTCCTTGCCGGTCTGATCCGCGCCGAGCGCCAACGGGATCAACCCGATGATCGTGGTCAACGCGGTCATCAGCACCGGGACTAGCCGCTCCAGGCTGCCGCGGATGATCATCTGCTGGGAAAACTGCTCCCCTTCATACTTCATGAGGTGCTGGTAGTGCGAAATCATCATGATACCGTTGCGGCTGACGATGCCGATCAGCGTGATAAAGCCGACCCAGTGCGCTACGGAAAGCGTGGTGCCCCGCAGCCAGACTCCCGGCCATTCCCACCATGCCAGACCGGCGAAAGCCTCGATTCCCGGCCAGCTTGCCAGCAGCAGCGCGACGACCGAGCCGATCGCGGCCAGCGGAATGTTGACCATCACCTGCAGGGCCGCCCGCCATGACCCGAGACACTTGTAGAGCAGCAGGAAGATCCCGGCGACGGAGAACGACGCCAGCACGAGCAGCCGAAAGTTCGCCTCGCGCTGCGCCTCGAACTGCCCGCCGTATTCGACGAAATAGCCCTCCGGCAACTGGCCGGCTTCGATCACCTCCGCGTTGACGGCCGACTGGATGTCCTCGACCACGCTCACCAGGTCGCGGCCGGCGGTGTTGCACTGGACGACGATCCGCCGCATGACCGATTCCCGGTTGATCGTGTTCGGCCCGCTGCGCTCGTCGATGGCGGCGACGGTGCCGAGCTTGACCCGCGCTCCCGAAGGGGTGTTGAGCATCGTGTTGCGGATCGCCTCGACGTCGCCGCGCGATTCCTCGTCGAACCAGACGACGAGGTCGAACGTCCGCTGCCCTTCGAGCACCTGCGAGACCATTCGCCCCTGGAAGGCCGTTTCGAGCGCCTCGGCGACGGTCGCCGGGGACAGGCCGTAGCGGACCGCCTCGTCGCGGAGCACGGTCACGCGGACCTGCTCGATCTCCACCTGCTGCTCGACCTGCAGATCGACGACGCCAGGGATCTCCGCCATCAGCCCGCGGACCGTCTCGGCCTGGGCGCGGAGCACCTGCAGATCCTCGCCGAAGATCTTCACCGCGATCTGGGCGCGGATGCCGGACATGATGTGGTCGAGCCGGTGCGAGATCGGCTGCCCGACGTTGAACACGACCGTCGGCGGAAACGCAGCCAGGCGGTCGCGGATGTCTTCCAGCACGACCTCCCGCGGCCGCCCCACCGCTTCCACACCGAAGCTGTGCAGCCCGGGAATCGTCCGCAGGACCGCGTTATGAAAGCCGGTCTTCGGAACCTCGGGGTCGAGGAGGCCGACATCGACTTCCGAGAAGTTGACATTCTCCGCGTGCTCGTCGAGTTCGGCGCGGCCGGTGCGCCGCGAAACGTGCGTGACCTCGGGGACTTCCATCAGGATCCGTTCGACGCGGGTGGCGAGGCGGTTCGACTCGGCCAGGTTCGTCCCGGCCGGCGTCGTCATGCCGATCGTGAGCGTTCCCTCGTTGAAGTCCGGCAGGAACTCGCCCCCCATCCAGAAGATGCTGGCGACGGAAGCCGAGACGATCAGCACGACCGCTCCCAGCACCATCAGACTATGGCGAAGGACGAACCGCAGCAGGTACGTGTCGGCCCATTTCAGCCCGCGGACGAGCAGGGGATCCCTCTCCTTTTCAAGGAAGCGAGCCCGCGGCAGCAGGAACGAAGCCAGCACCGGCGTCACCGTCAGCGACACGGCGAGCGACGCGAGGAGCGTGATCAGGTACGACAATCCCAGCGGCGCGAACATCCGCCCTTCCAGCCCGGCGAGCGAAAACAGCGGAAACACGACCAGCACCACGATCAGCGTGGCGTAGACGATGCTGTTGCGGATCTCGGCCGACGCGAGGAAGATCACCTTGAGCGGATTGTCCGGCTGCGGTTTGTGCCGGTTCTCTTTCAGGCGGCGGTAGATGTTCTCGATATCGACGATCGAGTCGTCCACGAGTTCGCCCACCGCGACGGCCAGGCCCCCCAGCGTCATCGTGTTGATCGACAGGCCGAACCAGCGAAACACGAGTGCGGTGATCAGCACCGACAGCGGAATCGCCATGAGCGTGATGGTGCTCGTGCGGAAGTTCCACAGGAACAAAAACAGCACGACGACCACCCAGATGGCTCCGTCGCGAATCGCCTCCTCGACGTTGCGGATCGCGACGCGAATGAAATCGGCCTGCTTGAAGATGTTGGAGGCGATCTTCACTCCCGGCTGCTGCTTCTGGACGCGGTCCAGCTCGGCGAGGATCGTCTCCGTCAGCTCGATCGTGTCGGCCCCCGGCTGCTTCTGGACCGACAGAATCACCGCCGGCTCGCCGCCGATGCTCCCGTCCCCCCGCTTCACCGGCCCGGCGAACCGAACGTCGGCGACCTGGGCGATCGTGATCGGGACGGCTTCGCCCAGCTTGACGACCGTGTTGCGGATGTCGTCCAGCCCGTTCGCCCGCCCGACGATGCGGATCAGCCGTTCGCGCTCCTGATCGAGCAGGAAACCACCGCCGGAGACGGCGTTCGACTGATCGACGGCCCGCGTCAGCTCGTCGATCGTGACGCCGTAGGCCGACAGCCGCTCGGGCGACGTGAGCACCTGGTACTGCTTCAGCTCGCCCCCCATCACCGTGACCTGCGCCACGCCGCTGACGCCCAGCAGCCGGCGGCGAATCACCCAGTCGGCGAGGGTCCGCGTTTCAAGCGACGTCGTCTCGCCGACCGGCTGCACGCCGATCAGCATGATCTCCCCCATGATCGACGAGATGGGAGTCATCACCGGGGCAATGTCCTCGGGGAGCTGCGGCAGGGTCAGTTGCAGCCGTTCGGAGACGACCTGCCGGGCGCGATGGATGTCGGTCCCCCAATCGAATTCGACGTACACGATCGAGATGCCGATGCCGGACGACGAACGCACCCGCTGGACGCCGTGGGCTCCGTTCATCGCCGATTCGATCGGGAACGTCACGAGCGTCTCGACCTCCTCGGGGGCGAGGCCGTGCGACTCGGTCATGATCGTGACGGTGGGCCGGTTCAGGTCGGGGAACACGTCGATCGAGAGCTGCGCTGCCTGGTAGCCCCCGAACAGCACGAGCACCACGACCCCGGCCAGCACGAACAGCCGGTTCTGGAGCGAGAAGGCGATGACGCGATTGAGCATCGGCTCGGATCCGTTGCAGGGAAATCGTCACTTGCCGTCGCCGGCTTCCTGCGGGCCGCTCACCAGCAGACCGGACGCTCCGCGCGGGATCCGCACCGCCACGTTCGCCAGCATCCCCTCCTTCAGAAACTCGTGCGGGTTGGGGATCTCGATCCAGACCGGCAGAACCCGCTCGGCCGAGTCGAGCATCGGGCCGCTGCGAAGAACCCGTCCCTCGACGCGCAGCCCGGGATCGGCGGGAAACGTCACGATGGCCGCCTGGCCCGGTCGAATTCGGACGGCGTCCCGCTCGAAGAACCACGCCTGAACCCACACTGTCCGGAGGTCCTGCACCTCGAACAGCCGGTCGTGCGAATGCACGAGCTGGCCCGGCACGACGTCGAACTCGGTGATCCGGCCGCCGATCGGCGTGCGGATCGGGACGACGTCGACGATCGACGCTTTCTCTTCCGCGGCCGCGGATACGGTCGACAGGTCCAGATTGCGGATCAACTTCACCTGCCCCTCCGTCAGCCCGACCAGCCCGAGCTTGCGGGACAGGCTTTCCACTCGACGCGCCAGAATCTGCGCTTCGGCTTCGCGCTCCCACAGTTCGCGGGTGGCGGCCATTCCCTTCTCCGCCAGCGGCCGCAGCCGCTCCACCTGGTTCCGGCTCCAGTCGAACTTCGCCTGCGTTTCCAAGAGCTCAAGCTGCATCGTCCGCAATTGCGGACTCGCCAACTGGGCCACCACCTCTCCGGCGGCGACCTCTCCTCCCGGCTCGACGAAAATCTCGGCGACCCGTCCCTCGATCAGCGAAGTGATCGTCGCCGCCTGCGCCGTCGGCAGTTCCACGACGGCACGTGGTGCGATCGCTCGGTCGAATGCCGTGTTTTCCGACGACTGCATCGATTCGGCCACTCGGCGGTCGCCATCGGTCGATGCGGTCTTGGTGCCGGCGTTCGACGTCGGGCGGTCGAACATGGCGGCCAACAGGTGCGTCCCCCGCACGATGACTTCCTGTCCGGGAAACAGCCCGGATTCGATGACGGCGGTCCCGTTCGACCGCCGCGCCACCCGCACCGGCTGCCGGCGGTATTTTCCTTCGCCGTCGCGACGCAGAACGAAGGTTCCCTCCCCCGTCTCGACGAGCGCGGTCTGCGGACAGACGATCTGATCGTCCGCCGCGAACACCCGGATCGTCATCCGGCCGAACATCCCCGCCCGCAGAAGCGCGTCCGGGTTCTCGACCGACGCGACGACCCCCAGCGTGCGTTGCGCCGCGCTCAGTTTCGGAGCGATCCGCTCGACGCGACCGTTCCATTCTCGCTCCGGCAATCCGGCCAGCGAGAGCAAGACCGGCTGGCCGACCGAAAGTAGATGCGCGTCGGTTTCCGGCACGTCCCCCACGGCATACAGCCGTGACGAATCGACGATGTCGAACAGGTGCTCGCTGGCTTCGACGAGCTGGCCCGGACGAACGTCGCCATGCCGTACGATCCCCGCGATCGGCGACGCGACGACGACCGATCCCACCGGCTGGCCGCTGCGGAGAACCTCATCGATCGTGCCGCCATCGATCCCGTAGCCTTGCAGCTTGAGCCGGGCGATTCGCAGCCGGGCCGTCACTTCCCGCAGTTCCGCCTGGGTCTCGAGCAGCATCTTGCCGGAAATTCCGCCCCGCTCGGCGAGGCCGGCACGCTGCTCGACGAGTCGGCGGAGCAGATCGACTCGGGTCGCCGACTCGAGCAGTTCCGACTGGATCGACTCCAGGTCCAGGCTTTCGATCCTTGCCAACTCCTGTCCTGCCCGGACGGCTTCGCCCGGCTTGACGAACACTTCGGCGACTCTGCCCGAGAGGAGCGTCGCCACTTTTGCCTGCTGGTTCCAAGGCAGTTCGAGCTGGGCATTGACGCGGAGTTCCTCCCGCACGTCGCGGAGTCCGATCCTGACGGTCTCCATTCCGACCGCCTGGATCGCCGAAGGCGACAAGAGCAGTTGGTCGCCGTCCACCGTCGCGCCGGTCGATGGGAGTGCCGCGTGCCCCTCGTGGGCGAATGCCGAACGAGAGGCAGGAATCAAAAGCGCTCCCGCGACGGCGATCACCGCCGCGGCCCGGCATGATGCGGCGGGCATCCGCGGAACGTCCCGCTTTCGCTCGTTTCGATGCGACATGATTCCCTGCCTCCCGTTCGGTGTGATGGTCGCTCGGTTCGTGCCTCAGTTGGCCGGCGCGACCGGTTTCTCCTCGATCTTCGCCAGTGCGGAAACGTGCCGGTCGATCTCCTCGGCCACGCCTTCGTAATCGGGCTTCTTGCCCTCGTCGATGTTCGCGTGGACGCGATCGAACATGTCGCGAAGCTGCTGGGCGCTCTCGCCCACCGTCTGCCACTGATCCCTCGGAACCTCGCTCTTCTGAGCTATCTCGGGGAGCCACTGAAGGACGTAGTCCAGCTTGTCGAGCGAGCGATGCGCCTTCGCCGGAGCGCCGCCGGTCGTTTCCGTGCGGATCGTGTCGCGAAGCGATTGCACCTGCTGGATCGCGGCGCTCCAGGTGGCCGTCTCCTGGCGCAATTGCTCGATCTCGGCTTCGGTCATCGGCACATCGTGCGGGTCGGCGTGTTCGTCGGGCGTGCCACCCGTCGAATTCGTGGCTGCCGGCTGGCCGTCGCCGGTCGTCGCGGCATCTCCCCCGCATCCGGTCAGGAACAGCGCGCCGGCTGCCATCGGCAGAACCCAGCAAGTCATCGGAAAGCGAATCGACATGATGCATCTCCTCATCGAGGGGCGAACGAAAGGCGCGAGAGAGCGCTGCGCGACAGCGCAACGCCGGACGGTCGAC
Organism: Planctomycetaceae bacterium; assembly: GCA_040877445.1. Classification (GTDB taxonomy): domain Bacteria; phylum Planctomycetota; class Planctomycetia; order Planctomycetales; family Planctomycetaceae; genus JBBDNT01. The sequence continues at coordinate 9,462 of JBBDNT010000073.1, forward strand.
TCGCGCGAATGCCGCGATACAAAGGGATCGCGGCGGAGAAAGCGGTGACTCGACGAGCCGCTTAGATCAGCAGCACGCCGGCGCACTCATGGCGCGCAGCGTCACACAAAGAAAGTGCCTCGGAACCGCGCTCGCCCCGATTCTGGGCCGCGAGTGTGGCCGGTGCCGGCAGCCGATCGATCAGAGCCGGCGGCAAGCCCGAGTTCAGATACTGCGTCGCCGCCGACGGTACGGCTCCGGCGTCCGACAGGCGGGAAATTCGGATTGACTCCGGCAGTTCGGGGCCGTCCGATTCGGTTCCCTGGGAATCGCGAGCCGGGAACGTCCACTCCACGAACAGAAACCACACGTGCCGGTGCGCCACCGGCGGGCTCTTGGCGGTTTCGACGTTCCGAACCGGACCGTGCGAGTGATCACACGCTTCACCGTGATGATCGTGGGCGTGCCCCGCCGCTTCCGCACCGTGGTCGTGCGCCGCGACGGAATGCTCGTGCGGCCGGTCTCCGTCCGAGTGTGCATGCCCGACCGCCGGCGGCATGATGGTCGCCGCCAGCATTGCGGTCGAAAACGCAGCGGCGAGAAATCGTTCGCGGCGACGACGCATGAAAGGACCTTGGACTGAATCACGAACCCGCCGAAATCATAGGTTCCCGGCGACCCACCGGCAATAGTGTTGAAGCCGATCGACGCACATGACGAGCAATCCCGATGCCGAATCGCCTTTGGCGCGGAGCAGCGCGTCCGACGGAGACCGAAATCGGCTCGAATTTCGGAATCCTGCGGCCGGTCTGAGCCGGTCGGAGCCGCACGGTCGGTGTCGCGGTAACGATCGCGCGCGTGTCACTCGGATGGCGCATCGAGGCCGCCGACGAGCAGCAGGCCGTCGATCTCCAGCTTGGCCGTCCACCACTCGCGGACCGCGTTCAGGTAGTCGACCTGCGTTTGGAAGTTCGTCCGCTGAGCGGTCAGCAGCCGCAAGTAATCGATCTCTCCCTGCTCGTAGATTTCTTCCACCAGGTCGAGCGAGGACGAAGCATCGGGAAGGATCGACTCGCGATACCGTTCGACCTCGTAGCTGGCGTTGGCGTAGCGCTCGAAGGCCCCGGCCAGCCGCTGTTCGATCTGAAGTTGCAGACGTTCCAGGTCACGGCTCGCGGCGATCCATTCCGCTTCCGCCTTCTGGATGTTCCCCTGGTTGCGATTGCGGATCGGAACCGGAACCGAAACCTGAAGATTCGCCACCGTGTAGTCCGTGCTGTAGTCGTACTGCGCGCCCGCCTGCAAATCGACGTTCGGAATCGGTTCGACGCGGGCTCGGGCAACGGCCGCCGACGTGCGGGCGATCTTGTGCTGCGCCGCGACGAACTCGGGACTCGTGGCGATGATCCGCGCCAACATCGTTTCGAAATCGACGGCCTCGATGTCGGGATTCGATTCCCCGCGGACGGCCGGCACTTTCATTCCCGGCACCCCGATGAGTGCGGCGAGTTGCTTCGCGGCCGCTTCCCGGTGGTTCCGGGCTTTCCGCACGGCGACCCGCGATTGATTCATCTCGACCCGTGCCTGAAGCAGGTCGATTCGATTCCCCTGTCGAGCTTCCAGCAGAGCCTCCGCCGCCTCCACCGCCCCTTCGCTGATGGCCAGCAGCCGCTCGGTTAGTCGGACCGACTCTTGCGCGACCAACAGGTCGTAGAATGCCGTACGCACCGACGTCTGAACGCGGTATTGCTGCGCGGCCCATTCCGCCTGTAACCGTCCGATTTCGTGGACGGCTGTATGTCGGCTCAATCGCAGCTTGCCGGCCGTCACCACTTCCTGACTGATGAAGAATCCTTGTTGCCCGGCCGCGCCGTTGTTTCCGATTTCACTTCCCTGATATCCGGCCTCTGGATTCGGATAGAGTCCCGCCTGCACCCAGCCGCCCTGGGCCCCACTCACCCGAGCCTGGGCCTGCATCAGCGTCGGATTGTTCGCCAAAGCCAACTGTTCGACCGCTTCGAGCGTCAACGCCTCATTCCCGATCTCGGTGGCCGGCGGTTGAGCCGGAGCCGTGGGAGGCGGTTCGACCTTGGGCAGGGTCGGTTCGGCTTCGGAAGCAGCGGAGTCCGACGCGGGGGCCTTGGGCGGCGCATCCTGGCCGAACGCGGCCGGCACGATGCCCGAGCGATTATCCCTGGCTGCCGCCGTCTCGATGCGGTCGGCGCTTCCAGACCGCTCGTCCGCAACCTCCAGAGGCGCACAAGCCCTGTATTCCGGAATGGACGGCAAAGGCGTCGACGAGGCCTGGATCGACGGTCGATCGAGTTGTGCACAGGAGGCCGAGCCGAGAGCAACGATCGCGAACAGAGTCAGCACGGGGTCGATTGATGAGCGCCAACCGTTCATTTTGCTGATTCCTCCCGTATTCCAGGGAGGGGGTGCTCCCTTGCCTCCTCGAATACCACCGGCTTTGGCGGATCGGCAGAATCCATTGATTCCATCGAATATTCCAGCGAGGTGCCTTGAGGATTTTCGAGGCGCGACTCGCGAAATCCGGCCCGAGTGCTTCAACCGGGATTCGCAAAGCGAGAGCCACCTCCGGAGAAAGCCAAGGAATCTCGACCGCGCTGGAATGGCGAGGTCTATTGGCCCTGATCCGTCCGTCGCTGCACGACCTCCTCGAAGATCGCCCCCGACGCGACTGGTTCGTCGCTTTCCATCACGCGGGCGTAGAGGTCTTCAGGGAGCACGCGGAGGACGGTCATCAAGCCGTGCACGCCCATGTGCCACATCTTCCGCATCCCCTGCACTTCGCGGCGGCCCTGGATCCTCTGCATCTGTTCCGGCGACATGTGCTGGTGCTGCATCATCTGCGGATAGCCCGGCACCCGGTGCTGGTCGTCCGGGTGCGGAATGGCGACCGTGGGGAGGTCGTCGAGGTCGCGCTTGTAGTCGGCCACGCAACTCTCGCAGCAGACGAAGATTTCCCGCCCCTGCACGCTGACCTCGATCGGCTTTCCCATCGAACCGAGCGGCTCTTCGGTGACCGGGCAGATCTTCTGCCGCAACGCGGCGGCCTGATCGGAAGCCGGAAGCTCCGCGATGCCGCTCATGTTTTCGGGAATCTCGACGGCCGCCGCCGGCGGAGTTTCCCCCTCCTGCCGTGCGCAACCGGCCACGGTTCCAATCACCGCCGCGAGCGACACCGCCGCGAGCGCTCCAAGTTTCCAGCCGTTCATCGCATTCTCCTGTCGTTCGAAGTCACACCTGTCGCCATGCGCATGTCGGCCAGTCGCTCCGCCTGCGCCGACAGTTCCGGCATTTCGGCGGTCGCGGCCTCACCGGCAAGAGTCGTCGCGCGCTCCCGCAACAGCCGGGCATGCTTGGCGACGGCGTCGATCTGGTCGTCCGCCAACGCCGCGACAAGCTTGAAATACGCCTCCAACATCCCGCGGATGGCATGCGCGATCGGCTCGCCCACCGCCTCTTCCAACGTGGCCGACCAACTCTCGGGAGGCAGCATCTTCGTCAGCACACTCTGGAACTGGCTTTCGGCGTTCAGCAGAAAGGCCGCCGAAGTGACGACCTCTTCACCCGCAGCCAGCCCGTCGAGGACGTGGTGGAACCGCTCGCGTTCGCCGCCGAACGCAAGTCCCACGCAGGGCCGATATGCCGGCTCGGAGGGGTAACTCCAACTCGTGTCGATGCGGATCTCGCGGGGACTGAACCGGCCGTTCCCCGCATGGACGATCGCCACCCGCCGCTGTCCCGACCACAACACGGCGCTCGCCGGCACCGCCAGCTTTTTTCCGAGCTCCTTCCGCAGCCGAACCTCGGCATACATGCCCGGCTTGAGCAACCCGGCGGGATTGTCCACGTCGATCCGCACGCGGGCGGTTCGCGTGTCCCGCTCGATCTCCGGCGGAACGAACGACACGGTTCCCTCGAAAGATTCTTCCGGCAGGCCGCGAACGTGGATCGTCGCAGTTTGTCCCGGTTCCACCAACGGCAGTTCCTCCTCGTAGATGTCCACGTACAGCCAGAGACGGGAAAGCTCGGCCAAACGGAACAGCCAGTCCCCTTCCGCGACGTATTGCCCCTCCTGCACTTGCCGCTCGATGACCGTCCCGCCGATGGGAGCATGGATCGGTACCGATTCCTGCACTTCGCGCATTTCCGCCAGCCGGTCGATCTGCTCACGGGACATTCCCCAGTAGCGGAGCTTGTCCCGAGCCGCGTCGATCAGGCTCCGCGGACCGAGCGCCGGATCCAACCCTCCCGGAGTTCGGTCGTTGCGGCGGCCTCGGACGGAATCGAGGGCTTCGAGCGCCACCACGTATTCCTTCTGCGCGGTGATCAACTCCGGGCTGTACAGCTCGGCCATCAGCTCGCCTCGATCGACTCGCGTGCCGGTGAAGTTGACGTGCAGCTTCTGAATGCGGCTCTTGCCGCGGATCCAGGAAGTGATCCCGGCCAGCCGGCGTTCGTCGTAGTCGACCCTCCCGGTCGTGTCGATCTCCCGATAGAGCTTCCGCGGCACGACCGGCTCGTAAACGACGCCCGCCTGTTGGATCTGCCTCGGCGTGAGCGTGAGTTCCTCCGGGGCGATGCCCGCTCCGTTCCCTTCCAGCGGCACCAGCGCCATGTTGCAGATCGGGCAGACGTCGTTCGGCCGGGTCCGCTTGATCTGGGGATGCATCGGACACCAGTAGATCGTGCCCCCCTCTTCGGCGGCGGTAGCCAACCCAGCCCAAGCGAGCGCTTGCACCCAATAGGCCTGGGCTTCGGCGCGCCACGAGGGAATCGCCCACACCGTGGCCGCCCCGGCGATCACGACGATCAGAACGATCAGTTTGCCGAAATGGCGACGAATGCAACGAGCGATTCGCGAGAAGATAGCCATGATGCAGCCTCGTTTCGAACGGCAGGCGAACGGTCAGTGGAGACCAATGCCACAGCGGTTCCCCGCTTTTCAGCACGCCGTCGCCGTCAAGCAGCGGTCACACGTGCCCTATTCCGCGGGACAAAGCGGGCAGCAGAAGCCCAGAGTCGGCGCGCACCGGGAGCGCCGAAGTTCGTCTACACGTCGAGACGAACCTGTTGCGCCTGAAGAGAGGCGACTTCGGCCGGGATCGGATCGGCCGCGGCGCGGGGCCCGCTTCGCCAGGAGCCATCGGCGAACCGCGGCACGTCTCCTCGATGGAACGCCTGGCCGAGCAATAGATTACGGACGACTTCCGGCTGCGGCGTCGGAGAATCTTGCCCAGGCGACCGGGAAGGCGTTTCGCAACACGCCAGGCCGCAGCAGCGCCCGTCGCTCGTGCCGCAGCAGCACGGTTGCGGCGATCGTGCCGACGCCGCTTCCGCACCGGCGCCTGCCCCCGCCGCTTCCGGTATGAAACCGGCGCCGGCGGGATGCACGGACGCGATCCCGACGATCAGCAGACTCAAGAGCAGCTTCTTGGCACTCCTCATATCGTCATTCTACGGAGTGGGCTCGCAAAACGCCAAGACCATTTCAAGTTCACGTTTCCCGTCCTATTCGCGGCTTGATTCGGCGCGGCGGACAGGCATCCCCAGCCGCAATGGGGATCGACATCCGGGTTTCGGTTCGCCAACACGACCAGCGACCGATGACTTTGCAGTAGCTTCGGGCGCCGATTGCCGTATGCATGAGGCACGCTTCGTGAAGTCGCGCGGATGGGGTCGGACCCGTTTCAATGTCCGTGCTCGTGTCCGTGGTCGTGCCCGTGTTCGATCCTTCCGCGGAACGACTTGCCTTCGATCGTGACGACGAGCGTCGCTTCGGCGCCTTCCTCGTCGAGGTGCTCGCCGAGTTCCGCGTCGTTCGACACGAACCGCGAGGACTTGCCCGCGGGATCGTCGCCGGTCGGCGAGGCGGCGAGCCGGAACTGCTCGGGCGCGTCGCCGTGCTTCACGTTGATGACGACCTCGGTCGCCTCGATCGGCACGGTCCTCTTCGCGGTTCCGTCGAGGATGTAGATCGTGACGGACTTGGCCGCGTCGTCATGGACGAGTTCGCCGTGATACTCCTCGCCTCCCAACTCGATCAGCGTTCCGTGGTGCGGCCCCTCGCTGGGATGAGCGTGCGCGTGTTCGACGGTGTCGGGGGGCATTTCCGACGGGGGCTTGGAATCGTTCGTCGCCGTCTCTGAACCGCAACCCGCAACGAGCAGCGACAGCGAAGCAATTGTGAACATCATTTGAAAAGAGTATCCGGTCATCATCGCAGTATCCTTTCGAGAAGGGCCAAGGACAGAGAGTCGATTGCTCCGGTGAATTCGATGCCGTAGCTGATGGTTTCACTCCATCTTTCATGCATGCGTATGGGTACTCGACGAGTCGAATGGACCGCGCCGACCGACACGCGACGGTGTCGCGTGTGGTCGGCAGCGTTTGCTTTGGTCCATCCGATGGTCCAACCTGTTCAATGCTGATGCCGGGTCTCGAATCCGCTGGCTTTCAGCCAGCGCTCCCAGGCATCCGCCGCGGAATGGGAGGAAAGCTCGATCTGCTTCCATTCGGAACAGCGGTAGGCCACGTCGACGTGGCCGCCGTGGTTGTCCGTCTTCACCTCGCAACCGAGACGCTTGACGGCGTCGGCATGCGTTTGAGCCTTGGCGGCATCATCGAAGTGCAGAGTCTTCCAGTTCGTGAGCCGGTAGGCGACGACTTCAGCCGCGTCCGCGGAAGCGATCGCCTGGGGAACCAGCAACGCCATTGCGGCGATGCAGGTGATGCTCACGGTTCGTAAAGTGGATTTCGACATCGGAGTGACTCCTTTCTCAGGAACGGCGGGCAAAGCAGGTCAATCGTGATCTAAGACCGGCGCGCGGTCTGGATCACGGGGATCGGACGATTCCCCGCCGGAACCGTCCGGTTCTTCCTCCGCACCGTGCGGAGGAATTTCTTCGTCGCCTGGATCGACCAGGGCGACCTCCGTCGCCGATTCTCCCACCACCCGCGCGGCCGAGCGGATGCCGAACAGCCAAAACAGCGCGGGATGGACGAAGAAATCGAGCAACGTCGAGCTGATCAACCCGCCGACGATCACCGTCGCCACCGGGTACAGAATTTCCTTGCCCGGCTCACCGGCGGCCAACGTCAGCGGAACGAGGGCGATGCCGGACGTGAGCGCGGTCATCAGCACGGGGGCCAACCGCTCCAGCCCCGCGCGGACGATCATGTCCTTCGACCAGTCTTCGCCCTCGTGCCTCACGAGATGGAGGTAGTGTGTGAGCAGCAGGATGCCGTTCCGCGAGGCGATTCCCGCGAGCGAGATGAACCCCACCATCGCCGCGACCGTCAGCGTCTGCCCGGTGACCACGAGGGCGGCAACCGATCCGATGAACGCCATCGGCAACGCCGCCATGACCTGGAGGGCTAGATTCACCGAACGAAACAGCGTGAACAGAACGAGGAACACGCCCCCCAGCGACACGACGAACAGCACCGCGATGACCCGCGACGCCGATTGCTGGCTCTCGAACTGTCCCCCGTACTCGACGAAATACCCGGCCGGCAACCCGGCGACGATCGGCGTGAGCCGACTCTGAATATCTTCCACGACGTCCACGACGCCGCGGTCGGTGACGTTGCACTGCAGCACGATCCGCCGCCGCACGTTTTCGCGGTTGATCGTGTTCGGCCCGCCGGATTCGTAGATCTTCGCGACGGCCTCGAGCGGAACCTTGCCGCCGTCCGGCAGCTCGATCGTTAGACGCCGCAGCAGGTCGAGGTTCTCGCGATAGTTTTCGTCGAGCCGCACGAGCAGATCGAAGGTGCGCTGGCCGAGCAGCACCTCGGAGACCACTTCGCCGTTCATCGCCGTTTCGACGAACTCGTTCACTTCGACGGGGGTGATCCCATACGACAGCAACTGGTCGCGATCCAGCTCGATCCGCAATTGCGGGATGATCGTCTGCTGCTCGACCAGCAGATCGGTCACGCCGGGGACGTCGCGGATCGCGGCCTCCATTCGCGCGGCGGTGCGGCGGAGTTCGTCGAGGTCGTCCCCATACAGCTTGATGCCGATCTGCGCCTTCACCCCCGAGAGCATGTGCGAAATCAAATGCGCGATCGGCTGTTCGACCGCGGTCACGATGCCGGGTATCTCGTCCATCGCCTCGCGGATTTCGCCGAGCTGTTCCTCGCGCGAGCGGGGCGATTCGGGATCGAGGTCGATGATGTATTCGCTGGTGCTGACCGGCTCGGCATGCTCGTCCAGTTCGGCGCGGCCGGTCCGCCGCACGAAGTTCTGGATGTCGTCGATCTCCAGCAGCCGCTCTTCGACGGTGCGGTTGATGGCGTTGGAGGTCGCTAGCGAAGTCCCCGGCGGAAGCAGCACGTTGAGCTGCGCCGAACCTTCGTTGAAGGGCGGCAGAAAGTCGCGATCGAGATTCACGAGGAACAATCCGGCGAGAGCGACGGCCCCCAGCGTGACGGTGAGATTGAACGCCGGGAACGCCAGGCTGAAGCGGATCACCCGCTCGCCGATCCATTTCAGCCCGCGCAGCACGAGGCTCTCCTTTTCGCGCTCCATCAGCCGCGCATCTCCCAGCAGCCAGTAGGAGAGCACCGGCGTGACCGTCAGCGAGACGAGCAGCGATGCGATGATCGAGACGATGTAGGCGATTCCCAGCGGGGCGAACAGCTTGCCTTCCATCCCGGAAAGCGCGAACAGCGGGAGGAACACCAGCACGACGATCATCGTGCCGAACACGATCGAATTGCGGATCTCCACGCTCGCCTGGAACACGATGAGCAGCGGGTGCTTCGGGCGGAGGCTGTGGCGGTTCTCTCTCAGGCGGCGGAAGATGTTCTCGACATCGACGATCGCGTCGTCCACCAGCTCGCCCAGGGCAACCGCAATGCCGCCGAGCGTCATCGTGTTGATCGATTGTCCAAAGGCGGCGAAGACCACGGCGGTGATCACGAGCGACAACGGAATCGCCGTCAGCGTGATGAACGTCGTGCGGAAGTTCATCAAGAACAGAAAGAGGATGATCACGACGAGAATCCCCCCGTCGCGCAGCGCCTCCTCCACGTTCTCGATCGCCCGCTCGATGAACGACGTCTGCGAATAGACCGGCACGATGCGGATGTCGCTCGGCAGCGAAAGCTTCAGGTCCTCGACCGCAGCGAGAATACGCTCGGTGATGTCGCGCGTGTCGGCCCCCGGCTGCTTGTTGATCGTGAGCACGACCGCGTCTCCGCCGGAGAACGATTCCTCGCCGGTGCGGACGAACGCCGCGCTGTCCCCTCGTTTGACCTGCGGCCCTTCGACGACGCGGGCAATCTGCGCGAGGGCGACGGGGCGTCCATCACGCATCGTGACGACGACTTTGCGAAGATCCTCGACCGTCGCGATCCGTCCCAGTCCGCGCACCAGTAGCTCGTTCGGCCCCTGCTGGTCGAGGTAGCCGCCGGCGACGTTCTCGTTGCTGTCGATGACCGCCTGCTTCACCTGATGCAGCGTCACACCATAGCGGAGCATGGCGTCGGGATCGGCGAGCACCTGGAACTGCTTGCGGCCGCCCCCCATCGTGAAGACCTGCGAAACACCCGAAATCGTCAGCAACCGCTGCCGCACCGCCCAGTCGGCAAGGGTGCGGAGTTCGACGGGATCGGTCTGCCCCCCTTCGCTCCACATGCCGAGCATGAGAATCTGCCCCATGATCGAGGAGATCGGCGCGAGCGTGGGGTTGATTCCTTCCGGCAGGCGGTCCTGCACGAGCTGCAGCCGCTCGTTCACGACCTGCCGATCGACGTAGATGTCGGTCCCCCAGTCGAACTCGACGTAGATCACCGAAATGCCGATGCCGGACGAACTCCGCACGGCCTGAACCCCGTTGGCGCCGTTGATGGCGGTCTCGATCGGAAAGGTGATCAGCGTTTCAACCTCTTCCGGCGCGAGGCCGGGCGCTTCGGTCATGATGACCACGCGGGGCCGGTTCAAGTCCGGGAAGACATCGATGTGCATCGACATTGCCTGCCAGGTCCCATACCCCAGCAGAAAAATGGCGGCGGCGATGACCAGCAGCCGCTGGCGGAGCGCGAATCGGATGACGGCGTTGAGCATCGGCCCTTTCCTAGTGATTGTGCCCGGCGTGCGGATCGACCGCGCCGCCAGCCTTGTTGCGCAGGGCCATCTGCATCTGGTGCGCGCCGCGGAGCGCGACCACGTCCCCTGAAAACACGGCGCCATCGATCGCGATCACGGCGAACTCCTGGTCGCGGTGCAGCACGTGCACCGCGATCCGATCGAAGTGGTCGCCGTTCTGCTGAAAGATGTACGATTCCGCCCCTTCGCTCGCGACCGCTTCCACCGGCAGCACGATCTGATTCGGCCACTCCTCGACCGGAACGCGAAGTCTCAGCCGTTGCCCGGGTCGGAACCGCCATGAGACGAAGCGGTTTGCGTCCGGCCCTATCGTCCGGTCTTCGATGGTGTTGGGCAGCAGCACGTAAAACCTGAGCGTCCGCGACTCGGAGTCGATCTCATGGTCCAGCCGCACGATGCGGAGTGCTTCGACAATTTCGGTCTCGTCTCCCGGCCGGTCGAAGACTGCGGTCACGGTCCAGTTCCGCGTCGCAGCCTGCGCGATCGAGGCGGCGTCCTGCTCGAACGCCAGCCCCTCGATGAAGAGTTCCTCGTAGTCGGACAGCGTGCACAGCGTCTCCCCCGCCCGTACCGACTGCCCCGCATGCACGCGGAGGTTCCGCAAGATGAGCGGCGTCCGCACTGCGTGGGCGGGAGTCGGCGGAGGATCGCCCTCCTGCGCGGAGAACGACGTCGGCCGGATCGGCCGTTCGGTGAGCCGAAACTCGTCCTCGTCGTGCGTGTCGGGCATGGGGGCGTAGATCTCCAGGTCGCGCAGCAATCGCCGGTCGTTTGCGATCCGCTCGACCTGTTCGGCGGAGAGGCCGTGCAGCCGCAGCGCCTCGCGCTGCGCGCTCAACTGCGCCTGCAGCCGATCGCGGGCGTATTCCTTTTCGAGCAGCACGCGGCCGGCGACGGCGCCCGACTCGGTGATTCCCTTCAATCGGGTGATCTCGCGGAGTTCGACGTCGAGTTCCCCCAACAGCCGGAGAAGTTCCGTCTGCGCCACGACGAGATCCTCGTGCGTCAGGCGGAGCCGGAACAGGAGCGTTCCCGGTTCGATCGCCTCGCCGGTCACCGAATGCACGTGGGTGACGACGCCGGTGAGCGGCGTCGCCACCTGGATGTGCGTCCGCCCGGGACGCTCGACGACGAGCGCGGGAACCGTGATCGACTTCGCGTAGGTCGTCAGCTTGACCGGCTGCAGGTATTCCGGCGTCAGGCCGATATTCCGCATGGCGGCCGGCGACAAGTCGAGCCACGATGCTTCGTCGTGCGCATGGCCGTGATCGCCGTGATCGTGGCCGTCGTGTTCGTCGTGCGAGGATCCGTCGTCGTCGCCGCCGGTCGCGCTCGATCCGCGGAACGCCGCGATCCGGCCGACGACCCAGTTCTGCACGCTTGGCAGCCAGCGCTCGTAGAGAAGAGCCCCCACCAGCAGGAGGACGATACCGATCCCCCAGCCGATCCAGCGCACGGCGCGCGCGGAAATGCGATATTTCATGGCGTCGATCCGCAGGGAAAAGATGCGTCAAGGGAATCCGGTCGCCGTCTGCGCGGCATGAAGTGCCGCGGCGGCGTCGTCATCGGGAGACGGCCTGCGAAAGCCGTTCCCGGTGCGGAGAACATTCCGCCCAACGGCGGCGGTGTTCTCGACGCGGAGCTGTTAGAGGCGCCAGACCTGCGTCGCGATCGGCGCGCACCGCTCCCCGCGAACAAGCCACAACGGCATGAGTTCCGGCGGCCGTCCGGCATTCGGCCCCGCGACTGCCCCGACGGAGATCGCGAGATCCGCAAGGTGAACAGGCATGGGAGCATCGGCCGGATGCGGTGCCTTTCCTCCGGCCGCAGTCAGATACTCGCAGCGTGTCTCTTCACACTCGGCCGGCGGGCATTCTCCCGGCAAATGCGGAACTTCAATCGACATGGGGACCGCCGACTCGGCAGGATCCGTCTCCGCCGTGTCGTCCGTATGATTCCCGCTGTCGTGCGAATGGCGACATTCGCCCTCCTCCGCCTCGCGACCATGCGCATGGTGAACGCAGCAACCCAGCAGGGAGTGCACACCGAATGCGAGGGTGGCCAGTATGGTCGGCAGCCGACGGAGCATTGCAACACTTATCAGGGGGCGATTCGTTTGGGATTTCGCCGCAGTTGAGGCGGCAGCAGGTTGCGACACCTCTTTTCGCGCCGGATTCTATCTGCGAGGCATTGTCCGGTCCAGACCAATTCCAGTGCCATCACTGGTTCGAAAGGGTTTGGCCGCGCAGTCCGTCGTCCGTCGACAGGTCGTCCGGGCTGTCCAGGCCGCCGGTCAAGAGCAAACCGTCGATGAGTGCGGCTGCCTTGTGGAGCTCCGTGAGCGATTCGATGTAGCGAATGTTCGTCTCGAAATACGTCCGCCTGGCCGTCAGCACCCGCAGAAAATCGAACTCCCCCAGTCGATAGGCTTGCTCGTTGAGCGTCCGGCTTTCCTCGGCCCGCGGCAGAATTTCGCGCTCGATCAGTTCCGCCTGGTTCCGCGCCTGGATGTACTCCTGATATGCCCGAGTCAGACGGACGCGCAGCGCCAGCCGGAGACGTTCCACATCTTCGCAGGCGCGGTGGAACTCGGCGTGAGCGGCCGCGATGTTTCCACGGTTCCGGTTGAACACGGGGATCGGCAGACCGATCTGCACGCCGGCGATTTCATCCCCGGTCGAGTTGTCGTGGGCGACGCCGACCTGGGCCAAGATGTTCGGGATCGGCTGCGCCGCCTGGCTGCGGACGAGCGCCTGTGCCCGCTGGACGCGCGCCTGGGCGACCTGGAGTTCGGGACTCGCGGCCAGCAGTCGCTCGTAATCCCGCTCCAGTTCGCGCGGCTCCACCTCGTCCTCGATGTCCCCCGCCAAGGAGACCGCAGCCATTTCCGGACGGCCGACGATTCCCGCCAGCCGCCACCACGACGCCTCGTAGTCGTTCTGCGCGTTGCGGCGGATGATTCGAACTTCCGACAGCAGAATCTCCGCCTGGAGGACGTCGGGCCGTGCCCCCTCCTTGGCTTCAACAAGCTGCCGCGCGACGTCAACCCCTTGTTCGGCTAGCTGGACGAGTTGGTCGGCCAGCTTCATCCGACGCTGGGCCCCCAGGGCGTCGAGGTAGCTCAGTTCCAGATCCGTTAGGACGCGGAGACGTTGAGCCTCGACCTGCCAGGAGAGCGCCTGGATTTCGTGATCCAGAACCTGTTCGCCGAGGCGGAGCTTTTCGCCGGTGACGATCGTCTGCTGCAGGAAGATCCCCTGTTGCCCGGCCGTCCCGTCGTTTCCCATTTCCTGACCTTGATACCCGACCGTGGGGTTCGGATACCGTCCGACCTGATGGCGAACGCCCCGCGCCTTGTCGACGATCCACGCCGCCTGCCGCAGCGTCGGATTGGATTCCAGGGCGATTCGTTGCAGGTCGTCCAACGTCATGACCGCCAGCGAGCCGACGCCGCCGGGCGCAGGGAGAGCGCTCTGGAGCGGCTCGGCGTCATGGTGCAGTGGGACGGGTGACGGCTCGAATGACTTTGGTGCTTCCTCGCTCGTCTCGATCGCGGATGCTGGAACCACCTGCGATTCGCTTATCTCAGGCGAGGCCGGTGGATGATGGCGAGCCACGTCATCCTCCACAGGCGACTTCGGTGCGTTGCCCTCGACGACCGATCGGCCAAGCCGGCCGGCCGGCGGATCGTTTGCGGATCGGCGTCCATTCCCGGCGAGGTCGAAGCTCGTCTCGTTGCTCGCGGCCCCGGAAAGCGGCGTCGGGTTCACGTGGGCGCACGCCGACAGAATGAATGATGCCATGCAGGCGACGATGAGTCGCGGCAAATGACGGACCATGGGAAGCTCCTGACGAGACGAACAAGAACGCGGCTGCAGCGGGATGCGATGGACGGCACCTCACCGTCCCCGAGCGATCCTCGGCCATCTACAGCCGCAATCGTCGGAGCATCACCGCGCGCGCAAGTCCCGCGTGTCCCGAGCAATTCGTGTCCCAGGTTCGGTGCGAGCAAGCGAGAGCGGGCGCGGGTCGAGTCGTGACGGCCGCGGTCGATTCATCGGAGCCGACGCTCCGTCGCACGTCGACTCGCGATGACTCGGCGATCCGCGGAGCGCGATGTTGCCGGCAACCGGGGCATTCGCAATCGTCATCGCGTGGAAGCGATGGTCGCGATAGCCCATCCTGCGGGGATGTCGCGCCATCGAGGCAGTGGGAGCAACAACAGTCGGACGGCTGCGCCACGCCGACGAGCCGACCGATGGAGGCATGGGCGCAACACGGGCTGACGGCGAGCAGAGCCGACAAGGCCGTGAGCAGGATGCCGATCGCTCGCCGTCCGGAAGTCATCGGAACGCCTCGATCCATCGATACCGCACGCCCGAAGATGGACGCATTCGATCCATCGACCGAATCGATCGTGCGAATTGAGTCGATTTTGGCGGTGGCAATGGTTCGTTGTGGGCGCGGTTCCTGATTTCCCGCAGAAAAAAGAAGAGAGACCGCCGGTCACTGGTGGGCTTTCAGTGGCCGGCGGTCTCGGTGATTCAGCACTCGGTGTTTGGACCGCTCGGCTCCGAAACGAACGGACGATCTTTGTCCCGAGCGGAGTGGACTAGGGCTGCCGCGGCGGCAGCGGCGGCGGTGAATCACCGGGAGCCAGTGGCTGTCCCTGTGCGGGCTGCGGATTCGACCTCTGAACGCCGTAGTCCGTCATCAAGTGGTGCAGCGTCTCCTCGAACCGAGACAACTTCTGGAACAGGTCCCCGTGATACGCGGTGCGCGGGTCGTGGTGATGAAAGCCTCCCGCGGCGCGATCCGGCTGCCACCGCTTCACTTCGTCCTGGACGTGATGAAAGAGCTTGTCCATCTCGCGCAAGTCCGCCGCGATGTGATCCTGGTCGCTCGTGGCACGATATCGATCGCGGACGAGCTGCTGGATGTGCTTCGCGTCCTGGAGGACCTTGTACATCTCGGCGTAGGTCTCCCGCCAGCCCGGGTTCGCCTGGTAATTGCGGTACATCTCCCAGCAGGCGTCGTTGGCCTCGCGCTCGATCCGGAATGCCAGATGATCGAGATGACCCCGCGCGCCGAAATCGTATGTCGGCGCACCGGGGAGCGGGGTGGGAGCCTGATGATTGCCGTGCTGCGCGTGGGCCGACGGCGACCACGACGCGAGCGCCAGCGCGACAAGGATCGATGCGCGACTCATGACTCGTCCTCCTGAGGAAGGAAATTGATGCCCGTTGGCGCCGACGATAGACCTGCCGTCGACGAATTGCAAGACGGTTCGTTTCGCGACGATCCATCGGACGGTTCGCTGGGGGCGAAGAAAGAGAACGACCGCCTGGATTCGGGCTGACGCTCGATTCCAGGCGGTCGGCTGCGCATCCGGTCAACGACCAGTGTCGGGCCCGATCCGGTGCTCGGATCGCATTCTCAGTGGTGCCAGTGCCCGGAGCGGTGCGAGTCGTAGTGCCCCGGCTGGACGTGGAGGTGGTTGCCGTGCGGCACGAAGCTCGAGGGGTGATAGTCGAAGTGAGTGGTGTCGTGCCACCGCGGAGACGAGAACCCCCAATTTCCGTAGCCGCCGTGCCCGCCGTAGCTGTACGGGTTGGCGAAGCCGTAGCCCGAGGTCGTTCCGTAGCTGTTCGCTCCGTAGTGAGATCCGCCGTGGCCCCACTGCGCCTGGGCGGTCGACCCCGTGATGGCGAACAGTCCGACGAGTGCGGCGATTCCAAGCAGCAGGCGTTTCATCGTTCTTCTCCGGTTCGAGAGTTCCTTCTGATTCGTGGAAGTCCGCGACTTCCATCGAACGAACGGGTATATCGCATTTCGCGTGCCAAAACGGCCCCATCACCGAATTGTCTCGATTCACGGCGGATTCGAGCGCAGGACTGCGCTCCGGAGTGTCGTCATGTCGTCGACAGGTGATATCGAGTTGATCGCGCATGGCATGGAAATGTCCTCGACGAAATCCTGCTGGACGACCCAAACGTGACTGGCCGACCGAAGAGCGACCGCCGATAAGATTAACGAGTCGACGAACCAGGGTTGCCTCCGCATCGTCGATTACTTAGAATCACTCGCCGATGGCTCACACCATTCACATCCTGCTGCTCGTCGCAGCGCTCTTCACGTGCCCCTTCCGGTGCCTCGCGGAGGCTCAGGCCGGAAGCTTCGGGGAGGAGAAGGCCTGCGCTTGCTGCGATCACGAGCAGGAGAACGCTCCGTCGTCGCCGCTCCCCGCCGAGGACTGCGGTTGCCCCGACTGCCTGTGCCGCGGGGCGATCATCGAGGATTCGGCGGGATTGCTGGATGCGGGTCAGAGCGTCCCGGATGCGAACTGCGTCACCGTGAATAGCGCGGCTGACGTCCATCTTCCGGCACCGCGCGTCGAGGCCTCTTCAGCGCCTCCGCCGCTCATGAGTGCCGGCAGACTGCTTCGCGTGGCGATCCGGTCGTTCCAGCTCTAGGCGTTGCCCGGCCGGGGCCGCGTATCGCCCCGCGCTCTCCGAGGCTCCACACGCAGGTGAGTTCCGCATCGGAATTCTTGTCGTGCGCTCGCTCCGGGGTCGCGAACGCGACGTACCTCCCGGCCCTTCTTCCTGTGGTCCGATGGACGGCCCGCGATCGGTGATTCGATCGGCACCGTCGAAGCGGATCGAATCGGCGGTGCGTCGAATACGCGCCGCCGCGCTTCCTGTCCCCGAGTCCGAAAGGAGTCCCTGATGAACATGCGGAAATGGATCGGTGCTTCGGCTTTCGCCGTTGCCACACTGGCCGTCGTCGCCGGCGCGGCCTTTGCACAAGGCGCTGCGGCAGAAGGCGCTGCGATTCGATCGACCACCATCACCGTCGGTGAGATGTGCAACGGCTGCGTGAAGCGGATCACCGCCAAGCTCGAGCCGATGGAAGCGGTCGGAGCAGTTCGGTGCGACATCCCGACGAAGACCGTGACGGTCGATCCGGCGAAGGGACGGAATCTCTCGCCCCGTGCGCTGTGGGAGGCGATGGAGGCGATCGGCAAGACGCCGCAGAAGCTCGCCGGTCCGAGCGGCACGTTCACATCCAAACCCGAAGCGTGAAATGAATCCGGCAGTCCGGGAGCCGTTGGCCGCGCGCCTTCGGCTCCCGGAACCGGTCTCGATTCAGCGATCGATTCTCGATAGCGACATCCAATGCTCGGTTTTCGTCCTCTCCCCTGGGAATACGGGGTCCGCAATCTCTTGCGGCGACCCACGCGCAGCGCGCTCACGCTCGGCGCTCTGGCCACCGTGGTGCTGCTCGTGTTCGTCGTCGTGGGATTCATTCGCGGACTGGAGCGTTCGCTGGCGGTAAGCGGCGATCCCTCGGTCGTGCTGGTCTATTCCCTGGCTGCGGAGGAAAGCATCGAGAACTCGTCGATTCCCGCCCGAACGGATGGGCTCATCACGGCGAGTCTGTCGGGAATTCACAAGCGATTCGGCGTGACGCACGTCTCTCCCGAGTTGTACCTCGGCACCCGGGTGGCGGTCGGCGAAAGTGAGCAGGGAGCGCTGGGCCTGGTGCGCGGCGTCACGGAGGCGGTTCCTCTCGTCCGGCGACGGGTTCGATTGATCGAAGGAAGTTGGCCGGGGCCGGGAGAAGTCCTGGTCGGCAAGCTGGCCCCCGCGAAGCTCGGCAGCACGGCGGACGAATTGGCACTTGGAAACTCCGTCCGATTCGAAGGCCGCGAGTGGAAGATCAGCGGACGATTCACCGCCGGCGGGTCCGCGCTGGAGTCGGAAATCTGGTGCCGCCTTTCCGATTTTCAGCAGGCGCTCAAGCGCCAGGATCTCAGCGTCGTGGCGCTGTTGTTGCGGGAAGGTGCGTCGGCATCCGAGGTGGAGTTGTTCTGCAAGCGCCGGGTCGATCTCGAACTGCAGGCGGTCAGAGAGACGGCCTATTACGAATCGCTGCAGAAGCATTACCGGCCCGTGCGGATGCTGGCCTGGCTCGTGGTCTTCCTCGTCGCCGGGGCGGGAGTCTTCGCCGGATTGAACATGATGTACGGCGCCGTCGCCGGGCGAATCCGCGAAGTGGCCACCCTGCAGGCGGTCGGCTACCGGCGTCGTGCGATCTTGTTGAGCCTGATCCAGGAAGGGGCGCTGCTGTCCGCCGCGGCGTCGCTTCTGGCTGGAGGGAGCGCGCTGTGGCTGCTCAACGGCATGGCCGTCCGGTTCACGATGGGCGCCTTCACGTTGCGAGTGGATAGCGTGGCGCTGCTGATCGGATGCGGTACCGGGCTGTTGCTGGGTGTCCTGGGGGCGATCCCCCCGGCGATCAAAGCGCTTCGCCTTCCGGTTGCGGAGAGCCTGAAGGCGATTTGACAGGTAAGCCCCGCTCGACGCGGGGCCGGTTTCCAAGTCTCAAGGAGTGCGAACGATGAATGTGAAGTCGTGGGGAGCGATGTTGGTGGCAGCGACGGTCGCGGGCGGATGCGGCGAAGCGGATCGCCAAGCCGGGACGACTCCGGCCGACACGGCCCACTCGCCGGATGCTGCCTACGTGCTGGCGGCGGAACCGAGTGGATCACTCGGCGTGGGCGAGGCGCGCCGCTTGGCCGACGAGGAGGTGACGGTCGTGGGACGCATCGGCGGCTCGGCAAAGCCGTTCGTGGATGGTCTGGCCGCGTTCACGATCGTGGATCCGTCGATCCCCTATTGCGCGGACGAGGAGGGCTGCCCGACGCCCTGGGACTACTGCTGCACCCAGAACGAGGTGAAGGACAACATCGCCACGGTCGAGATCGTCGACGACCAGGGACAGACGGTGGCGAAGGACGCCAAGGCGCTGCTCGGCGTGAAGGAGCTTTCCACCGTCGTCGTGCAGGGAAAGGCGCGTCGCGACGAGCAAGGCAACCTGACCGTCCTGGCCAGCAAGGTGTTTGTCAAGAAGTGACCGGAAGTTAGGGAACGAGAATCGCGGGCCGGGAGCGCGAACGGAATGCGCTCGTCCGCTCCTGGCCGCGTTCTCGACGGACCCGAATTCAGGGATTCCACCGATGGCGACCGAACTCGACCTGAGGCAGTTGGCGATCGATCGCGGAGCGCCGCCGAAAGCGGCTCGTCGCCGCAAACGCGTCTTCGCGCGCTACCTGTTGCCCGGGATGATTCTCCTCGGATTCGCGGGGATGCTCGCCTGGGGGGCCCGCGACTGGTTCCTCCTCGCCAAGCCGGTGACGGTCGTACCGGTCATCGTGGCGCGGGCTGAAGTGCAGCAGGCCGGAACGCCGCTGTTCCAGGCGGCGGGCTGGATCGAACCGCGTCCGACTCCCGTGCTGGTGCCGGCGCTGGCGGAAGGAGTCGTGCGGGAATTGCTGGTGGTCGAAGGCCAAGAGGTTCAGGCGGGAGAGCCGGTGGCCCGGCTGATCGACGTCGATGCCCGGCTGGCGCTTCAGCAGGCGGAATCGGACCTGGCCCTTCGCAAAGCGGAGTTGGCCAGCGCCCATGCGGAGTTGCAGGCGAGCCGACTGCGGTTGAAGCATCCCGTCCATCTGGAGGCGGCGCTCGCCGAGGCGGAGTCGAACTTGGCAACGACCGAGCGGGAGTTGGCCGGGCTCCCGTTTCTCATCCGGTCCGCCAAAGCCCGCGTGGAGTACGCGCGCCAGAATCTGGAAGGCAAGCAGTCGGCCGGCACAGCCATCGCCGGACGCCTGATCCAGCAGGCCCAAAGCGACTACGACAGCGCGCTCGCGGAAAACGAGGAACTCGAACAGCGGGAGCCGCAATTGCAGCGGCAGGTGGACGCCCTCGAACGAAGGCGGAACGCGTTGGCGGAGCAGTTGCGGCTGCTGATCGAGGAGAATCGAAACGTGGCCGATGGCGAGGCACGCGTCCAGGCGGCCGAGGCGCGGCTGAAGCAGGCCCGGCTGGCCGTGGATCGAATGCAGCTTCAACTGGAGCGGATGGTGGTCGAGGCTCCGATTTCGGGACGCGTGCTGCAACTGATCGCACGGCCGGGAACGCGGGTGATGGGTCTCTCGTCAGACTCGGCGCAGGATGCGACGAGCGTCGTCAGTCTGTACGACCCGAACATGCTCCAGGTGCGGGCCGACGTGCGGCTCGAGGAAGTCCCACTCGTACAGCCCGGTCAACCCGTGCGAATTGAAACCGCATCCTCGAAGGAGCCGCTTTCGGGACGGGTGCTGACGGCGACCTCGGCCGCGAACATCCAGAAGAACACGCTGGAGGTCAAAGTCGCCATCGAAACGCCGTCGCCCACGATCCGGCCGGACATGCTCGTGACGGCGACGTTCCTCGCACCGGATGAACCCGAGAAGGATCCCGGCGGTTCGGAACAGCGGCGCCTCCTCGTGCCGCGAAGTCTGGTTCGCTCCTCGGGCGAAGGGTCGGCGCTCTGGATCGCCGACCCGGAAGGCTTCGCCCGGCTTCGGAGCGTGCGTCTCGGAAAAGCCGGCACCGAGGAACTGGTGGAAGTCGTGGAAGGTCTCGCTCCGACCGACAAGCTGATTTCCGGAGGGGTGGAGAATCTGGCTGACGGCGACCGCATCACGATCGCCGGCGAAGACGCCGCACTCGGAGTGACTGCGGCCAGCGGTATTCGGGAAACGAACGTTCGACTCATCACGAGGAGGCCGACATGGCGCTCGTCGAAATTCGCAATCTGACCAAGAGCTTCCGCAAGGGAGAGGAGGTCATCACCCCACTCGACGATGTCGACCTCGACATTGATCAGGGAGAGTTCGTTTCGCTGATGGGCCCCAGCGGCACCGGCAAGAGCACGCTGCTCAACCTGGTGGCCGGGATCGACCGTCCGGATTCGGGGACGGTCACCGTCGCCGGAACGGACGTGACCGCGCTCTCCCGCAGCCGTCTCGCCGACTGGCGTGCCGCCCACATCGGCTACATCTTCCAGACGCACAACCTCATTCCGGTGCTCACGGCTTACGAGAACGTGGAGCTCCCGATCCTGCTCTTGCCGATGTCCGGTGCCGAACGCCGCAAACGCGTCGAGATCGCGCTGGAAGCCGTGAACCTCACCGATCGGGCGGAGCATTATCCCCGGCAGCTCTCGGGCGGTCAGGAGCAGCGAGTCGGCATCGCCCGGGCCATCGTCGCCAATCCCACGGTCGTCGTCGCCGACGAACCGACCGGCAGTCTCGATGCCGAGACGAGCGAGCAGATCCAGGTGTTGCTCGGCCGGCTCAACCAGGAGTTGAACATGACGATGATCATGGTCACCCACGACGAACAGGTGGCGTCGATCGCCGGCCGGCGATTGCAGCTCGACCGCGGCACGATTCTCGACGCGCAGGCTTCGGCGAACGGTCAAAAGCCCCGGACGCTCGCTCATCGGAGTTAGAAGGAAGGCCCCATGTTTCGATTCGCCCCCTACATCTTCAAGTGCCTGTGGCGGCACCGGGCGCGGACGATGCTGACCGTCAGCGGTTCGGCCGTGGCGCTGTTCGTCTTCTGCTTCGTCGGCTCCGTCCAGGAAGGTCTGACGCGACTCACGGAGAACGACGACGCGCAGCGGACGCTGATCGTGTTTCAGGAAAACCGCTTCTGCCCGACCAGCAGCCGCCTCCCCGAAGACTACGCGCGGAGGGTTCTGGAGATTCCCGGTGTGAAGGACGTGATGCCGGTGCAGGTCTGGACGAACAACTGCCGGGCCAGCCTCGACGTGATCGTCTTCAATGGGGCGTCGGCCGCGAAACTCCGATCGGCCCGCGATCTGCGGCTTGCGGCGGGAAACTGGAGCGACTTCGAATCGCGACGCGACGCGGCGATCGTGGGTAGGAACGTCGCCCGCCGGCGAAATCTGTCGCTGGGCGAGCAATTCTCGATCGGAGAGTTGTCCGTGAAGGTCGTGGGGATCTTCGAGTCCCCCATCCCGGCCGAGGAGAATCTGATCTATACGAGCCTGGAGTTCCTGCAGTACACCCAAGGGCTCGAATCGGCGGGCGTGGTGACCCAGCACGAGGTCCATCTCAACGACGACGCCGATCCCGACGCGGTGGCGCGGAGCATCGACGAAGCTCTGCGGGCCGGGCCGGTCGCCACCACCACCCGCCGCAAAGGGGCCTTTCAAGCGAGCACCCTCGCGGACCTGGTCGATCTGATCGGCTTCGCCCATTGGCTCGGCTACGCCTGCGTGGGACTGGTCCTGGCGCTCGTGGCCACGACGACCGTGATGGCGGTGCAGGATCGCATCCGGGAACACGCCGTGCTGCAGACCCTGGGGCTGCGGCCGGCCCGGATCTTCCGCCTGGTGATTGCCGAGAGCTTGTTGATGTGCTTCATCGGCGGAACGATAGGAACCCTGCTGGCGCTGGCGATTCTTGCCTGGAGCGGCATGTCGGTCGGGGCCGAAGGGGCGACGATCGCCTTCCGGCCGTCTCTCGCGCTGGGAGCGGCCGGAATGCTCGTCTCGCTGGTCGTGGGAGCGCTGGCCGGAGTCGTCCCCGCCTGGCAAGCCGCCCGAACTCCGATCGTCACGGCGCTCAGGCAATGACGACGCGGCAGAAGTAGGTTAGGCGCGAAGTTCTCCGCACAGAGGGAGCGTGCGATGCGAGACGACGGATCGAAGCTGAAGATCGTTCACACGTCGGTTGCGACGGTCGTCCGACTCCAAATCGCCGATCTCGGTTCGTGGGAGACGGCGCGGCTGCGTTGCGTCGTGGACGAAGTCCTCCACGCGACCGCGGAGAGTTCGGCCGGACGATTCGTTCTCGATGCGACCGCCGTGACGAGGCTCGGAGCGGAATTCCTGAACGAGCTGGTCCGGCTGCATGACTACGTGCGGGACCGCGGGCTGTGGTTCATCGTCGTCGCCCGTGGTGTCTGTTTCGAATTGATCGCCCTGTCCCGGTTGGACTCGCTCTTCCCCGTCGTCTCGACGTTGGACCAGGCCTTGAGCGATCCGCTCCTTCACGGTCGGCCGGGATCGTCGCGGTCGCTGAGAGAGATCGCATGACCTTTGCCGGGGAACGAGCATGAGCCGACCACGTCCCTCAACACCTCCCGACGCGAATCGCCGAGGACGAGAGGTTCCCGACGAGCACGCGGAACGCTGCGAAATGCGCGTCGGCGGAATGGACTGTCCCAGTTGCGCCGAGCAGATCGAACGCGGCTTGGCCGGGCTGGAAGGACTCCTCGCGGTTCACGTGGATGTCGTTCGCGGTAAGGTCGGGATCGAGTACGACGCCCGAAAACTGTCGCCCGAGGACGTGGCGAGCGCGATTCGCCGCATCGGCTTTCCTGTCGAAAGCGGGGAGCCCGATCGCACGGCCTTCACCGTGAATGAAATGGATTGTGCGGAAGAGGTCCGGCAGATCGAGGAGAAGCTCGGCAACCAATCCGGCGTGACGAATCTCAAGTTCGACCTGCTCAACCGCCGCGTGATCGTCGAGGGAACCGTAGCCGCGTCGGAAATCAAGCGCGCCCTCGAAGACCTCGGCATGAGTGCCGTAGCGGACGTCGGGGATCCCCGCTCGCCGACGTTCTGGCAGCGTCACGGGCGGCTCACGATGGCTACCGTCTCTGGTGGCTTTCTGGCGACCGGACTGGTGCTCGGATGGGTGGGCGTCGTTCGGGAAGTCACGGTGGCGCTGCTGGCCGCATCCGCGCTGGCCGGGGGCTGGTTCGTCGCCCCCCGCGCTTGGCGTGCCGCCCGTCATCGCGCGCTCGACATGAACTTTCTGATGGCCATCGCCGCAGTCGGCGCGGCGGCCATCGGCGAATGGGCGGAAGGCGCCTCGGTCCTGTTCCTCTATTCGGTGGCGCAACTTCTGGAAGTCTGGTCGATGGACCAGGCTCGGAACGCGATCCAGTCGCTGATGGACCTTTCGCCCACGGAGGCGACCGTCAAGCGGAACGGCCGCGAGGAGACGGTCTCTCCGTCCGACGTTCGCCTCGAAGAGCTGATCATCGTCCGGCCCGGCCAGAAGATTCCTCTGGACGGAGACGTCGTCGCCGGCGGCTCGGCAGTGAATCAAGCTCCGATCACGGGCGAATCCATTCCCGTCGACAAGGCTCCCGGAGACCAGGTGTTCGCAGGCTCGATCAACGAGCACGGCGTTCTGGAAATCCGGGTCACGAAGCACGTCGAGGAAACGACGCTCGCCCGGATCATTCATGCCGTGGAAGAATCGCAGGCTTCGCGAGCCCCCTCGCAATCGTTCGTCGACCGCTTCGCCCGGGTCTACACTCCGGCCGTCGTCGTTCTGGCGGGAGCGATCTGGCTGCTTCCGCCGGTGCTTGGACTGGGATCGTGGGGCGTCTGGTTCTACCGGGCCTTGGCGATCCTGGTCATCGCCTGCCCCTGCGCCCTGGTGATCTCCACTCCGGTGTCGGTCGTTAGTGCGCTCACGCGCGCCGCCCGCGAGGGCGTTCTGGCCAAGGGAGGGCTTCACCTGGAGAATACCGCCGGAGTGACCGTCATCGCGTTCGACAAGACCGGAACCCTGACCGAGGCTCGACCCGTCGTCACCGATCTCGTCCCCCTCAACGACACCACTTCGGAGGATCTCCTGCGAGTCGCCGCGGCTCTCGAGCGGAACTCCGAGCACGCCTTGGCCCGCGCGATCATCACCGAGGCCGATGCTCGAGGAGTCGAGTCGGCCGGTGTCAGCGAGTTCAAGGCTCTCTTCGGGCGAGGAGTGCAGGCCATCATGGACGGGAAGCTGGTCTTTCTGGGGAACGAGCGCCTGCTCGACGAGCATGGCCTCGATCAGGGAGCGGCCGAGCCGCTGATTCGGCGGTTCCAATCGGAAGGAAAGACCGCCATCATCTTGTTCGAGCAAAGCGGCCTATTGGGAGTTATCGGCATCGCGGATCGAGTTCGCCCCGCAGCGAAGGCCTGCATCACCTCGCTACGGGCGCACGGAATCGAGCGGATTCTCATGCTGACCGGCGACAACGAAGGAACGGCACGGGCTGTCGCGAGCAACCTCGGCATCGACGAGTACAAGTCTGATCTGCTCCCCGCCGACAAGGTGAACATCGTGCGTCGACTGGAGCGCGACGGCGAGCGCGTCGCATTCGTCGGGGACGGTGTGAACGACGCGCCCGCCCTCGCAGCAGCCAGCGTCGGAATCGCCCTCGGGGCGGCCGGCACCGATGTCGCGATCGAGACGGCCGACGTCGCCCTCATGGGCGACGATCTCGCCAAGCTCCCCTTCCTGATCGCACTGAGCCGCAACATGCTCCGCGTCGTGAAGCAGAACATCGTGTTTTCGATCGTGGTGAAGCTGGTTGTTTTAGTTCTCGCCATTACCGGCTGGGCGACGCTCTGGATGGCGGTCGCCGCCGACATGGGTGCGTCGATTCTGGTCGTCGCAAATGGATTGAAGCTTCTGAAATCCCGGAATGTGCCATTCATCGCGTGAGGTAACGGCACGAGGTGATCGAGAGGCCATAAGCGCGGAAACTCGGCTTCCGGCAGCCTGAAATTGATTGGACCACGACTGGAACTCCTTGGCGCTGGCCTGCCGAACCTGTCTCACTTCTCGCCGAGAATCTCCGCGATCGGATTCGCCTCCACCGGCTTGCCATCGGCGTCGACGAGCTCGCCGTTGAGCCACAGCAGGAAGTCGCGGGCGGTGCCGTTGTAGCATTGCTCGCGGCACATGACTGCTTCCGCGGTGCGCTTGGCCCACCGCGAATATTCGGTTTCGCCTTCGGCTTCGCGGAGCTTGTTCCACGCGAAGCGGGCCGCCTCGTCGAATTCGCCGCGGAACATGAGCCACGGGTACGTGTTCGGCTCGAGCTTCTCGGCGAAGTCCTTCGCCCCCTGGCTGACGGCGAGCGGCTTCTCCCCCTGGCCGTCGATCAGGCGGTCGGCCAGCGCCTGCAGCTGCTCGGCGGTGACGCGGCCGTGCTGGCGCTGGAGGTTCCGCCGCAGCGAGTTGAGCAGCGACTGCGGCGATTCGGAAAGGATCCGGAGAACGTCGTCCGAGGCCAGGTACGCCTTGCCATAGCCGAGGTTGCCGGTCTGGTTCGTCTGCAGGATGCGGCTCCGTTCGAGATAGGCGGCGTCCATCGAGTCGTGCCCGAAGATCTCCCACTTGCGGATGAAGAGGAAATTCCGGAGCGATTCCGGCACGTCGTCACCTTCGGCCCCGGCCTCGCGGGCATTCCAGAAGGCGAGCGCCTCCTGCCGTTCCCCGTGCGCGAGCAGCCAGCGAAGTTGCAACGTGAACCGTTCCACCTGCGGCAGCGGCAACGCCTCGACGAACGCGAACACCGCTTCCCGCTGTGCCACGTCGATGAGGTACAGGTACGGGACGAGGGCCAGGTCGGAACCGCCGTCGAACTTCCACGTGCCCGCCGGCCCGGAACGGGCGAATTCGATCCCATTGCCGAGCGACTTCGCGGCTTCCGCGAACGCCGCGAAGTCCCCGCCGTGCTCGACCGCCAGCTGCCGGGCGCGATGCTCCCACAGCAGCCACCGCAACTCG
>JBBDNT010000074.1:0-6830 GCA_040877445.1 Planctomycetaceae bacterium
TTCTCGCAGGGCGAACGATACCGGAACGTTCGCGGTGCGAAGTTGAATTTGGACAAGTTCTTACTCAGCGGAAACAGAAGTTTCACACGCTCTCACTCCCCGCCGCCGAGAGAGGGTCGCTGCTCTTCATTGCGATCCTTTGCGACCTTGGCGTCATTGCGTCGAAAGCACTTCGGTTGCGGCTGGGCCGCGCCGCGATTTGGGGTTGGCGGATTTCCGGGCGGCTTTCTATACTTCCGCCCCGCTCGCGAGACCCGTCGGGCGGAAGTGCGGGAAGGGAGTCTCGTACGCTGCAACCGGAAACCGCATGGAGGCGCGCGTGGATACGATTCTCATCGCCGGGGTGGAGACGATCGCCGGGGCCAACCTCGCGGTCCACTTCGCCGACCGATGCCGCGTCCGCGGCTCATCCGCCGACGAACGCATCGCGATCGACGGGGCCGAACCGCTGGTCGGAGAGGCCCGCGACTTCGAATCCGCCCGCCGCCTGCTGCTGGCCGCCCAGCCGGACGCCGTGGTTCACTGCGGACCGGCGTCCGCTTCCGCCTGGTCCGGCGAGACGACGCTCGCCGATCTGACGGCGGCGCGCGCCATCGCCCGGAACCTGGCGCGGGGGGCGGCGGAACGCGGCTGCCGATTCACCTTCATCTCCTCGGACGCCGTCTTCAGCGGGCCGTGGATGTTTCACGAAGAGGACGGCGCGAGCTTCTGCCCCAGCGAAGAGGCGGAAACGATTCGCGCGACGGAGAACGACGTGCTCGCCGCCTGCCCGGGAGCGCTCGTCCTGCGGACCAACGTGTTCGGCTGGTCCCCCGATCCCGCGGATTGCGGTTGGATCGAACGTCTGCTTCATCGGCTCGACACGGGAAAGGACGCGGGCCTCCATGACGGCGTCGCCCACGCCACGCCGATCGCCGCCGCGCATCTCGCCGAGATCGTCGAGCGGGCGCATCGCGAGCGGCTGGAAGGGACGTTTCACGTCGGCGGGGCCGAACGCGTCAGCCCGGCCGGCTTCGCGCGGCGACTGGCCGAAGCGTTCGACATCGGCCCGTGCTACTCCTCGTCGGGCCGCATCGTCGATGACCGGCCGGTCGGTTACGGGCGGGGAGAAACGTCGCTGCAAACCCGCAAGATCCGCAAGGCCCTGTGCGTGGCGATGCCGACCTTCGCGGAAGGACTCGCGACGCTGCTCGCGGAACGCGACGACGGCCGGGCCGACGCACTGCGCGGCACGTCGGCCTTGGCGCACCAGCGCGTGGCGTGAGGCAAGGGATCTTCGGAAGACGCGAAACCGCAGGCGTAAGGCTTGCCGACTGCCGACTGCGTACTGCCTACTGCGTGGTCCGGCTATACTGTCGGCGTCCATCTCGTCCTCCGGGGAGGGTTCGCCGATGTCGCCGTCGTTCGATCGCCGGGAGTTTCTTCAGCGCGGTCTCGCGCTGTCGGCCGGAGCGGCTCTGCTTGAAACGCGAGTCCCGAGCTTGGCGGCGGATGATTCGTCCGCCCCCGGTCAGCGCGCCGCGACACCGCCGGCCGCGCGGCCCGGCGAGCCGGAGGGGCTCGAGTTCGGCCTCGTCACCTATCAATGGGGGCAGGGCTTCGATCTGCCGACGCTGCTCGCCGTGTGCGCCGAAGGGGGCGCGCTGGGCGTCGAACTGCGGACCGGACATCCGCACGCGGTCGAGCCGTCGCTGTCGAAGGCGGAGCGGACCGACGTGAAGAAGCGGTTCGCCGACAGCCCGGTGACGTTCACCGGTCCGGGCAGCGACGAGCGGTTCGACAACCCCGATCCCGCCGTCGTCAAGCGGGCGATCGCGAACACGAAGGCGTTCCTACAATTGAGCCACGACTGCGGCGCGACCGGCGTGAAGGTCAAGCCGGACCGCTTTCACCCGAATGTCCCCCGCGAGAAGACGATCGAGCAGATCGGGAAGTCGCTCAACGAGTGCGCGAAGTTCGCCGCCGATCTCGGCCAGGAAGTGCGGCTGGAGACGCACGGGCAATGCTCCGAGTTGCCGACGATCAAGGCGATCATGGAGGTGGCGGATCATCCCGCGGCCGCCATTTGCTGGAACTGCAACGCGGTGGATCTCGAAGGCGAGGGCTTGGCCCACAACTTCGCGCTCGTCCGCGACCGCTTCGGGGCGACGGTGCACATCCACGAGTTCGCCAGCCGCCGGCACGTTTACCCGTATGCCGACCTGATGCGGCTGCTCGTCGAGAGCGACTACCGCGGCTGGCTGCTGCTGGAGGGAATCAGCCCGCCGGAAGACAAGGCGGCGGGTTTGAAGCAGGAGCGGCAACTGTTCATGCAGGCGATCGAAGCGGCGCGGGCGGCGAAACGCGGTTAGTTGGCGAGCCTTCCGCGTCAGCGGGGGGATGCGATCAGTTCCTGACCCCTGGAAGCCAGACGCCATCGATGCGCGCCATCACTCTGCTGGTGCTCTCCAACGTGTTCATGACCACCGCCTGGTACCTGCACCTGCGGCCGGAGTATCGCAAGCTCTCGTTGTGGGTCGTGATCCTCGCGAGTTGGGGGATCGCGTTCTTCGAGTATTGCCTACAGGTGCCGGCGAACCGCATCGGTTACGAGCAGGAAGGGTTCACGGCGGGGCAGCTCAAGATCATTCAGGAAGTCATCACGCTGGTCGTGTTCGCGGTGTTCTCGGTGCTCGTGCTGAAGGAAACGTTCACGTGGCGCTACGCGGTCGCGTTCCTGCTGATTCTCGCGGCAGTTGCGGTCGTGCAGACGGACCCCGCACGCGGCGCGCGAAACGAAGACATGCCGCCTCCCGAGTCTCCTGAAAGTTAGAGTTCGCGCAAGAATCAGTTTCTCTCGTTCCCAAGCTCGGCCTGGGAACGAGGGAAGCAAAAGCCGAAGTGAGCGGAGGAGCGTACCGATGGCTTGCGATATCGTTCACGACGAATCCGGCACGCTCGAGTACGGGATCTTCTACGAATTCGGCGTGCAGTTCGACGATTTCGAGATCGAGGGCGATCGCGATATAACCTGGGCGGTCAGCAGCCGCCCGCAACCCAACTTCGAAACCATCTTCCTGAATGGCGAGGTATTTCACATCGGGACCGTCGCGGAGGGATATCTCCACGAGTTCGAGTGTCCGCGGTCGAAGTCGCACGAGACTGCCACGTTCGTCAATCGGAAGAACACCTTGATGGATCTCGGCGGAGGGGCCGTAGTGTCGGAGTTCATCCCTTCGTGCAGCGATCTTTGCGTGGTCAGCGAATCATTCGCGATCCGATCGCGGGCAACCCGTCTGACGGGAATGGACTTCTTCCCGATGGTGATCAACGTCAACCAGTCCGCCACGGAAGAGACCGGCGCCCCGAACCTGTTGGGACTCGAGTTCGCCGGCCGCGTGTGGCTGCGCCCGTACATACTTGTGGACAAGCCCAACGCGTGTCCGTTTTGCGGAGACGGTCCCATCATTTGCGACAACTGTTGGCATGTTGACGATCGATGCGACGCCTGCGGCGAGCGAACAGTCGTCGGTCCAACAGGAAACGTCGCTTCGGGGTCGTTGGTCATGCAATTGCAACCCGATGAGGGATACATCCTGCAAGGAAAATCGTGGGACGGCAGGGACTTCGTCCAGGCGCGCGGCCACAAGTTCGTCACCGCTCGGGCATTGCACTGGCTCTGCGTCGCCCATGCCCGGCCGTTCTGGGCGCGCCCGGCCCGCGTCTGGACCGATGGCATGACTGACGAACAATACCGCTGGATGGAACGGGCGAGGGACTCGACGAGCCTGTGATCGAAATTCCTCGATTGCGGCGGAGCTTGGGATCGAGGGGTGACTACCCGGGCCGGTGGAGCGGCAATATCTTCGTCTGCACAGGCCCGCCGGTGACGTTTACCGTTCCATCGCCCGCGACGTACACGTTCACCTCGCTGCGGATGCCGAACTCCGGCAGATAGATGCCCGGCTCGATCGAGAAGCAGGTGCGCGGCAGCACGCGGCGCTCCTCGCGCGTTTCCAGGTCATCCATGTTCGCCCCGTTGCCATGCGTCTCGCGGCCGATGCTGTGCCCCGTGCGATGCACGAACCGCTCGCCGTAGCCGGCCGCCTCGATCACGTCGCGCGCCGCGCGATCGACCTGCCAGCCCTGCAACGACTCGGCGGGGGACGATTCGAACGCCGCGCGCACGCGCTCGATCGCCGCGTCGCGGGCGCGGGCGACGATCGCGAACACATCGGCATATTCCCGGGGGACCGATTCGCCGACATAGCCCATCCGTGTGAGATCGCTGTAGACGCCGTCGGGGTGATCGATCTTCGCCCACTGGTCGATCATCACCAGATCGCCCGCGCGAATCGCGGTGTCGCTTCCAGTGCCGGTCTCGTAATGCGGATCGCCGGAGTGCGCGGCCCGGGCGACGATCGGCGGATGATAGGTCGTCATGCCGTTGCGGGCGAAGTGCGCCATGATCGCGTCGCGGACTTCGCCCTCTTCGATGCGCCCGCCGTCGCGGGTCCGCTCGGCGATCAGCTTCCAGGCGAGTTCGAAAGCAGACTGCGTGTGAACTTCCGCGGCGAGATGCAGTTCCCACATGGCGTCGGTCCAAGTCGCCTCGAACCGCTGCACGAGGTCGCCGGAGGAGACGACTTCGGGGCCGAACCCGCGCACCAACTCGACGGTCCCGGCATCGACCCGCGCGACGTAGGGGTTCGCGTTGCGGGGGGAATACTCCATCGCGACCGTGGCATAGGATTCGACGAGCGCGTGGATTCCCGCTTCGAGTTCCTGCCAGCGGAGATAGACCGACTTCTCGCCGGGGAGCGCGTCGAGGGCGCCGGCTTCGATGCGATGCACCAGTTTCCGCGGCGAACCTTCGGCGGGGACGAGATAGAAGAACCGCCGCGACCCGATCGCGTCGTCCGGCAATTGCAGCACCCGCCGCGCGAGCACGTTCGCCCCGCGGAAGTCGTACAACAACCACGCGTCGATGCCGAACTCGCGGAGGGCGGCTTGAACCAGGGAGAGGTCGAACATGGAATGCCCGTCGCGGATCACGTCCCGTCCTGTTGTTCGTCGCGAATCAGCCGCTGCATGGCGGCGCGTTCGTCGTTGATCGTCGCTCGAATGGTTTCGCGGTCCTTGCCTCCCGCGGCGAGTTCGGTCCATGGCGGCCATGCGTTGGAGACCGATTCCAGCATACGACTCCCCGCTCGATTCGCAACGGATCGGCCGAAACAGGCCGCGATCCGACAGAGCCGCGAGATATCCCTCGCGGCACACCGCGCCCGCCACCGAGGGGATGAACCGCGTCGGCTCCCGAGTCGCCTCCGGTGTTCCGCGTGATCGCCCGCGCTTGCTCGTGGCGGCGGGAAACGCCACCATGGACGATTCGCGGGCGATCCAGTCCCCCGAACACTCGATTCCCGGCCACTCGAATTTCGACTCTTCGCAGAATGAGGAACCGACGGATGACCGATGCGCTTCGACTCCGAGTTCGCGGATGCGGCTTGATGATCGCGTTCGCGTCGCTGCTCGCCGCGACGTTCGCGCTTCCCGTTCCCGGACGCGCCTGCACGACGGGCGTCGTCTCGGGCAAGGCGACCGTCGATGGCCGGCCCATTCTCTGGAAGAACCGCGACACCGCCAAACGCGACAACCAGGTGGTGCTTCTCCAGGGGGCGAAGTTCCGCTATCTGGGAGTCGTCGACGCCGGTTCGCGCGGCTCGATCTGGATGGGGGTCAACGAGGCGGGCTTCTGCATCGAGAACTCGGTGGTCCGCGACCTCCCGGGGGGCAACAAGTCCGGCCCGGGCAACGGCCCCTTCATGAAGCGCGCCCTCGCGACCTGCGCCACCGTCGAGGAATTCGAAGAACTCCTCGAAAGCACCAACGACAACGGACGAACCACCAAGTCGAACTTCGGCGTCATCGACGCCCAGGGAGGCGCCGCGATCTTCGAGGCCAGCCACCAAGCCTACAAGAAGTTCGACGCCAACGATCCCGAGACCGCGCCGCACGGCTACGTCGTTCGCTCGAATTTCTCGATGACCGGCCCCAGCGGCCGTTCGCTGGAAAATGGAAAAACTCCGGCGGACATCTACTCCGGCGACCGCTACCTTCGGGCCGACGCCCTCTTCGCCGAAGCGGCCCGCGACGAAACATCCGACTTCCGCTACGTCGTCCGCAACTGTTGCCGCGACATGGCGGACGGCGACGGCGAGCCGTATTGCCGAACCGTCAACGGTTCCGCCGACGGGCTGTTGCCCGACGCCATCAACACGGCGGGAACGATCTGCCGCCGGTCGACGGTGTCGGCGGCGGTGTTCCACGGCGTGAAGCCGGGCGAGAATCCCCTGCTGACGACGATGTGGGTGATGCTGGGCGACCCGGCCTTTTCCGCCGCGGTCCCCTGCTGGGTCGGCGCGGAAGCGGTGGCCGAACCGCTTCTGGGAGGCCGCCGCAGTTCGCTGTGCACGTTGGCGATCGAGCTTCGCGACGCGAACTACGCGGACAAGGACAACGTGGAAACCGGCCGCTTGACCGAGATCTGGGAACGGCTCTGGCCGGTGGAGGACGAACTCTTCGACGAGACGGCGGAAGTCCTCGAGCGTTGGCGACGCCGGATGCCCGCCCCCGAGGAAATGCGCCGCCATCACGAATCGGCCGCCGCACGCGTCCACGATGCGCTGAGTGAGGTTCGCGGTGGCGTGCTGGAGCCGGCCGCCGCGGCGGGACGCTGAGAGAGCCGTCGCTCCGAATCTCGAGCGCCGCGGCCGGGGCCGAACCGATCCACTCGCCCGCGTGGAAGAATCGTGCGAGTCGGGGGGGGGGGGGGGGGGGGGGGGGGGCGG
>JBBDNT010000075.1:0-6820 GCA_040877445.1 Planctomycetaceae bacterium
GAGTGCGCCTCCGGCCGAACGGCGAACGGCGCCGACCCGATCGCGGCCCCAACCGATCCCCCGCCACGCGCCATTTCTCTTCGTGGCTTCGTGCCGTCGCGGTTTCCTCGTCTTCGCATTTCCTTCGCGTCTTCGCATGCGGCTATGGTTGCGGCTTGGCCGCGCTGGGAGATCCGTGGTCATGAAATTCGCGCACGGCGAACGGAAGTGAAACGATTGCAGTGCGCAGGAGGCGCGAAAGTGAAACGATTGCACTGCGACGCCCTTCACTTCCGCCGCCCGCCCGGGACGATTGCTTGTCACGGGGGATGACTTCGGTGAGAATCCTCCCGGGAGTTCGCTCCGTCATGACGACCGTGGCGACTCGCGAAGCTGGCGCCCGCCTGGGAGAATCGCCGCCCGTGCCCGTCGACGTCCTCACCGAAATCACGATCGCCCGGCCGCGTGCCGAGGTGGCCGCTTACGCGGCCGAACCGGACAATGCGCCGGCGTGGTACGTGAATATCCAGTCGGTGGAGTGGAAGACCTCGCCGCCGTTGCGCGTCGGATCGCGGATCGCATTCGTGGCGAGATTTCTGGGGAAACGGCTGGCGTACACTTACGCGGTCGCCGAATTCTTCCCCGGCGAGCGGTTCGTGATGCGCACCGCCGAGGGTCCGTTTCCCATGGAAACGACTTACGAGTGGACCGATGCCGGCGCGAATGGCACGCGGATGACGCTCCGCAATCGCGGCGAGCCGCGCGGCTTTTCCCGGCTGATGGCGCCCTTGATGGCCACGATGATCCGCCGCGCGAACCGGGCCGACTTGAAGCGGCTCAAGGCGCTGCTCGAAACGCCGGCAGCGTCAGCGTGAACGACGCTCCGCTTTCCGCGGCGTCGAGCGACAACTCTCCGTTCATCCGCCGCGCCAGTCGCCGCGACAACGCCAGGCCGAGGCCCACGCCGGGCGCGGTGCGGGCCGCTTCGGAAACCGGCTTCGAGAACGGGCGGAACAGTCGCTTCGCGGAGGCGGGGTCGATTCCCGGCCCGTCGTCGCGAACCCGCACGATGCCGCGGCCGCGCGCCTCGTCCGTCGCGACCGTCAACAAGATGCGCCCGTCGCCGTCGCGCGCGCCGTACTTGCAGGCGTTGTCGACGAGGTTGAACACGATTCGTTCGATCGCCCCGGCCTCCGCCGCGACGATCACCGGCGCCTCCGGGACGTCGACGGTCAGTATCATCCCCGACCGCGCCGCCAGCCCGCCAAGCGAGTCGCCGAGCCGCGCGACGAGGGCGTTCAAGTCGACCGGCTCGCGGAACGGAGCGTCGCCGGTGCGTTCGAGCCGCGAGTAGGCGAGCACGTTGTCGACGAGGTGCTCGAGGCGGTCGGCCTCGGTGGCGAGCGTGCCGAGATATTCGGCCCGCTTCTCCTCGGTCGCGACGACGCCGTCGACCAGCATGCCGGTGTAAAGGCGAAACGTGGTGAGCGGGGTGCGCAATTCGTGCGTGACCGCCGCGACGAACGCCGCCCGCCGCTCGCTCAACCGCAACGTGCCCCACAGCAACATCCCCACCGCGCCCGCGGCGGCGAGCAGGAACGACCAGCCGATTCCCAGCGTGAACCGCATCGGCGTCAATCCCAGCGGCTCGACCGGCGCGAGCGATCCGGAGACGAGCCGCACCGGCAGCGTCGCCATTCGCAACGGTTCGATTCCCGCGTCGTCCGCTTCGATCGGGACGAGTCGCGCGAGCGGGAACAGATCGCCGACTTCCGCCGCCAGTCCGTTGCGGATCGTCGCCCAGTCGAGCAGGCAGCCTTGCAGATAATCGTCGCCGTCGACGTGCGCCCGGCGGACGAGCAGCAGCCGGTCGGCGTGCCAGATCGCGCGGATCGGCTCGAGTTCGATTCGCCTGCGCGCGGGAGCGTCGGCGATGGCTGGCGCGGGCGAGGAGGCCTGTGCCCTGTAATTGTTGACATTCGCCGTGTTCTGCAGCCGCTGCTGATATTCGCCGTACCCGCGCAATCCACGGTCTTGCGCGCGGCCGATCGTCAGTTGCTGTTCGAGCTGATTCCGCCGGGAGAATTGCTCGTCGAGCGGGACTTGCTCCGACCAGTTGGGTGCGTTCGCCTCGCTGACCGCGACCGGAGGGTAAACCACGGGGGGGATGGCGCCGCCGTCGTTCTCGTAGATCAGCCGGCGTTCGTGCTGATCGAGACTTGCGAGCAGTTCGGCCGGGCGGATCGAATCGCGCAAATCGACGAACCGACGCCGCAAGTCGATTTCGATCGACGTCGTCCACCTCAGCGGCGCAACGTCGGCGAGAGGCACTTCCGGCGACGAGACCTTTCCGTCCGGGGCGACATGAAAATGGAGCACCGGCTGCGGCGACCACTGCGGCGGTTCGCCGGCCGCGTCGGTCGGAGTTCCCGGCGAAACGCGATCGGTCCCGACGGCACTGGGGCGTTCGTAGGCGGCGAAGGGGCGGGCGCTTTCCTGGGCGATGAGGGGGAGCATCAACGAGTCCATCCGCCACAGGGCGATGCGTTCGAACTCGGCCCGCCGCTCCGCCTCGATCTCCGCCACTTCGAGCCGCAACAACATCGCCGTCACCCCCCCCATCACCCCCACGACGGCGGCCACGCAAACGGCGAACACGAGCCAGGTGATAAGGGGACGTTTCATGGCGAGTTGAGGGTTGAGGGTTGAGGGTTCACTTTGGGGGGGGTGGCTGGGGTCGTAGCGAAGCGCAGCCCCCAGCGATGCGCCCTCACTCCCCCCATTCCGAGGGAATCCGATCGAGTCGCAACGGCGACTCCGCCAATTGAAGCAAGAATGCGGCGCTCGACCACCACCATTCTTCCGGGCGTTCGACTAGTCCCCGACGAACCGGATTCGCGTGGATGTAATCGATCATCTTCATCAGCGTCGCCCGCTCGAAGATGTTTCGATCGAACCCTCCCCCGGATTGCCAGAAGAGCCTCTCCGTGCGGGAGCCACGTTGCCGGGTGATCCGCGGCAACCACTCGGGCGCATGCTCCTCGAGATACCCGATCGCCCGCATCGCGACGGGCGACTTGATCGTCTTGCGGATCTGCGCGATGTCGTACACGGCTGCGCGCGGGCGAACGATCAAGTGGACATGTTCCGGCATGAACACGAAGGCCCAGACGTCGAAATTCAATTCGTCGCGTGCGGCGTCGATGGACTCCGCCAGCCAACGACACGTGCGTTCCGACTTCAAGAACGGGTGACCCGCATAGCAGCAGAAGGTCAGCTCGTGGGCATGGCCGGGGTCATTGTAGTTCCTGCGATGTCGCCGTCGCATTTCGCTTGCCTTTCACACTTGGCTGCGGTCGAAGGGGGCGGCTGGCGCCGTAGTGAAGGGGTGGCTGGGGTCGAAGCGAAGCGCAGCCCCCAGCGGCTTGTTCTCACGGCGTCGATACCAAGGACGCAACTGACGCCGTTCGATTCGGTTTCGGAAACAACGAGACTCGTCGAGCGAATCGCTGGGGGCTGCGCTTCGCTTCGACCCCAGCCACCCACTGGTATATCCTCCATCCGCCGCCTCCGATCTTCAATCCCCGCCGAACACATACCCCTTCCCGCGGATCGTGCGGATCAGCCGCGGCGCCGTCGGGTCGTCGTGGAGTTTCTCCCGCAGGCGGGCGACGTGCATGTCGACCGTGCGGGTTTGCAGACCGTGCGGGTCGAGGTTCCAGACGTGGCGAATCAGTTCGTCGCGGTCGATCGTGCGGCCCGCGTTCCGCGCGAAATACGCCAACAACACCGCCTCGCGCTGCGACAGTTCGGCGCGCGTCGCATCGTCGAAGACGATCTCGTTGCGGGCGAGATCGACCGCGCCGCCGACGAACGGGATGCGCTCGGCCTGGCCATTGGAAGGGGGCGCGCGGCGCAACACCGCTTCGACGCGGGCGAGCAGTTCCCGCGCGCTGAACGGCTTCACGACGTAATCGTCCGCCCCCAGCTTGAGGCCGCGCACGCGGTCGGCCTCTTCGCCTCGGGCGGTGAGAATGATGACCGGCCGCTCGGGCCGCGTGCCGCGCAATTCTTCGAGAATGTCCAACCCATCGCCGCCGGGCAGCACGAGATCGAGCAGCAGCAAATCGAAGCCATCTTCGGCGACCGCCCGCCGCGCCTGCGCCGCCGAACCGGCTTCGCTCGTCGTATACCCGGCGGCTTGGAGCGCATCGACGACGCCGCGCCGAATGGGCACGTCGTCCTCGACGACCAGGATGCGCGGCGGTTGCATGGGAACGTTCTCCACGAGCCTTTCGTTCCAGCTTACCGTGAATTGCTCGTTCGTGGCATGTCGAACGGCGGACGGATCGGCAATCCGTCCTATTGTGGTGGTCGCCGCCCGCTTCAGCGACCCCGTCGATTTCCAGCAGCACGTCGCCTTGCAGCGAGAGTTCGTTCTGCCGGCCCGCCTTCAGCAGTTGTTCGACGAGTTGCCGGTACTCGTCGGTGCCGAACTCGATCACGCGGTCCGCCTGCGTGCTCCGGCCTCCGTAGGTGAGGCGGCCGTCGATCCATTGGTCGCCGCGGCGGAAGTAGCCCCGGCCGTTGATCTGCTGCACGTTCGCCACTTCCACGCGGTTGAGGTTGCGATCGTAGGCGAAGTTGCGGGTGTTGAGCACGGACTGCTGAACCCGAACGGTGTTGTTCACCTCCTGGCTGACGGCTTCGCTGCCGCTGCGGACGGCGACCGCCTGCTCGGTGAAGTTCTTTCGCGCCTCGGCGAGCACTTCGTCGCTCTTCGTGAGGTCGGTTCCTTCCCGGGCGAGGAACGCCGTGTACTCGGAGAGGATGCCGAAGTCCTTCGTCAATCGCAGAATCTCTTCCGTCAGCTCTTTGAGCCGCGTGTCGGTCTTCGACCGGGCGATGGCGGTGGCGGCGTCGGTCGCGCCGAACTGGCGGATGGCGTCGTTCAGCACGCCGATCTTCCGGCTGGCCCACAACCGGCCGACGAACGCGTTGCGTTCCCCCGCGTGTTCAAGCGGGAAGTCGAACCGGAACTCGCGCGGCTTGCCGAGATACGTTCCCGCCAATCGGAACGACAGCGGCGCGCGGCCGTCATACCGACCCAGCACGACGAGTTGGTCGCCCAGGAAGAGGTCGGGCAAGTCGGCCGGGAACATTTCGTGAACGCGGCTCGATGCGACGGAACCGTTCCGCTCGATCGCTTCGAGTTTCGCCTTCACCAGCACCGGGCCTTGAAGCTCGGCGAACACCTGGCCGACTTTCACCTCGACGTCCTCCTTCGGCAGCACGAACGTCGCCTTGGCGCGGGTGACGCTCGCCAGCCGCGAGAGCAGCGGCGTATTGACGTCGACGCCGACGCCGAAGGTGTAGATTCGCCGCTGATGCGGATTCGCCTTCTCGGCGAGCGAGGCGATTCCCGCTTCCGACCTGTCTCCCACGGTCGGCAGGCCGTCGGTGAGGAACAGCACGATCGGGAGCGTGTCGTCGTCGTGCGGCTGACGTAACGGGGTCGCGAGCGCTTGATGGATGTTCGTCCCACCCATGGGGCGCAACTCGGTGATGTATCGGCGCGCCGCCGTGCGGTATTCCGCATCGAGAGCGACCGGCGACTCGGCGAACTGGCGCACGTTGTCGCTGTAATCGATGATGTTGAACCGCTCGCCATCGCGCAGCCCGGCGAGCACTTGCAGCGCGGCGGCTTGCGCCTGTTGCCACTTCTCGCCCGCCATGCTGCCCGAACGGTCGAGTGCGAGCGTCACTTCCCGCCGAACCGTTTCGCGACCGTTCGCGTCGTGCGGCATGCCGGCGAGCAGCAGGAAGTAGCCCCCATCGCGGCCGGAAGGATCGGGATAGGCCATCAGCGAGGCGGTCACGCTGCCCTGCTGCAACAGGTACGACAGGCGGAACGCGCCGGGGTCGGTCGCGGCGGCTTCGGTGATGCGGGCCGAGACGATGCCGTCCGCCGCCCGCGTCGTTTCGATCGCGTGCGTCGGAGAATAGACGGTGGCGACCGGCCGCTTCGACTTGATCCGCACGGCGATCTTCCAGGGCGTGCGGTAGTCGAGCGAATCGGTGCGGGGCAGGACGAAATCGACCTGCGGGCCGCGCGCGGTGAGCACCTGCTCGTAGGTGATCCGCACTTTCTGCGTGCCGTTCGCCGGGACGGGGAACACGCTCGAGCGAATCACGTCGGTCCCGATGAATTCGAGCAGCGCGGGGTCGCGGGTCTTGGCGACGATCGCGTCGTAGATGCGGCGGGCCTCGTCTTTCGGCAGAAGTTCGGCGGTCGGCTCGCTGGAAGATCCCTGGAACGAGAACCCGCGGACGACGGAGCCTTCCGGCACGGGCAGCACGATTTCCGCTTCCTGCACGCGCGAGTTCGGATTGGCGAGGGCGATGTCGATCGTCGTCGTCGCGACCTGTTCGGAAATGACGACGCCCGCTTCCACCCCGGTCATCGTCACGGCGCGAACGCCGTGCCCGGCGAACGCCCGTGACTGCGGCACGATCACTTGCGACGCCAGCGCCCGGCCGCTCGGGGCGACCGTTTGAGCTTCGGCGTCTCGACCCTCCGCGACAAGCATCGCGCACAGGCACGATGCGACGGCCCACGCTCTCGTTCGCTGCTGCGTTCGAATCGACATGCGACACCTCCCATGGTTTCGGAAACGCGCGCCCGCGACCACAAGGCCGCCGGACGGGAACGCTCGCATTCTAGGAGGATTTCGAGGGGGGTCCGGTAACAGGCATGTAACGGGAGGGTCGAGGGTCGAGAGTCGAGAGTCGTCGGGTGGCGGGGGCGCTTCGCGCAGCGAAAGCCCCCGGCGCGCGCCAC
>JBBDNT010000076.1:0-6819 GCA_040877445.1 Planctomycetaceae bacterium
CCCCGCCACCCATCGCCGAAGAGAGTTGGCGTCGCCAAAAACTCTTGCCACACCCAGCCCGGGCACGCGGGCGGGGCGACTGTTTCGAGCCACGACCGTCAGGGAGCGGTTTTCCCCGAGAATCTCGAAGCCGACGACGCTCCCTCACGGTCGCGGCTCGGTATTCAAAGCGCGTCGTCTGCGGAATTCCGCGGGGCGTCGTCTTCGCCCTCGCCGGATTCGTCTCGCGGGGGCTTGCGTTTGATGAGCGTGACCTCGTTGCCGCGCTCGTTGTAGTGGACTTCGTCCATGAAGGTCCGCATCAGCAACAGTCCGCGGCCGCAGGGGCGTTCGAGGTTCTCGGGATCGCAGGGATCGGGGAGCGAGCCGGGATCGAAGCCGGGGCCTTCGTCGCGGATGACGTACACGGCCTCGGACTGCGTCAGGCGGGCCTCGACGTGAATCGAACGCGTGCGGTAGGGTTCTTCCTGCGCGCGCTGGCGGGCGAGGTCGTAATACGCCTGGTGGTCGTCCTCGCGAAGGGTCGAACTGACTTCGAGATTGCCATGGTAGTAGGCGTTGACGAGCGCCTCTTCCAGGGCGACGCCGACGCGGAGCTTTTCGGCTTCGGTGCATAGCCGCAACCGGGCCATCGCGTCCTGCAGGTAGTGCACCACGGAATGCACGAGGGTCACGTCGTTTTCGAGCATGAAGCGATGAACGCTTTCGCTCATGCGGCTCATCAGGCGGCTGTGACCGCGAATCTCGGAGGCGGCCGACAGCACGCGCTCGACGATCTCGTCCAGGTCGGTCGAGAGTTGCCGTTTGGGGACGTAGCTGGCGGCCCCGTGCTGCAAGGCCCGCACGGCGATGTCTTCGCTCCCCTTGGCGGTCATCAGGATGACCGGGATCAGGGGGTAGTCGCGTTTGATCGCCTGGACCAGCTCGAGGCCGTCCATTTCGGGCATCTGCAAATCGGTGAGGACGAGGTCGGGAAGGTGCAGCTCGAGCTGCTCGAGCGCGGCGCGGCCGTGCTCGGCGAAGAGCAGCTCGAAGCCTCCCTTCCGCTCGAGCAGCCCCCCCGCGAGGCGGCGGTCGGTGGCGGAGTCGTCGACGATCAACACCCGCGTCATGTCGCGGCTCCTGCTTGGGGTGGAAGGCCGCCCTTCTCGGAAGGTGCGCCCGGTGGGGAAACGAATGCCGACAACTCGGCCAACAACGCCGCGGTTTCGCGTTCCAACTCGGAACGAACGACGCCGACGCCGCTCAACTCGCGCGCCTTGGCGGCGGCCTCCAGCGCGCGGGCTTTTTCGACGGCGGCTTCCGCGCCGAACGTCCGCATCGCGCCGGCCAGCGTGTGGGCGCCGCGGCGGACGAGTTCGGCATCGTCCCCGGAAAACCCGCGGGAGATCATCTGCAACAGCCCCGGCGCCTCTTCGAGCAGCGCGGCGGCCACGTCGCGCAGCAACTCGCGGTCCCCGTCGACCGCCTCGAGCGCCGCCGGCCAATCGACCGCGCCGCCTTCGGGCAACGGCAACGGGTGCGCGGCGGCGTCCTCAGGAGCGCGGACCAACCCCTGGATCTTCTCCAACAGCGCGCGAGCCCGGACCGGCTTGGCGATGTAATCGTCCATGCCGGCTTCGAGGCACTGCTCGCGGTCTCCCTTCATGGCGTGGGCGGTCATGGCGACGATCGGCGTGTGGCCGCCCGTCCGCCGCTCGTGCCGGCGGATTCGCCGCGTCGCTTCGAGGCCGTCCATTTCGGGCATTTGCACGTCCATCAGAACCAGGTCGAACCGCTCTCCGCGGTCACGCTGGGCGTGTTCGACCGCCTCGACGGCGGCCCGCCCGTCGTTCGCCACGGTCACCGTGTGTCCCCAGCGCTCCAAAAGCCCGATCGCCAGTTTCTGATTGGGCAGACTGTCTTCCGCGAGCAGAACTTTCAAGGGACGGACCGGTCCCCCGGCGCCCGGCTCGCCGGGGGCGACCTTCTCCGGCCGGTCGATGTCGAGCGCCA
The DNA here is from genome assembly GCA_040877445.1 of Planctomycetaceae bacterium. Taxonomy (GTDB): domain Bacteria; phylum Planctomycetota; class Planctomycetia; order Planctomycetales; family Planctomycetaceae; genus JBBDNT01. The sequence continues at coordinate 1,996 of JBBDNT010000076.1, forward strand.
CCGCGATCGCGTCGAACAGTTCCGACTGCTTGACCGGCTTGATGAGGTACGACGCCGCCCCCAGCGCCTCGCAGCGGGCCACGTCCCCCGGGCGGCCTCCCGAAGTGAGCATCATGATCACCGTGCTGGCGAGGTTCGGATCCTGTCGGATCCACTCGACCAGCCGGAACCCGTCGGTTTCCGGCATGTTGACGTCGCTGAGCAGCAAGCCGTACGGCGCGCTCGCGCGATGGGCGCGGTGCAACTCGGCGAGCGCCGCCCGCGCGCTGGGGGCGGTGACCGGGGCCATCCCCCAGTTCCGCAGCATCTCTTCCAGGATCCGCCGGTTGGTTCCGTTGTCGTCCACGACGAGCACCGGCAGCCCGTCGAGATACGGCTGCTTCCAGCGCCGGGCCGCCGTCGCGGACGATTTCGGCACCGCGAACTCCGCCGTGAAGTGGAACGTGCTCCCCTTGCCGACCTCGCTTTCGACGGCGATCTCGCCCCCCATCAACTCGACGAGCCGCGACGAGATCGCCAGTCCCAGGCCGGTGCCGCCATAGCGGCGGGTCATCGAGGTGTCGGCCTGCTCGAAGGCGTCGAAGATCACGTCGAGCTTCTCCGATGGAATGCCGATCCCGGTGTCGCGCACGGAAAAGCAAAGGCGCACGCGGCCGTCTTCCGTCTCGGAGTTCGTCGTGGCCGCGTTCGTAGTGACCGCCTTCAGGCGGTCCGGCTGGGTGTCCGAGACGGAAGCCGCGTCCGCCGATTCGACCCGCTGAAGCGGGTCACTACGAACGTCGCTGCGAACGCGGGACACGTCGAGCACCACTTCGCCTTCCTCGGTGAACTTGATCGCGTTGCCGATCAGGTTCACCAGCACCTGCCGCAAACGGGCCGGGTCGCCGATGAGCAGTTCCGGCACGTCCGGCGCGACGTGAAACGCGAGTTCGAGTTCCTCGCGATGGGCGCGGAGGGCGAGCGATTTCATGGTGTCGCCGACCGACTCGCGGAGATCGAACCCGGTGCGCTCGAGTTCGAATTTGCCCGCTTCGATCTTGGAGAAATCGAGAATGTCGTTGATGAGTTCCAGCAGCGCCTCGCCCGAGGCGAACACCGTCCGCAGATACTCCCGCTGCGCCGCGGTGAGCTGCGTGTCGAGCACCAGTTCCGTCATCCCGATGATCGCGTTCAGCGGCGTGCGGATTTCGTGGCTCATGTTGGCGAGGAAGTCGCTTTTGGCGCGGCTGGCGGCCTCGGCGATCTCCTTCGCCTCGCGGAGCGCCTCTTCCGCCTCTTTCAAGCGGCTGATGTCGCGCGAGATGCCGAACGTCCCCACGATCCGCCCCTCGCGGTCGCGGAGCGGCACCTTGGTGGTCGAGACCCAGCTCACTTTCCCGTCCGGCCATTCGAGCCGCTCCTCCTTGCCGACCAACGGCTCGCCCGACTCCATCATTCGGTGTTCGTCTTCGGCGGCGCGGCGGGCGTGCGGCTCGGGGAAGAAGTCGAAGTCGGTCCGGCCGAGCGCCTCGGCCGGGTCGGCGAGTCCCGAGCGGCGGGCCTTGGCGCGGTTGATCCGCAGGAAGCGTCCTTCGGCGTCCTTGAAGTAGATGTTGTCGGGAATGTTGTCCAGCAGGCTGTGCAGCAGGTAACGCTCCTGCTCGAGGGCCTTCTGCGCGCGGCGGCGCTCGAGAACCCGGCCTTCCGATTCGACCAGCCGCATCGCGTCGAGCGCCGCGTCCGGCCGGCCGGCGACGTCCACCACGACGGCGACGATCAGCAGTTCCCCGCCGTCCGTGTGGGGGTTCAATCCGATTTCGACGGGGAACTCGGTTCCGTCCCGCTTGCGGCCCATCAGGCGGCGTCCGCTTCCGGGAACGGGCTGCGGATTCTCGAGATAGGCGAGACGCTCGGCTCGATGCCGGTCGCGGTCGCGCTCCGGAAGCAGGACTTCGACCTCCCGCCCCAACAATTCCGCCGGAGGGTACTCGAACAGCGCCGAGGCTGATTCGTTGACGTGGACGATGCGGCCGCGGGCATCCATCACGACGACGGCGTAGGGATGCATCTCCAGAAAGGGACGCGCCCGCTCCAGCAGGGAATCCGGTCGGTGAAGATTTCGAACGTCCCGGTGGTCCATCGGGGTCACGCGTCCGGCGGCCGAAGCCCCGGGTGGGCATCGATCGGCCGAGAAGGTCGAGTTGGCGTTGCTGTCGTGGGTCGAGCCGAAGAGGGCCGGCGCGGCGAACGGGCCGCGGCGATCGCGTCGAAGTGCGCTGGAGGGTTTCGCAAGCCCCCCGTTTCAGCTTACTTGGCGCGATCGACGCTTGCAATGCGCCCCGTCACCGCACGGTGAAGTTCACGCTGTACGTCGCCAGCTTGCGGCTGAGCTGGTCTTCGACCGTCAGCTTCACGACGTGCGGGCCGAGCGAGGCGCGGGCGGGAATCGTGAACTCGTAGCTGTGGAAGTAGTCCTGGCGATGATTGCGGCACAGGTCTTCCGTGGCGGGGAACGTCAGTTGTTCCACCAGGTCGCCGTCGCGGCCCGCCTTGTAAATCTCGATGGTCGACTTGAGCATCGTGCGATACTGTCCTTCGCCGGTCGTTTCGCTGGCGAAGTTGGCGACCTCGGCGTACAGCAACACCGGCTGGCCGGGATTGAACTCGTCGCGGTCGAACCGCTCGTAGTTCCCGAAGCTGGAAATCTTGTGGCAGAAGGTGACGTTTCGCAGGTCGAGGCTGGCCTGCTCCTGCAGCTTCCGGATCGCGGTGCGCAGCTGGGCGACCGCCTGAGCCGCCCGATCTTGCTTGTCGGGCAATCGGGATTGATCGAAGTAATCGTTGAGCGCCCAGATGGCCTGCATCCAGAATTCCTGGTCGGCCGGTTCGATGCCCGGAATCGCCACGATCGCCCGGCCTTGCTGTCCGGACATCAGGTACAGCAGCCGCAAATGCACGTGCCGGCGGATGTACTCGTTCCGCTCGGCGTCGGTCCCGCCGAGCGTCGCTGTGGCGATGCGGCTTTCGGCCCGGGCGATCAACCGCTGCAACTCGGCGTCCCAGTCCGCGGAGCGCGGGTCGGGAATCGGTCCGAACCGCTCGATCGACGGATCGCCGGCGGCGCCGGGCAAGGCGTTCGCGATGGGGGGCGGAACCGGCGGCTCGGGTTCCGGCGGACGACCCTCGAGGGGTTGCGCATCCCATTCCGGCTCGTTCGCGCCGCGTTCGGGAGCGACTCGTCCGGCGGTGGCTTCATTGGAACCGGGTTCCCGGTGAGCGATGATGGGATGGCCGTGTCCCGACCGCGGTTGCCCCGCCGCCGCGCCGGGCGACGTTTGCTTTCCGTGCGATGTCGAGTGGCCGAAACCGTCGTCGGTCGGCGGACGCGCGGCGCTGCGGATTCCCGGTCCGTCGAGCGGCTGAAGATGCGGATCGAGCACGGCCGGGTTCTCGCGGCCCCAGGGACTGGCGTTGCCCAGCCCGCTTCCGCCGGAGATGCGAAGACCATCGGCGGGCTCGCGGACGGGCGATCCCGGCGACGCGTCGCCCAGCGGCGGGGGTTCCTCCCGGGCGGACTCTTCCTCCACGGCGCTCGCCAGACGCGTGTCGCTTCCGGACTCGGAATCGCGTTGAAGCCCCAATCGCCGAGTGCGGAGGATCTGCGCGGCGACGTCGGGTGGCAACTCGGCCAGGCCGGCGTAGTCCCGTCGCTCTTCCGGGGTCGCATCCGCGAATTCGCGTTCGAGCAGGGCCAGCGTCTCGGGGTTCGGCTCGTCGCCGGAATCGAGATGCGCGACCGCCTCCGCCCGCGACGCGGCACGATCATCGTCCGCCCTCGACCGGGATGCGTCGTCCGACCGGCGGAGCGGATTCTTCCGGGCGACGGCCGCGGGCTGGGACCGACCGAAACCGATCCAGGCGAACGGTCCGGTCTTCTGCGCCGCGCCGCAGCCCGTCAGCAGACAACCCGCCAGAAGACAGGCCGCCGCGACCGCGCCATATCGGACGATCGACGGGCGTCGCATGTCGAAAGTTCCTTCGGATCGAACTCGGGGGGATCGGGGCGGGGAATCTAGCGGAATCCCCGGCGCGAGGCAATCCCAGCGTTCGAGTCGGTCGGTCGATCGGGCGTGCGTCGCGTGTCCGACCGATCGGCCTTGAGTCGAACTCCCCTTGTGGACTACAACCCGCCGCCTCGCTTCCGCTGCTTCCTATCCCATTCCTCGAATCATCGACGCCGACCGCGCGCCTCCGCGCCGTCGGCGACCGCCTGCGATGCGTTCCCTTCAATCGCGACGCGACTTCCTGCGGATCGGAGTCGGCGGCGGGCTGCTCTGGGCGGCCGGCTGCGGGACGATCCTCCATCCCGAACGCCGCGGCCAGCCGGCCGGAAAGCTCGACTGGACGATCGTCGCGCTCGACGCGGTCGGCCTGTTGTTCTTCTTCGTGCCGGGCGTGATCGCGTTCGCCGTCGATTTCGCGACCGGGACGATCTACCTTCCGGCGGAACATTGCATCAGCGAGGAATCCGGCTCCGAAGACGCGCGACTGGTCGCGCTCGAACTGCCGGAGGACGAGCGCACGCGGAGCGGCATCGAGCGCGCCGTGTCCCGGAGCATCGGCCGGACTGTCGATCTGGAATCGGAGGACTGCCGGACGCGTCCGCTGGAAAACGTGGACGAGTTCTGGTCGGTTCACGACGGGCTGCGCGACGGGACGGTTTGAGCCACTGGGTTCGAATGCGAGAAGCGGCTTCGATTCGGGCGTAGCAGTTCATCCAGATTGAACTTGTGGGTTGTCCGTAGGACGCCTTCAACCTTGATCTTGTGGGTCGACCGTAGGATG
>JBBDNT010000077.1:0-6784 GCA_040877445.1 Planctomycetaceae bacterium
GCTTCTTTTCAAGCCATCACACTGCCGGGGACGCGTTTCCCGGATGAGCCAGAATTCTTGCGAATCGCAACACTTTGCCCGATTGGCGGAGGACGAGTTCGACGCGGCGGCCTTCGTAGGGCGAACTTCAGTTCGCCGTGCGAAGCCCGCGCCCCGTGCACTCCGCATAGATCCGCAGATTCTCGTCGATGTCGATCGATGGTGCTTTCGACGTCGGGAGTTCGGCGTGCGATGGCGGGCACGACGAACTGAAGTTCGTCCTACCCGCCCGATCGTCGGCCGACCTGTTCGATTCGGCCACTCCGCCATCCGGTTAATGTGTTACGCGAATTCGATGCGGGCGGGCGGCGGCTCGTCAGGGCGAGTCGTTCACGGTGGTGCAGGGAAGTTTGCGGTCGATTCGCTTCAGCAATCCCTTGAGCACCTTCCCCGGACCGATCTCGTGGAACTCGTCGACCCCCGCCGCGAGCATCGTCCGCAACGAGTCTTCCCACAACACCGGACTGACGACTTGCCGCACCAGCAGATCGCGGATCTCGTCCGGATCGTCATGAATGGCGGCGTCGACGTTCGAGACGACGGGAATTTCCGGCTTCGAGATCTCCACGCCGGCGAGCACCTCGGCCAGCCGCGCGTCGGCCGGCCGCATGATCTCGGTGTGAAACGCCCCCGCGACGGCGAGCGGGACCGCGCGGCCCCCCTTCTCCGCGGCGATTTCCTCGGCGCGTTCGCAGGCGGCGTTCTCCCCCGAGAGGACGATGTTTCCCGGGCAGAGAAAATTGGCGAACCACAGCCGGCCCGCCGCTTCCGCTTCCCGTCGAATCTCTTCGACGACCGGCCGGTCGAGCAACAGCAGGCTGACCATGCCGGAGGGGGTCGCGTCGGAGGCGGCCTGCATCGCCTCGCCGCGGCGCTGCACGACGCGGAGGCCGTCCTCGAAGCTCAGCGCGCCGGCGAACACGAGCGCGGTGTACTCGCCGAGACTGAGGCCGGCCGTCATCTCGCAGGACAAGGCGATTTCGGGCGAGTCGGCCCGCAGCATCTCGAGCGCGGCGAGACTGGTGACGAAGATCGCCGGCTGGCTGATGACGGTCGAATCGAGTTCCTCCGCCGGCCCCTCGAAGCACAGTTTCGCGAGATCGTAGCCGAGAATTTCGTGGGCGCGATCGTAGAGCGCGCGGGCCGCCGGATAGCGTTCGGCGATCGTCCGCCCCATGCCGACGTGCTGGGCGCCCTGTCCGGGGAAGAGCAATGCGATTTTCGGCACGGGAGACTCCCGGGGGGGAAGAAACAAGAAGGAAGAAAGACGACGGAAGAACGAATTCAGGGAAAGCCAAACGGGAAACGGATCAGCAGTGAGTTTTCTTCCGTCTTCTTTCTTCTCTCTTCTGTCTTCCTTCTTCCACTCACCCCGCGGCGAGTTCATTCGTGATCTGCGCGTTGATCTGTCGGTTGCTGAACGTCGTCGCGACCTTGAGGGCGTTTCGAATCGCGACGCCGTTGCTCGAACCGTGGCAGATGATGCAAATCCCGTCGATCCCCAGCAGCGGCGCGCCACCCCCCTCCTGGTATTGATAGCGCCGGTGCAGTTCGCCGAGGGCGCGCTTGGCCGCGTCTTTCGCGTCGCCGAGTTTGTCGACCAGTTCGCTGCCGATCGACTGCATCATGAACTCGGCCATGCCCTCGCTGACCTTGAGGATCACGTTGCCGACGAAGCCTTCGCAGACGAGGACGTCGGCCTCTCCCTGGTAAAGTCCGCGGCCTTCGACGTTGCCGACGTAGCGGCTCGCGAGGGGGCTTTTCGTCAGGCAGAGGTGCGTTTCGCGGTAGAGTTCGTTCCCCTTGCCCTCCTCGCTGCCGATGTTCATCAGGCCGACGCGCGGCTCGGCGATGCCGAGCATTTCGCGGGCGTAGATGGCGCCCATCACGCCGTATTGCACGAGGTGCTCCGGCCGGGCGGCGGGGTTCGCGCCCACGTCCACGAGCACGCTGCGGCCCTGAGAAGTGGGAAGCGGGACGGCGATGCCCGGCCGCTTGACCCCCTTCAGGAACAGCCGCGTCCGCAAGCCCGCCGCGACGACGGCGCCGGTGTTTCCCGCGCTGACGACCGCATCGACCTCCTTGCCGGCCATCAGCCCCCAACAGACGGCGATGGAGCAATTGGGCTTCTTGCGGAGGGCCTCGGTGGGCTTCTCGTCCATGCCGACGACGCCCTCGGCGTCGGCGAAGGAAAGCCGCTCGCCGGTGTAGCCGGTCTCTTCGACCAGCCGCTCGAGTCGCGGCCGGTCACCGACGAGCACGACTTCCAGTTCGGGCTGCGTCCTCAATGCCTCGACGGCGCCGGTGATATTGGGCGCCGGCGCGAAATCGCCTCCCATGGCGTCCAGCGCGATCCGCATGTGCGGTCAATCCTCGATCTCGACGAGCGTGCGACCCTGGTAAAAGCCGCAATTCGGGCAGACGACGTGAGTCGGGACGGGGGTCTGGCACTGCGGCGCGGTCTTCTTGAGGTTCGCGCTGCGGCGATGCCGCTTGCGCATCTTCGATGTCTTGTGCTTGGGGACCGCCATGACGCGACTCGATCCTGCTGCGATGGGAAGGCGTGAAAAAACGGCCCGCGCAACGGGCCGCGACCGAAGATTCCGCATCCTACGCGAGCGCGGAAACGGCTGTCAAGGATGCGCGGGAAAGGGCGGAATCCTCGGAATCATCGTGTCGCTGACGGTCGTCTTGGGGAAACAGGCGCGGATCTGGTCGAGTCGCGAATCGCCAGATGTGCCATATCCGACGATCAAGTGATCGATGCTGCGCAGACGGGTCAGCAATTGGTAGGATCTGTCCTGTTCCGCCGGGCCGAGGAACGGAGAATTGTACGAGTGCGTCAAGTCGACCATTCCAACTCGATCGAAGGGCTCCATCCACTTGTCGCCCACCAGACGTCGCAGCCAGTCGGGACCGCCTTTCGCCATTTCGATCCTCGGGCGGGGGAAGAGGTCTTCCTCGTGGAGTACGCCGCTTCCGTTCTTCGGGGTCCACGCACGCGAAGAGAGATGCGGCACATATATCCCGATCCGGTCGAGTTCCGCGAGCGCCGCCCGCTCGCGATAGTACGGGACGAGCCACGCGGCCAGCCCGAGGCCGAACAGCGCGAGACACATGGCAGCGAGAAGCAGGCTCAGTCGCTTCGGCTTCATCGCGGTTTCTCCGGAGTCCCGACAATCGAAAGCTCGAAAGCTTACCTTGTGACGAATTCATCCTTGACGTAGAAGCCCAATTCGAATGGCGTTGTGGTACTAAGGCCGACTGCCCACTGCAGCCTACCGTCCACTGCCCCGAATCTCCACCGCGACCGTCCCCCACACCTCGCCCGCCCGTGCGTCGTCGGCTCGCGGATCGTGGGCGAGTTCGATCGAAAGTTCGCTGTTCGGCCGGACGAGAGAGGTGATGTCGAACTCGCCGCGCTCCTCGTCCGGAGCGATGCGTCCCAGGCGATGGCCGTCCAATTCCAGCGTCGCCCCGGCGATGAGCCGCTCCACGACCACGTAAACGCGTTCGTCCGGATCGAGGTTCGTCGGGCGGTGGAAGACGCGGCGGAAGCGAACGCGGCCGGCCCGCCGACCGAAAAGCGCGTCCCACCTGGCGGGCATCGTCGCCACGCCGACCAGCACGGCCGATGGATCGGTCGCCGGGGAATCGAGGGATGGCGGGTCGGAGCGCGCGGCGAACCACTCGTACTTCCAAGGCCCCCGCAACCGGATTCGATGGACGGACATGCGACGGCGATTTTCGTGAATGGAAAACCAGGGAACGACGAGAGCATCGAAACCGCCCGCCACACGCTTGCGGTTTCGCGAAGCCTGATCCGTGCCCGGCCCCCCTTCACATCACCATTATGGTCGACGAAGCCCCGATCCGCACTTCGTCGTGACCGACCCGATTCACGGAACGCAGTCGCACCATGAAGGCGACTGCGCGGGATGCGAGACGCCGCCGGGTCGCGGCACGCTCGAAGGCGGGGCGGTCGCCGCGCAGCGGAGCAGCACCTCGACTGGAAGCCCCTCCGACTCGCCGACCGCCAGGCGGGCGTCGATCGGGTATTCGCCGGCTCCGTCCGCCGTCACCACCAGCCGCACGGCTCGCGTCTCGCCCGGGGCGAGCGGTTCCAGCGGTTGTTCCAGCGCCCGACCGTGCGGATGCGTCAGGCCTTCGGGAAGATCGACGCGGAGCCGCACGCCCTCGGCAACCTCCTCGCCCGCGTTCGTGATGCGGAGGGTCACCTCGACCGCTCCGCCGGGACACGTCATCGCGGGCGGATCGGCCGCGAGCACGAGCGGCGACGGGGCGACCCGCGTCTCCGCCGACGCGCTTGCCGACGATTGCACGAACGAAACGGTGCGCACGGCGGGGTCGGGCACGATCCGCACGGCGAAGGGGACGGCGACGTGCCAGCCGTCGTCTCCCGGGGCGGCTTGATGAACGGCTTCCGAAGCCGGCGGCGGCTCATCGACCGAGCCGGCCGACGTCACGAAGAACCGCGCCGGCGCATCGGCCACGCTGTCGGTCGGCGCGGGGGGGACCGGCGCCGCGATCGCCACGTCCAGCGACAGTTCGGCGGGTTCGGCCAAAGGCTCCAGCGCGCGCGGCGGCGGATCGGATTCGGAAAGCGGGCGATCGATCTGGACGAGCCTCGGATCGCGGTGCGCATCCGCCGGCGCGTGGCCGTGGTGGTCGTGGTCGTGGTGGCCGTCTTCGTGGTCGTCCGGGTGATCCCACGGTGCCGACCACGAAGCCGCCGGAATCGGCGCTGCCGGCGGAGCGGCGTTCTGAACGGCGTCGGGATCGGCGACCGCCAGCGATTCGGGTTTCGGCGCGTCGCCCGCATCGAACAAGTGCAACAGGGCGAGCACGGCGATCCCGGCGAACCCCAGCGCCGAGGCGAAGACCCACGGGTGTCGCGGTCCGTGGCGGCGATGCGTGGCGGCGACGAGCGGCGCCGCGCCCGTGCCGCGTCGGCCGTCGCGGGGCGTGGAGGTGGCGTCGTCGTCGCGCCCGCGGTCCGTCACCCGCGCCCAGGGGCGCGTCGCCCGCCACATTCCGCGGCGGAGAGCGATCGACAAGGCGCGCCAGCGGAGGGCGACCGCCCTTCCGCCGGCGATGACCGAATGAGAAACGGCGTTGCGCATGAGGTTCGCTGCCGATATCGACCGAATTTCACGATCCCGCGCGGCGTCGCGTTGCGGAGAGTCGCGCGGAATGTCCGCCACGAGAGGGAAATAGCAGAAACCCCGCTTCGCCGATAGACGAATCGCATCGCGCCCAAGCGCCGACCGTGCGACGCATTTTGCGCGGAGCGATCCTGCACACCGCGTGAAGTCGCGGGGGTGGCTGGGGTCGTAGCGCAGCGAAGCCCCCAGCGAATCGCCGACCCGCCCGCGCATCGCTGGGGGCGATCCGCCGAGCGACGTCGTTGGACGTGGAAAGCGTCTTGCGGCGGATCGACCCCAGCCACACCCCCGCAAAGCCGGGGGAGAGGGGACGTCGGCCGCTGGCGCGGCCTTCCCCGGCGTTTCTCCCGCGCGCCGCCGCCGTTATCATGGCGGCATGAAGAAGATCGAGGCGATCATCCGCCATTACAAGCTCGAAGAGGTCAAGGACGCGCTCACCGCGATCGGCGTCCACGGGATGACCGTCTCCGAGGTGCGCGGCTTCGGCCGGCAGAAGGGGCGGAAGGAGCACTATCGCGGCGGCGAGTTCGCCGTCGACTTCCTTCCCAAGGCGCGGATGGAATTGGTCGTCCCCGACGCCGACGTCGACGCCGTCGTGCAGGCGATCGTCGACACCGCCCGCACGGGGGGCATCGGCGACGGGAAGATCTTCATCACCGATTTGGCGCAGGTCATTCGCATCCGCACGGGAGAGACCGGCGAAGACGCGGTGTGAGGAGGAGTCGAGAGTCGAGAGTTGAGAGCGATCTGCGGGGGCGCCGCTGGGCGCTGGTTCGACTTCACGCGACGCACGGGACATCATGAAGAAAATCGAAGCCATCATTCGTCACTTCAAGCTGGAAGAGGTCAAGAACGCGCTCGCGGCGGCGGAAATTCAGGGGATGACCGTCTCCGAGATCCGCGGCTTCGGCCGGCAGCGGGGGCACAAGGAGACCTATCGCGGCGCGGAATACACCGTCGATTTCCTTCCGAAAGTGAAGCTCGAAGTCGTCGTCGCCGACGAGGACGCCGACAAGGCCGTGCGGACGATCCTGGACTCCGCCCACACGGGCGAGATCGGCGACGGCAAGATCTTCGTCACCGAACTGTTGCAGGTGATCCGCATCCGCACCGGCGAAAGCGGCCCGGCGGCGATTTGAACGATGCCGTCGACGCGAAGCCGCAAAGAAGTGGAGCGAGCCTCCCGCGTCAGCGGGGGGAGGCGATCGAACCACCAAGGCACGAAGATACGAAAGACGAAGAACGAGCCGTCGAAGTCGTTTCTCGTCGCGGCGAGGTCGTTTCACTTCCGCACTTTCTACGCGAATTCGCGACCACGGATGACACGGATGGGCACGGATGCGATGACGAATCCGTGTTTATCGTGCGTATCCGTGCTGATCCGTGCCCGTCCGTGGTGAAAATCCCGTCCTGGTTGCGGCTTTTCGACGCGGCGGCCTCCGTAGAGCGAACTTCAGTTCGCCGCGCGAAGCCCGCGCCCCCGGCACTCGAAAAAGCTCCGCGGATTCTCGCCGATGTCGATCGATGGTGCCTTCGACGTCGGGAGTTCGGTGTGCGAT